>JAEZKL010000169.1 GCA_023415475.1 Bacillota bacterium | reverse complement strand
CCGTTGTATGTGTCCAAATGGGAATATAAGAAACAGCCAATAATCATAAGTGAGTGCGGTGGCTTAGACATTCATGTAGATGGGATAGAAGGATGGTGCTATTCAGTTGCACAGACTAAGGATGATTTTTTACAGAGATATCATGACATCATCAGTTCGTTAATGGAATCTGATCTAGTACAAGGTTTTTGTTATACACAACTAGCAGATGTTGAACAAGAAACAAACGGATTACTAACCTATGATAGAATTCCTAAAATACCCGTAGCAGAAATACGAAAGATAAACGAAGGGGTATGGAAGGAAAATTAGTATACCATATATAAGCAGTTCCATTATACGTATCAGAGTTAATATTCAACGGATACATTGGTAATGTAAATAAAAAATATCGAGTAATCCATTCTAAAGTCTGAAGGAATACTCGATATTTTTTATTTGGGGCAAAGTAAACCTAAAATTAATCCTGTTTCTCCACAGTTTTTAAGCTAATTTCATTCTTTGGGTTACAATTACTGACATATCATATACTGCTTTCTGATAGCCAAACTCCGCTGCGACAATATTGATATTTTTATGTTGTCCATAATTTTATCTACTATTCTATTGTGGATGGACTCCAGAAATATATTCCTGTTTCGTATTCTTCTGCCTAATAAGATGAAAGGGTATTAAAGACATATTTAAGTTGTCCTATGTAATAGGGCAGAAAAGAGGCCCCTCATAATCGGTCTTCATGAAAAGAATTATGAGATCGTGCCGGTATCACAGCTAATCTATACCGGTGAATATAAGGTGGATCAGATGGGAAGGCAGATTGAGAAGTAGAGAAAATAGTTCTTGATAATTCTAGTTAATTCATTTATCGTAGATGATGAAGGTAATAACATTTTAGTTTATCATTAAAGAATAAGGAAGAAATTTTGAAAGAACGCCTATGGGGCAAAAAGTATTCCCCTTATGGTTAGAAAGAGGTTAATCATGTTAAAAGATGTAGAAACAATTTTATTGGATGAGAATGTATTAGCAAAAAGAATACACGAATTAGGAGAAGAGATTTCAAAAGATTATGCTGGTGAGGAGGTTATGCTTGTAGGTATCTTAAAAGGTGCAAGTGTTTTTTTATCGGATTTAATAAGACAAATTAATTTACCTGCTTATATTGATTATATGGTAGTCTCAAGTTATGGTAATTCTGCAGAAACTAGTGGTGTAGTTCGTATATTAAAAGATTTAGAGGATAATATTGAAGGGAAAAATATTATTATCGTAGAAGATATTATAGATACAGGACTGACTTTGGCATATTTAAAGCATAACCTATTAAGCCGTCATCCGAAATCTTTAAAAATCTGTACTCTTTTGGATAAACCTGCAAGAAGGGAAATTGAGATTAATATAGATTATAAGGGGTTTGAAGTTCCTGATGAATTCATTATAGGATATGGTATTGATTACGCCGAAAAATATAGAAATCTCCCTTTTATTGGTGTATTAAAAAGAGAAGTTTACGCTAAGCATTAAGAACCACCCCGGCCTTTATTGGCCGGGGCTTTTGCTATTTTTGAATAAAATACCGAATATTAGCAGTTCAGCTGGAAACAATAAGAATTGGAGGTGATTTGCTATGATGTCACGTAAATCGGTGATAACTTTTGGTATGGTCGCAATTCCGATTGCGGTGTTCACAGCTACACAGGATAAAGACATTCATTTTAATCAGTTGCATAAGGATGACAATAGCCGTATCCGTTATAAGAAAACCTGCGTCCATTGCGGAAGGGAAATTAAAGGGGAAGATATCGTAAAGGGTTATGAGTATGATGAGGACAAGTATGTCATAATTAAAGACGAAGAAATAGAAAAAATTAAAACGGAGAAGGAAAAGTCAATCCAAATCCTACATTTTGCCCAGTTAAATCAGATTTCACCTGTCTATTATGAAAAGACCTATCAGGCTGCACCTGAGGCTGGAGGTGAAAAAGCTTTCGAGCTGCTCAGGTCAGCTCTGATGGCTGAACAAAAGATTGCAATTGGTAAAACTGTCATGGGAACAAAGGACACACTAATGGCAATCATTCCACGAGAAGAGGGCATTCTCATTTCCACCATGTTCTATGCCGATGAGGTCAAGACGCTTCAAAAACAGTATAACAAACCAGATGTATCCGAGCAGGAGCTAAACATGGCGAAAATTCTGATTAATTCAATGGATACGCCCTTTGACCCTGCGAAATATAAAGACGAATACCAGTGGAGACTCCGCTCGCTTATCGAAGCAAAAATCTCTGGCCAGGAGATTGTGGCTGCTGAACCTGTAAGCGAAGGTAAGGTAATCGATCTTATGGAGGCCCTAAGAGCAAGTGTCGAAAAAGCTAAGGCTGACAAAGAAACGGCATAATATATGATAGGAGACTTAAAAGAGTACAATCAAAAAAGGAATTTTGAAAGAACCCTAGAGCCTGAAGGGGTAGCAGATTATTCAGAAGAGGGCTTGAGATTTGTTATCCAACACCACATGGCACGCAAAGAACATTATGATTTTCGTCTGGAGTGGGCAGGTGTTCTTTTAAGTTGGGCAGTGCCAAAGGGCCCTTCCTATAAAACTGGGGATAAAAGACTTGCAGTACATGTTGAGGACCATCCTCTGGAATATAGGAATTTTGAAGGAAGTATACCCAAAGGGGAATATGGCGGAGGGGTAGTCATGATATGGGATGAAGGCCTCTGGGAGCCTTATGGTAATGTGGAAGAGGGATTGCATGAAGGCGCACTGAAGTTCGTACTGAAAGGCAGAAGACTTAAGGGTAAGTGGGCCTTAATTCGGATAAAAGGAAAGACAGAAAAGGCAGAGGATAACTGGCTTTTACTGAAAGAGAAAGATGAGTATGTCAAAGACTCTGACGGAATATCCGAATTTGTTACCAGCATCCGAACCGGTCGCACCATAGAAGAAATCGAAAAGGGAGAAGATCAAAAATTTAAAAGAAATCCGTTTAATAGGGCCGATGTGCAGCTTGCCAAATTAGTTGGGACGATTCCTGAGGATGAGGATTGGCTTTATGAGCTTAAATACGATGGGTACAGAATCATGGCGTTTGTTGAAGGTAACGGTGTGCGGCTGATTACAAGGAACGGTAACGATTATGTTAATCGGTTTCATGACATAGCATCCTCCCTGATTAGCTTCTCTGCAGGGAGAGCTATGGTTTTAGACGGAGAAATCGCAGTAACAGATGCAACTGGGAAGACGGACTTTCAGGCACTTCAGAACTATATGAAAAGTCCGAAAGGTAAAAATCTTACCTATATCATCTTTGATCTTCTGGCACTGGATGGGGTTGATCTTCGTAGTCATCGTCTGATTGATAGAAAAGAAATGCTTGAGACGCTTTTGAAGGATGCGCCCTCAAATCTTTATTACAGCCGTCATATCAAAGGAAAAGGAAAAGAAAGCTTTTCTGTGGCTTGTGAGGCAGATATGGAGGGAATTGTTGGAAAAAAAGCAGACTCTATTTATAGCGGATTAAGAAACGGTGACTGGATTAAGGTGAAATGTGATAAAAGACAGGAATTCGTGATTGGAGGATATACTCTCTCCGACAAAAGAACGTATGGTGTAAGCTCGCTTCTTCTTGGTGTATATGAAGATGAGGATCTGGTTTATGCAGGTCGTGCCGGTACAGGCATAAGTGAGTCTGAAATGAGGACACTGGTGGAAAAGTTTGAAAACATACAGAGAATGGATTCTCCTTTCCGAGAGGTGCCAAAGCTCAAGGCAAATGAAAAAATAATATGGCTTAAACCTCAGTTTGTCGCAGAAATAAAGTTTGCCGAATGGACCGGGGAAAATTTGTTAAGGCAGGCTAGTTACAAAGGTTTGCGAACGGACAAGGATCCCAGGACAGTAATCAGGGAAAAAGCAGGGGAGGAAACTCAGCGCCAAGCATCTGACGAAGAAGAGGAGAAATCAACACAAGTTTATTCGGATAGCTTAATTATCCAAGGAGTAAAAATCTCAAATCCGGATAAGGTGATTTTCGATAATCCTAAGATCACGAAGGAGGAGGTAATTCGTTATTATGCGGAGGTTTCAAAACGCATGCTCCCCTTTGTTAGCCATAGGCTTCTCAGCACGATACGCTGCCCAAAGGGAATATCGCAGACCTGCTTTTTTAAAAAGCATCCCGGCCCGGGGAGCAAAGAGGTTATTATAATACCGGTACCTAACAGCAATGGAGAAACAGAAGATTACTTTTATATAGAGAATGCAGCAGGACTGATATCAGAAGCTCAGATGGGCACATTGGAGTATCATATTTGGGGTAGTAGTGTTGAAACGCTTGAAATGCCAGATATGATGGTTTTTGACCTTGACCCGGATGAAGGAATGGATTTAAACAGAGTACGTCAAGGCGTGTTGGATGTGAAAAGTGTTCTTAACGAGTTGTCGTTGAACTCATATCTTAAGACAAGTGGCGGTAAAGGCTACCACGTGGTAGTTCCTCTGAAGCCGGTTGTGACCTGGGATGTTTTTCATGATTTTGCAAGACGGGTAGCAGAGGTTATGGAACAGATGTGGCCTGATCGTTATACAAGTAATGTTAGGAAAGCGAAACGTACGGGTAAGATATTCATCGATTGGATGAGAAACGGAAGAGGAGCTACGAGCGTAGCACCCTATTCCATGAGAGCAAGAGAAGGAGCTAGGGTGTCCATGCCAATCGGATGGGATGAACTTGACACTGTGGCACCAGACGGTATTATGTTGCAGGATGCGCTTTTGAGAATCCGGGGTAATGATCCTTGGAAAGACTTTTTTGAAAATAATCAAATGCTTAAATAACGGTTTAATTAATGGGCAAGTCCATGTATAGGCAGCGATATAAATCGCTGAGGTGAGAGGGCTGTTGCAAAACTAACAAGTTTTGCAGCAGCCCTTTTGCTTGGAATGACGCGTAAAATAAACCGGATTCTAGTCCTCGGAAATCGAATGATAGATGATTACAAATTATTTCTGTTAAGAGCCTAGAGTAACAAATATTTACCTTGTACGGACACATTTATATAAATATCGACATATGTTAATGATGAGTTATCAAAATACTTAAGAATAAGAAAGGATGTCCGAAATGGATAATGAGGAATTAATAACGAGTAATTGTTTTGCACAACAATTAAAAAATTCAATCATAGATAAAACGGCAAAAGTATGTGTAATCGGCCTTGGCTACGTTGGTTTACCTCTGGCCGTAGAGAAGGCTAAGGTTGGCTTCCCTGTTTTAGGCATTGATCAAAATATCAGTAGGGTTAATATGCTGAATTCGGGTTCGAACTATATTCAGGATGTTAACGATGAAGAATTGCGGACCTTAGTCCGGAAGAATGCATTGACGGCTGTTAGCGACTTCTCGGTATTACCCGGGCAGGATATCATTATTATCTGTGTTCCAACACCGCTCAATGAATATCACGAGCCTGATTTGTCTTATGTTGAGAGCGTTACAAAGGAAATTAGTAGTAGGCTTCGTAAAGGCCAGATGATTATACTTGAGAGCACATCGTTTCCGGGTACGACACAGGAATTTATACTTCCCTCGCTGGAAGCATCCGGACTAAAGGTGGGAGAAGATTTTTTTCTTGCTTATTCACCGGAAAGAGTCGATCCGGGAAATCAAAGATACTCAACGAAAAATACTACAAAGGTGGTAGGAGGAGTGACCCGTCAGTGTTTGGAGGTCGTACAATGCTTTTACGCCCAGACTATTTTAAATGTTGTTCCGGTATCATCTCCCACCGTTGCAGAAATGACAAAGGTTTTTGAAAACACTTACCGGGCCGTAAATATAGCACTGGTTAACGAATTGATGATGCTATGTAATAAAATGAATATCAGCGTTTGGGAAGTAGTTGACGCTGCTGCCACCAAGCCTTTTGGCATACAAACTTTTTATCCCGGTCCGGGTGTCGGAGGACATTGCATACCCATAGATCCTTTTTATTTGAGCTGGAAGGCACGTCAATTTGATTATTCTACCCGGTTTATAGAACTAGCCGGTGAATTAAACATTCAAGTTAATTATTAAGTGGTAGATCAGGTCGTTAAAGCTTTAAATAATTCCAGAAAATCGGTAAAGGGCTCAAAAATATTCTTACTTGGGATTGCCTATAAGAAGGATATAAACGATTATAGAGAGTCTCCAGCCCTTAAAATTATGAAAAAGTTGAAGGAAGAGGGAGCTGAGCTGGTCTTTTATGATCCTTATATTAAGTCAATTCATGGTTCGGCAATTGAAGCGGACTGGGTAGAGCTATCGGAGGAAGAGCTCAGGAAAAGTGACCTGGTACTAATCATTACCGATCACTCAAATATTGATTACGAGATGGTAGTGAATGAATCAAACATTGTTGTAGATACAAGAAACGCTACGAAAAATGTAAAAGCGAGAAGAGATAAGATCATTTTAATTTAACCGAGACGGTAAACGGAGGGAGGCGGTTTGCATCGTTAATTTTGGTATTGTAGGGTGCGGGTATATTGCCGGGAAGCATGTGAAAGCGATAGAACAGATCGCAGATGCCAGGCTGGTGGCTGCTTGCGACAATGATTTAGAGCGTATGATTTCATTTTCAGAAAAATACGGCATTTCTACCTATGAAAATTATGACGAATTTCTTAAAGATCCTGAGATTGAGGCTGTCATCATCTGTACCCCCAGCGGCTCGCATGCAGTAATGGGGGAAAAAGCGGCACATGCCGGTAAGCATATCCTAATGGAAAAACCCTTTGTAATAGAGACCAGCCAAGGGAAAAGCTTGGTGGAGCTATGCAAATCCAAAGGGGTTAAGCTGGGGGTCGTTCATCCCAACCGGGTAAAGGCTGTGGTTAGGGCTCTTAATGAAGCTGTAAACGGGGGTTGGTTTGGCAAAATTACACACGCCAGCGCCGTATTGAGATGGAATAGGACCTCTGAATATTTTAATTCAGCAGAATGGAGAGGAACAAAAGAACTGGATGGGGGTATTTTATTTAATCAGGCCATTCATAACATAGATCTCTTTAACTGGTTGCTTGGTCCTGTGGATGAGGTATTTGCTTATGGTGCTACCCGGCTTCACAACATAGAATACGAGGATGTCTGCGTCTGTACCCTTAAGCTCAAAAGCGGCGCATTGGGAACGATAGAAGCAGCAATCACTCTCTATCCGGAAAACCTGGAGGAAGGTATTGCTGTTTTTGGCAGTCAGGGTACAGCAGTGTTAGGAGGCAAAACATTATCAAAGATTAAAGAATGGAAGTTTGCACGATTTTCAGAAGCTGAAGCACAAATTCAAGCGGATCGACTGAATAATGAGGCAGATCCCGCGGGGCATAAAGAAGTAATCGAAGATTTTATCAAGGCAATTACCCTGAATCAGGAGCCTCTTGTTTCCGGAGAGGAAGCCATGGAGGTATTATATCTGATCAATGCAATTTATCAATCCATTAAGACAAACCAGCCAGTAAAGTTAACTACAGATTGGAGTGTGAACATGTGAATTCTGTAAGTCAAACTGCCAGACTTAAGCAAAATGTTAGTATTGGTTTTTATTCTGTCATCGGTGATGAGGTGACGATTGGCTCCGGGGTTTCCATAGGCAACAATGTAACCATATATCCGGGAACGAAGATCGGGGACAATGTATATATCGAATCAAATGCGGTTGTCGGAAGACAACCGCGCCCGGCTAAAACCAGCACCATTAAAATGGATGAACCGCTGGAGCCACTGGAGATAGGGGAGGGAACGACGATTGGAGCCGGAGCTGTTGTGTATGCGGGAACGGTTCTTGGGTCTTGCTGTCTGATCGGTGATTCGGCGGTCGTCAGGGAGCGTTGTACGATTGGAGACTACGTCATAGTCGGTACGGGTTCCATCCTGGAAAACTCTGTTGATATCGGGCAAAAGACCAAGATTCAAAGCGGATCATATATTACTGCTTACACTACCATTGGGAAAAATTGCTTTATTGCTCCTATGGTTACAACGACGAATGATAATTTCATGGGCCGTACTGAGGACCGTTTCAAATATATAAAAGGAGCTGTCATCCATGATGGAGCCAGAGTGGGCGGCGGTTCAATTCTGCTTCCGGGGGTCGTAATAGGGGAAGAAAGCTTCATTGCTGCAGGTTCGGTAATGACAAAAGATGCCCTCCCGGGAAAAGTCTATAAGGGTGTTCCTGCACGAGAATTCAGAGCTGTGCCGGAAAATGAAATGCTGAAGGAGGAAAAGAAATGAAGATTCCCTTAATCGATTTAAAGGCCGGATATTTGTCATTAAAGGATGAAATTAATTCATCGATTACAAGCGTTTTATCGAGCGGTAATTATATTTCGGGACCTAATGTGAAGGCGCTGGAAGAAGAGATAGCGGATTACTGCGACGCTAAGTTTGCTGTAAGCGTTGCTAATGGGACGGATGCTCTAGTCCTATGTCTTGATGCCTATGGGATTGGACCGGGAGATGAGGTAATAACCAGCCCCTATAGTTTTTTTGCTACTGCAGAAGCGATTTCAAGAGTAGGAGCAGCTCCGGTTTTCGTAGATATTGATGAAGCGAGTTATAACATTGACTACAAAAAAATAGAAAGCAGTATTACCAAACGTACCAAAGCAATCATTCCGGTGCATCTATTTGGACAGCCGGCTCGCATGGATATGATCATGGAACTTGCCAATCGTTACAAGCTAATTGTGATCGAGGATGCATGCCAGGCCATAGGAGCGTCTTTTAGAGGACATAAGACCGGTACGTTAGGTCATGCGGCTTGCTTTAGCTTCTTTCCGACCAAGAATCTTGGCGGTTACGGCGATGGAGGTATCATCACCACCAATAATGAAGAGGTAGCCGGACGGATCAGGATGCTGAGAGCCCATGGAAGCAGCAAAAAATACTATAATAGTATGATAGGATATAACAGTAGACTGGATGAAATTCAGGCTGCGATTTTACGGGTAAAGCTAAAGCACCTTGATAATTGGAATGAAGCCAGAAGAGTGAAAGCCGAACGTTATAACAGTCTTCTTCAAGGGCTGGGGCTTCAATTGCCGGAAGCGGAGGGCGATGCTGTACACGTCTACCACCTATATATTTTGCGTCATCATAAAAGAGCAGAGATTATAAAAGGCTTGGAAGAAAGGCAAATAGGCTGTGGTATTTATTATCCCGTTCCCCTGCATCAGCAGGATGCTTACAAGCTGAAGTATTCCGGTGTTTCATTACCGGTTGTAGAGGCGGCTTCCAGAGAGACATTTGCTATACCGCTGTTTCCGGAAATGACTGAGGAACAGCAATTATTTGTAGCGGCGGAGCTAAAAAAAATACTTGAGGAAGCTTCGAGGACGTCTCTATGAGATTAATGGATTTTTCTCTTGACATGTATGCTGAGCTCTGCAAAGCCCTACAATCACATCATGTTGTTACTGTACAATCTTATCTATCGAAGGTTCCTATACAAGATGAAACCGCAAGTAGTTACACTTATCATGAAGCACCATGCATTGTATTGCGACATGATGTTGACAGGAGTATTAAATATGCCTTGGCCATGGCTAGACTTGAGCATGAGTATGGTATTTCGTCAACCTATTACTTTCGATATCCAAGTACCTTCAATAGGAAAGTAATGAAGCAGATACACAGCTTAGGCCATGAGATAGGATATCATTATGAGGTACTGGATAAGGCCAGAGGTGACAGCCGCAAGGCAATTGCAATATTTCAAAAGGAATTGGAGGTTTTTCGCAGGTTTTTTCCCGTTAAGACAGTGTGCATGCACGGGAATCCGCTAACCAGATGGGACGGAAGGAATATCTGGAGTTTGTATGACTTCCGGGATTTTGGCTTACTTGGAGAAGCTTTCCTGTCATGCAGTGATATTTCCATATATCTGACGGATACGGGCAGAAATTGGAATGGTAATCATAATTTTAAAGATAGAATGAAGACAGAAAATGAGAATAGGAGCTTTAAGGGCACCGCAGATGTGATCCGATTTCTAAATAGTAAAACAGAAAGCAGCATTTATCTCAATTGCCATCCGGAAAGATGGGGACCCGGCCTTCCTGGATGGTTCAAAGCTTTACTGCGGGATCACTTATTCAATTTTGGCAAGAAAGCCTTAAGGCTTTTTCGATCAGGATTCTAAAAGGAATAGTTATTGAAAAGCATAAATCACACTTTGGGCTGCATTGAAGAGGCAGAACGGAAAGGTAGTATGAAAAAAAGAATATTAGTTTTAGCTCCTCATACAGATGACGGAGAATTCGGATGCGGAGGGACAATTGCAAAACTGATAGCCGAACAAACGGAGGTATTTTATGCAGCGTTTTCCGTCTGTGAATTATCTGTTCCTTCTAATTTGCCTAAAAACATTCTGGAAATAGAAGTGAAAAATGCAACAAGCATCTTGGGTATCAGGAATGAAAACTTAAAAATATTTCATTACGGAGTTCGTACTTTTCAAAGCTTTCGGCAGCAAATACTGGATGATTTGGTAAATCTGAGAACGGAGATCCAGCCAGACCTGGTATTAATGCCTTCCCCGCATGATATACACCAGGATCATAGTACAATCGGGCTGGAAGGTATTCGGGCTTTTAAACAAATATCAATTCTTGGTTATGAACTTCCATGGAATAATCTCACCTTTCACACTCAGTCCTTTGTGTTTTTGAAGGAAGAACATTTAAACAAAAAGATTGATGCTTTAAGGTGCTATGAATCTCAGTCGAATCGAGTGTATGCCAATGAAAGCTTCATCCGGTCATTGGCGATTACCCGCGGAACTCAGATAGGCGTACAGTACGCGGAAGCCTTTGAGGTGATACGATGGATTATAGAATAGTGTGAAGAGGGTTTTGGGCTGCATCGAAGATGCAGCATGGAGGGAAATTATGAAACCTGTAACTGTCATGATAACCGGAGCCGGAGCTCCCGGTGCTCCAGGGGTGATAAACAGCCTTAGGGACAACGGCGAACGCTTCATCCGTGTGGTTGGCGTGGATGCTTCAAGTGAGGCGGTTGGATTTCAATTAGCTGATGCAAGCGATCAGATCCCCATGGCTGATGCTCCGAACTTTACCGGTAAGCTGCTTCAAATCGCCGGGGAGGAAAAAGTAGATGTAATTTTACCTATGGTTACAAGGGAACTCGAAATACTTTCACAGAATAAGGATAAGTTTCAAAATGAGGGAATCATCGTTTCCGTGTCTGATATCGATCCATTAAAGATAGCAAACAACAAAGGTAAGCTATTAGCCTATATGAAAGACAAAGGTTTTTCGGTACCTCATTACACCATAGTGAATTCAAAAGAGGAGTTTGTGAAGGCAGCTTATGAGCTGGGCTATCCAAGTCAGCCAATTTGTTTTAAACCCTTGAACTTAAACGGAAGTAGAGGGTTTCGGATTATTGATCCCGAAATAAACAGGTATAAGCTTTTGTTTGAGATGAAACCGACGTCAACTTATATTACCCTTGAGGAAATCATGTCAATTTTTGATGAGTCGGAGATTTTCAATCAATTAATCCTTATGGAATACCTTCCCGGTAAGGAGTACAGCGTGGATCTATTGGTAGACCATGGCCGACCTTTATATACCATTCCCCGCAGACGTGATACAATCAGTGCCGGAATCACCATTAAGGGGGAGATTGTCAAAGAAAACGATATCATCAATTACTGTAATGAAATCGTACAAAGTTTGAAGCTGCATGGAAATATTGGCATACAAGTCAAGCGGGACTTGAGGAATAACCCTTTAATACTGGAAATAAATCCTCGCATACAGGGAAGTATTGTGCACTGTACCGGGGCCGGAGTTAACCTTCCCTATTACGCGGTAAAGCTGGCGCTGCGGGAAGATATACCTAGCATATGCGTTGATTGGAACTGTAAAATGCTTCGCTACTGGAAGGAGGTTTTTTATTAATGTTGTCTGATTTGCATAATCATAGCATATTTTCGGATGGAATTAATACCTGTGAGGAATTAATTGAACAGGCAATCGCTTTGGGTTTACAGCGAATTGGACTTGTGGATCATGTATGGCGAAAAAGTGAATGGGTTCCTGATTTCATCGAGTCTACAAATAGATTAAAGGAAAAATATGAAGGCGTTATTCAAATAGTGACCGGACTTGAGGCAAAGGCCTTAACATGTACCGGTGAGCTTGATCTTAACGATAAGTGGAGAGATAAGGTAGACTATATTCTGGGCTCCATCCACAGAATTCCTTCCGGATCAAATCAATTTTACAGCAAGAGCGATCAGTCACTAAATAAGAGCAAGGTATATGAAGATTGGCTGCGGGCAATACAGGGGCTGCTTGGAAACGATAGGGTTGACATTATTGCCCATCCTGCTGCAGAGCTTATACAATATGAAATACCTCTGGATGAAGAGACAATAAAGCTGCTTTGCCATTTGGGCAAATTGTCCGGGAAGATTTTTGAAGTGAATGTCAAATATAAGGTACCGGTACATGCGTTTTTAAACCAACTGATTGCTGAAGCTATTCCTCTAAGTATAGGCTCTGACAGTCATTCAACAGCCCAGCAGAAGCTCTATCTGGATGATATTGTCACCACGCATAAAACACTGACTTTTTGCAACTTGATTTGAATGATGAGTTAGTATTTCCAGGTTCAAATAAAAAATATTAAGTATGGATAAGTACCAAATGTGGGTCCTTATCCATATATATAAAGTATTGGTGGCTATTCAGTCACTACGGTTCTGATTAGTTTCCATTATTGTTACACTTAAAAAAATTACTGATTAATTATAGATTATTTAAGAGGGAAATTATGGATTGGGATGTTGTTGTAATCGGAGCCGGTCCTGCGGGATGCTTTACAGCAAAGCGAATTGCATTATCAGGTTTCAAAGTTCTCATATTAGAAGAGCATCAGGAAATCGGTTATCCGGTACAATGTGCCGGGCTTATTTCACCTCGAGCATTTGAATTAGCAGGATCGGATAAAAATACAGTTTTAAATAATTTGACAGGTCTAAGTGTGCATTCGCCTCTAGGAGCTGTATTTAATGCGAAGGGCGACAATGCCCTTGCAATGGCCATCGACCGCGTTAAATTTGATCAGGAGTTAGCCGCAAAAGCAGAAAATGCCGGAGCGGTATTAAAGAAGGGCGTAAAGGTAGACGGAGCCACACGTATCGAAGGAGGGTATAGACTTACGGTAGCAGGCAGTAGCAAAGCGATAGATACGAAGCTTCTTATTGGTGCTGATGGTGTTAATTCCGGTGTGTCCAAGTGGCTCCAGTTAAGTCGTCCTAATATCAAAGCAGTGATGTATGCTGCCGATGCCCGGATGCAATGCGCGGATAAAAGTTCGATTAGTATTTTTTTAGGTAAGAATCTTGCTCCGGGGTGGTTTGGCTGGATAATACCTCTTGATGAGAAAACTTGCAGGGTAGGAACCGGTTATGCACTGGTACAGTCTGATTACTCCCCCCAGCATTATTTTAAAGAACTTGTTGATCAAAATCCGCAGATTTTCAAAGATCTTGAAATTATACGTTATACCAGCGGTATAACTCCAATAGGTAAAATGCCAAGAATATACTCTGCAAATGCCATGTTGGTCGGAGATGCTGCCTGCCAGACCAAACCGATATCCGGTGGCGGGATCTACTTAGGCCTACGAGGAGCATTCCTTTGCTCACAAATTGCGGTAGAAGCCTTAAGAGAGGATAATCTGTCAGAGGTTAAAATGTCGTCGTACCAGAAGCTCTGGGAAAAGGAAATGGAAGAAGAAAGAGCCAGTGCCATGAAGCTTCGGGAAAGCTACTTGGAATTCAGTGACGAAGACATCGATTTGGTGATCCGTTTTTTAAATAAACCCATATATCATAAGTTTATTTTAAAACACGGAGATATCGATTATCCCTCCAATCTCGGTAAAAAGCTCTTGAGCCTCGTTCTTAAAAAGAATAGTTTACTGAAAGCTACCTTAGGAATTGCCGGCAAATTTTTATGATGAATAGTGTGAATTATTGAAAAGCATAATTCACACTACAAAGGGTAGGCATGTTGTGTTAGTATGCTGAAAGACATGGTTATTACTATGCGTTAGAACAGGAGGACTGACTTTGTACAGAGGTAGGTCGATTGGAGTTGTTGTTCCGGCTTATAATGAGGAGCTTCTTATAACCAAAGTAATTCAAACGATGCCTGATTATGTTGACAGGATTTACGTAATAGATGATTGTTCAGCTGATCGAACTTTTGAAGTAATCACGGAGTATCCTAAAGATTCTCGGCTAAAGCTGACGCGTCACCGAAATAATAAAGGCGTCGGCGCAGCCATTGTGACCGGGTATAGGCAGGCTTTAAATGATAAAATAGATATAGTCGCAGTAATGGCTGGGGATAATCAGATGGATCCGTTTCAGCTACTGAAATTACTCGATCCGCTTGTTGACGGAGCTGCCGATTATTGTAAGGGAGACAGATTGTCCAGGTCTGAGTTGACAAAAGGAATGAGCAGGTGGCGGAGAACAGGAAATGTAATTCTGACCAGGTTGACACGTGTATCTTCAGGCTATTGGACGCTTCAAGATCCACAAAACGGTTATACCGCAATCAATAGAGAAACACTCGCCCATCTTGATTTAAATAAAATCTATCCAAGGTATGGCTATTGCAACGACCTCTTGGCCAAATTGAATGTGCTGGGTGCCAATGTAAGAGATGTTCCGATTCCGGCCCGGTACGGTGAAGAAAGATCTAAAATAAAGTATGGAAGCTATATAAGAAAGGTGTCGTTGCTGCTTGTAAGGAACTTCATCTGGAGGATTACACACAAATATATACTCCCCCATTTTTAACATTAAGGTGACAAGTAAATGAATGACGAGATATATGATAAGTTCGTAGATTCCAGCCCACAGGGTTCTTTATTTCAAAAATCATGGTGGCTCGAAGCGGTAACGCAAAATAATTATCAAATATTATCTATTAAGAGGAACGAGGAAATTTTGGCCGCCTGGCCACTGACTTTTAAAAAAATAGCAGGACTTAATCTGATCCTGCTGCCTCCTCTTACGCCCAGGCTGGGAATTATGTTTGCACCCTCACGAAAATTAAAGTATGCCGAAAAACTATCCGATGAGATGGGCTTAATGTCAGAACTTACCACGCTTCTGCCTAAACACGCCTTGTTTTATCAGCGCTTTCCCGTTGAATTTACTAATTGGCTGCCTCTTAGTTGGGCTAGGTTTAAACAAACAACACGCTATACTTATATATTAGAAGATTTATCTGATTTGAACCAAGTCTGGGAGAATGTGCGGTACAGCACGAAACGGAAAATTAATCTTGCTTTGAAGAATGAGATAAAGGTCGTAACAGACCTTAGTTTGGATCAATTTCTTGATCTAAATGAGCTGACATTTAAAAGACAGAATCTGATGCTTCCTTATTCCAGGGAGTATGTATATCGCATGGATGAGGCCTGTGGGAAAAATAATGCCAGAAAAATGTTTTTTGCAGTCGACGGCGCCGGTCAAATCCATGCTGCAGTGTATATCGTTTATAACCAAAAGGCTGCCTACTATCTGATGGGAGGAGCAGACCCTGCTTTAAATACCTGCGGCGCCCACTTTTTGGCGTTATGGGAAGCAATCAAATTTGCCGGTCAGGTATCTCATAGTTTTGATGTCGAGGGTTCCATGTATGAGAACATTGAATCTGTTTTTAGAGGTTTTGGAGCGGTGCAGAAGCCGTATATGGAAATAACAAGGGGCAATTGTTTGACCAACTCCGCTTTTGCCGCTTTCAGAAGTACTTGGAATAAGGGGGGAATTCCCTCTAAAATCTGTAGTAAATTGCTTCATTAAAAAATATCTGTAAGGAAGAGAACCATGAGAATTGTCGTTGATATTGGTCATCCCTCTCAAGTACACTTTTTTAAAAACTTCATGAAAGAAATGGAAAAAAAAGGCCATCAGGTGCTCATAACTGTCAGTGAAAAAGATATTGCTATCGATTTACTGCAAGCCTATGGTTTTGATTATACAAATATGGGGAATTATGGTGACTCATTGCTTGAAAAGATTTTGAATGTACCAATCATGGATATTAAAATATTCAAAGCCGTAAGAGCAATGAAGCCAGATATTTTTGTGGGTTTCGGTTCTGTAAGAGCCGCTCATGTGGCTCGGTTAATGGGGAAGCCCAGCATTATTTTTGATGGAGATGATTTCACCTTCCGATACTACAAATGGTTCGCTGACACAATTTGTGCGTTTTCGGGATTTGAAAAAACAGGCAAGAAAATAGTTAATATACCTGGCTATAAGGAGCTTGCCTATCTTCATCCCCAAAGGTTTTTGCGAGATCATACAAATCAGCCCATAGGCCCGGTAACGATATTACGTTTTGTTTCCAGAGCTTTTCATGACGTTGGCAAGGAGGGTTTTGAGATAGATTTTAAAAGGAGATTAGTTCAGGAGCTCAGTAGATATTCGGCTGTTTATATTTCTTCTGAAGCCCCCCTACCCGCTGATCTGGAAGGATATAAATTAAACATTAAACCAGAAGAAATGCATGTCTTCTTATCAGGAGCTAATCTGCTGGTAACGGATTCCGGTTCGATGACAACGGAGGCAGCAGTAATGGGCATACCCGTTGTGAGATGCAATAGCTTTATTGGGCAACAAAACTTGGGTATATTTCGAGAACTGGAGAATAAATACGGCTTAATATTCAGCTATAGGGACTCTGATCAGGCTTTAAAAAAAGCAATCGAATTAGCACAAATTCCTGATATAAAAATCACATGGGAACAGAAGCGCAATCGTCTTTTGCAGGATAAAATCGATGTCACCTCTTTCATGGTGTGGTTTGTTGAGAACTATCCCCGAAGTATTGCTTCAGCAGGGGCTTTTATTACATCCTGTTTAGAAGCCCAATTAAGTTAAGGCGGTGAATACTAAAAATTATGAATATGGATCAATTGAATAGCCTGAAACAGCATCCGGAGCTTTGGAAGACGTTTGTGAATGAAAAAGAACACCCAAGTACAGACTCGAAATATATCGGCTTTAGCAGGTCAAAGGTAATGGTTCCGGTTGTTTCGGAGCAGCTTATAAAAATGGGATACCAAATCGTCTATCCGGATAATAAGAAATTCGCTATCTGTTTGACCCATGATGTAGATGATATCTATCCTCCTTTCTCCCATCGGATATTGTCCGGTTTGTACAGTCTGGGGAGAAAGGATTGGAGTGGATTAAAATACTACTTATTTGGGAATCCAATGAAAAAAAAAGCGAGTCCCTATATCAATTTTCAAAAGATTATGGATCTGGAAAAGAAGTATAACGCCAAATCCTCTTTTTATTTCATGACAGCGGAACGGGATCCCAGGAGGTTCCGGTATAATATCGAGGACATTGAAGATGAGGTTAAATCGATCGCCCGAAGCGGTTGGGAAGTAGGACTGCATGGAGGCTATTATTCCTACCATGATATTGACGCAATAAAACGAGAGAAACAAAGGTTAGAAAGTGTCTTAGGAAGAAAAGTTGTCGGATATAGAAATCATTACCTAAGATTTCAGATTCCCGATACCTGGGAACTCCTTGAAAAATGTGGTTTTAAATATGATACAACGTATGGCTATACCAATATGGTGGGGTTTCGTAATGGAATGTGCCACCCCTTCCGGCCTTATCATATACAGCGCCAAGAGTGGATGGATATCTATGAATTACCCTTACATGTGATGGAGAGTGCCATGTTTGACTTTGCAAAGCCTGATGAGGCATGGGAGCTGATCAAACAGCTTCTTGAAAAAGTGGAATTAAACAAGGGAGTCATAACGATCCTTTGGCATAATAATGTATTCAGTTGCCCTTTTAGAGACCGCTGGGCTGAACTATATGAAAAGATTTTACAATATGGCATTCAAAGAGACGCATGGATGGCGTCAGGAGAAGAAATTTATAAATGGTGGGGTGAAAATGGCTATTAATTATATAACCGATCAGATCCAGTGGGATGGCTTTGTTGATGACAATCCCCATGGTCTGCTTTATCATAAATGGGAATTCCTTAAGCTGACAGAAAAATATACGGGCTATCAATTATTGCCTTATGGGATATACAAAGGAGAGCGATTAATATGTGTTTTCCCTCTTTTTTATAAGAGAATTGCAGGTGTAAAGCTATTATTCTCCCCTCCCCCACAAGCAGGCATTCCCTACCTTGGACCGGTCGTGGAGAAGGGCTTCGAAGGTATGAAACAAGACAAGAGAGAATCCTACCTCAATGTAATCGTACAAGAAATTGATAATGAAATTAAAAAAATAGCTCCCAACTATTTTTCGGTTACACTGGTACCGGGTTTTCTTGATATAAGACCTTTTCAATGGCTGAACTATCAGGTGAAGCCAAAATATACTTATATGATAAATTTAAAGCCCGAACTTAAGGAGATCTGGGATGGCTTCTCTTCTGTATGCAGGCAGAATATCCGGAAGGGCGAAGAATTGAAATGTCAATTAGTAAAATATAACGATACTTCAATTCTAACGAGTTTGCTGACGGAAAGGTATAATGACCAAGGCTTAAATCATGCTGTGGATTCGGCTTTTCTTAACGAAGCGATTAATGCCTATCCCAAAAACTTAATCCTAAATTGCCTATATGATAATGACAAACTCATTGGATCTACGCTGAATCAAGCTTATAACAGATATCTGGGGTGGATGGGATTACCTAAATCAAACGATAGTAAATATAAAAATGTTAACGAATTTATGATTTGGCAGCTAATGCAGGAGGCTAAGTCGATGGGGTTTGAGACCTTTGAAATATGCGGCGCCAACAAGCAGAGTCTATGTGCTTACCGATCAAAATTCAATCCGCAATTGGAATTATATTTTACAATTGAAAAAAAAGATCTATTAGGGAAATTAGCTGAAGCTGTCTATTTTAAATTCGTAAAGAAAAATTTAAGGTTAGCCCATAAGAAGAGTGTGAACTAAAAAACTGTTCACACGGGAAGAACTGCGAAGGTCCGCAATGTGAATTTGAAGAACATAAATTCACATATGAGGTGCCCACTCCTTGTTCTTCCGGGTATTGGGCCGCATCGAAAATGCAGCATGTAAGTTTAGTGTGAATTGTTGACAATTCACTTTGTGAAGAAAGGCATGGTTATTGATATGTCTCGAATTAAATTACCGGAGGTCTTACAGGATCACCTTTACAGGAATTCAATATATTTGGTTTTGAGCAGGATACTTAATGCTTCAACCGGCATTCTTTTTTGGGTAATTGCAGCCAAACTATACTCAATTACCAATGTTGGTATGGCTACAGCATTAATTTCTTCGCTCGGTTTAGTTATGCTGTTTTCTCGATTTGGCTTTGATCTTTCTATCATTCGATATATAGAGATTTCAGACAAAAGTAAAATGTTTAATACAAGCCTTGTTATAACCACTGTTGCTTCCGCCATGATCAGTTTGATCGCAATTATCCTTCAGGCGACCCTTGACATGAATTTTACAAGAGCAATGCTCTTTATCGTGATTGCTGTATGTAATTCTATTACCTTGATTTCGGGTAATATGTTACTGGCGCTACGAAAGGGACAATACCTTTTTATTCAAACCGTACTGCTTTCACTTCGGATATTTCTTTTAATTCCCCTGGTGTATTCAAAGAATTTCGGGATTTTTTTATCTTTGGGTATCTGTTATATACTCGCTGCTGTGTTCTCTTTATGGGTATTACGCAAGGAGGTTAAATTAAATATTCGTGAGATAGACAGATCCTTTGTACAAGAATCCTTCAAATTTTCGATTGGAAGTTATATTTCGAATCTATTAACGGAGGCCCCGATCTTAATCCTGCCAATCATGGTGCTGCAATTAATTGGTCAGGAAGAAGCCGCCATATATTATGTGGCAATGGCTATAGGTAATTTCGCATTAATTGTTCCTAATGCGCTAAGTACATCTTTATTTATAGAAGGTAGTCGCGGCCGGCCACTTAAGCGTATTGTTATGAAAGCTTTCGCTACGGCATACCTGTTCCTGATTCCACTAACAGTCGTTATAGGCTTGTGGGGTAAAAGCATTCTTGGATTTATCGACAAAGAATATATGGAAGCATATGATCTACTATTATTAGTAATTATCGCAAGCTTATTTGCCGTGATCTATATGGTATTTATCACTGTGCAAAACATCAAAATGAAGGTTGAAAAAAACATAAAATTCAATCTGCTTCTTTTCATTCTTTTAATAAGTGCCAGTTTCTGCTTGATACCCAGATATCATATCATCGGTGTCGGTTATGCCTGGCTATTCACTCACTTAGTCTTAACGCTAGTCATAGCCGCGCCGTATGTAAAAACTGCAATGATAAAAATAGCAGGCAAATGCAAAGCAGAATACATGAAAAAAACAAAAGTGATTCGTTCCTGGTGGATGAAACGAATGAAATTTATATACAGTACCGATCAATACGTCATTACTCAAAAAATCTTCTTAATCATGATATGTATTTTTGCAGTAGCAGGATTTGTTGTCCCTATATTGTTAAAGCAATATAATTTATTTTTATTGGGTATTTATTTAGTTATCCCTATGCTGGCAGCTCCTATCCTATGGCTGAAATTAAAACATAAGGCTAATGTTATTTTCAGTATAAACAGTAATTTGAAAGAGCTTTTGATGCTTGGCTTTTTAATATGCTGCTTTATTTCAATTCTCATTTTGTATTTCTTCCCCGTGAGAATAATATTTTATTATCTTTTGATTGCAGTTATGGGCGTAATGATTTTAGCACAGATATTATATTCAGAAGAGGTTAGCAGCAAACAAAGCAACTTAATCTTACTGCAAATTATTATGCTTTTCTTAAATATTATCTGGGGAGTTACATTAAAATATTATTTTTTCATTGGCAGAACCGATGGACTTTTCCACTCATGGGCACTTGAAAATCTCATACAAACAGGCTTTATCGATCAAACCTTTGATAACTATGAAGCCTTTCCTTTATGGCATATTTTGTGTTCATTTATATATCAAATTATGAACCTGCAGGTCACTCCGGCTCAGGCTATGTTCATTACAAACGGACTGATTTACGGGTGTCTGGTCATTGTTGTCTATTTGATTACGTTAAAATTTTTATTTTTTAATAAAAAAACTGCTCTATTATCTGCTCTTTTTATGTGCTTCAATACCGATGTCATTTTCTATGGAATGTATTCCATCCCCAGGAGTATAATCTTTCTCCTTGAAGGACTTTTGATCTTCTTGCTGGTACAAAAGAAAACCTATATAAAGTCTGCCTTATGCATGCTTATATTAGTAGGTATCATAATGTATCATACTGCATCTATGCCTTTTATTGTATTGATCTTAGTTCTATTCTATATTTTGCAGTCCTTTTACCGTGTTGCCAGCTCTGAACGATTCGTGAATTTGAATCTATTACTTTTGTTTTTCGTATCGGCAGTGACCTATTTGATGTATACCGGAACAGAGGTCTTCAATTCCATTGCCGGAAGCTTGTTGCAAAAGGCCCCTACCGGAGTTTTGACCCAATCAATTGTTGAAAAACCGCTTCAGGAATTGTTTAATTACCTTCAGTATAGCCCGTTGCTTCTGTTTATTATATTAGGAGTACTTTGGGGGTTGGGTTCATCAGAGCTGAAAGGTTTCGCTAAAATAATTCTAATCATAAGCTTATTTCTTGTTCCTGTCTCTTTACCGGGACCGGCGCTGCTCTTTAACAAACTGGCAGGTAATTTCAACCTGTCGCGATTCGGGGAATATTCCTTTCTTTGTTT
>JAEZKL010000096.1 GCA_023415475.1 Bacillota bacterium | reverse complement strand
CTTCATGGAACAGATCCTCTTCACAGGAACAATTCTCAATATAGGTAAATGGAACATTGCGGCGTTGTAATTGACGGCTTATGCCGAAAAGTCCGCATTGGCTGTCGGTAAAGCGCATTCCGTCCGGAGCATATTCCTCATCAAGGGGTCCCCATAAAAGCACCGGTTTGTTTAAGGCACTTGCAACCTGGGCTGCTACCTCTTCATTTCCAAAATTGCAATTAATGATAAATATGGCATCTACCTTTTCTGATTGGAACCGCTCGATTACCTTGAGCGCATCGCTTTCATTATAGAGAACCTCAACCTCATTAATACCTTTTAAATCCACAAAGGTGATATTGTCTTCTCCTGCATACTTCTCCTCTAAATAATTTACAATCCTTCTTCCACGTTCCTCTGCCTTTTCCCAGTTAAAGATACCGGGGCGAGGTGTTACATCCCGCCGGATCGGCACAAGTCCTATTTTTACTTGATAATTCAGCATGTCTTCTTTCCTTCCTATGTGTATATAAATTAAACAGTACAAAAATCTGGACTTTCAGTTATGGTTTATTTACTGAAAATCCAGATTTATTACTTATATGAGTCTGTTCCAGCCTCCCTGAGGTATCTTACGCCTCGGACACAATATCTTAGAATTTTCCGTCAACGTAATCCTGATACCACTGTATCCACTCATAGTACTGCAATGCTTTCAGCTGTTTCAGGTGGGCCTCCCATTTGGCATCGTCCACACCGTCCATAATACTGGTTGCGGTAAAGTTTCTCGCATACTCATTTAATTCTGTTTCCATAAAGGTTCTTTCATCTACTTTGGCAGGATCTGAAAAACGTATCGGCAGATATTCCGTAGCCAACTGATCCCACACCTGATCTACAAGATTCACACGGACCCAGGTAGTAAAGGATTCTTCCTTCGATACCAGGATATCCTCATCCTTCAGAATCAGTGTACATTTATCATTCATACCATAGGTCTGCTTATAATTTTCTACTGTGAAATCAGCTGTAAGGCCTTCCGGGGTTTTCTGATATACTTTTCCTTCTTCATTAACATCCCAATAACCGCCCTTTGCGCCATATCTCATGGTATACTTAATCTCCGTGCTGCTAGAAAGATAGTCCCACCACTGCAGAAGCCTTTCCGGATTCTCACAATCCTTCGTAATTGCAAAACCGGTACGATTTGCAAAAAGCTTATACCGTCTGCCTGACTTAACCGGTGTAATCCCTTCTTCTGCCTGCATTACTCTGACCGGTACATATTTTGACGCTAATTCCTCGGGCATTACAGAGTAAGGGGTCCATGCGCCCCACATTCCCACATTACCGCTCTTAAGCTTTGCATAGTACTGATCATTGGTCTGTGTAAAGCCTTCCTTATCCATAAGATTTTCCGCCATCAGTTTATGCATAAACTCCAGATAGGAGCGATATTCCTGGGTATCAATCGTCGGATTAACCTTTCCATCCTTTAACTTATAATAATAGTTACTATCTGTCGAGTCTACTGCTGCGATTCCCCAGGAATTCGCAAGGTTCATACTTTTTCCTGCCCAGTTTGCCTCAGTTAACTCCAACGGAATTTCATCGTTCGGATCTCCGTTTCCGTTCATATCATTGTCCCGGAATGCGCAGAGTACATTATACATCTCATCAATGGTGGTAGGGACTTCCATTCCCAGCTTATCCAGCCATTCCTTGTTAATGACCAAAATTGATTCCGCATCATTTTGATAACTCACCTCAAGGCCGGTCATAAGAGAGCGTATGGAGCCGTCTGGCCAGGTGACACGCTGCATGCCGTCTTCCTGCATCTTCCCATAATCCGCTACCACATGTGGAGCATTTTCTTCCAGGATTGGGCTAATATCCATAAACAGATCCATATTGGATGCTATATGGTTTTCATATACCAGGTACAGAAAAGCATCCGGCAGATCCGCGGTCAACATTGCATTAAGCTTTTCAGTTGCACCGTCCTCCACATAAATCCAGTCAATATGGACCCCGGTTGCTTCCTCTGCCATTTTAAAGATTTCCATCTCATTGAAATCATCGCTCTTACAGAGCGCATGCTTGCTAACGGCGATTTGAAAGGTTACCTTCTCCTTAGCTGCTTCCGTCTGGCCTTCTGCTGCCGGTTGCTCCTGCACATCGGCTGGTTTTTCGCTAGTCTGTGTTTCTCCCTGCTTTCCGCAGCCTACCAGCAGCATACATGCTACCATAGCAATGCAGAGCAGTCTTTTTGCTACACTTTTTTTCATGCTATACCCTCCTGTATTTCTTATTTAATATTTATCAAGATCAGCCTTCCTCCATATATCCGATCATTTGTTCCTGTGATAAATGAAGGCTTGTCCGATGCAAGATACAAAATCATATCCACAATTACTTGTGGTTCGGCTATCCCTTAACGGAACCGATCATAACCCCTTTTACAAAATATTTCTGGATAAAGGGATAAATACAAATAATCGGGACAGTGGATACCACAATAACTCCATATTTAATGACCTGCCCCATCTGCTCCATCTGCAGCGCAGCCTCCGGATCCAGATTGGAATTTACGCTTGCCGCCTGGGATGTTGTCAGCAGAATTTCTCTCAAAAACAACTGCAATGGATATTTTTTTACATCGGTCAAAAAGATCATACCATTAAAGTAAGAATTCCAATATGTAACCGCCAGATATAGGCCGATAACCGCAATTACCGCTTTTGAAAGAGGCAGTACAATACTGGCAAAAAAACGTCCGTTACCACATCCGTCAATCATGGAAGCTTCCCTCAGCTCATCCGATATATTGGACTCCAGGAAGGATCTTGCAATGATGATATTGTAAACAGATATACAGCCTGCAAGAATCATAAACAACCTACTATTTACCAGACCCAGCCCCTTGACCACCAAATAATAAGGTATCATGCCACCCTGGAAATACATCGTAAAAATGAACAGGAGCATAATAATCCTTCTACCCGGAAGGTCTCTTCGCGACAATGCATAGGCTGCCAGCATCGTGCCGCTCACGCCAAGAGCCGTTCCCGCTAAGGTATAAAAGATCGTATTCGCATAACCGATCATAATCCGCTTATCAGAAAATACTCGTTGATATCCCAGCATCGTAAAGCCTTTGGGATAAAAGAGAAGTTCACCGCTGTTGACATAGGTCGGATCCGATACGGAAGCGATCACTACGAATATCAAGGGATATAAAATCAGCGCTACAAAAATTATCAATAATGCCTTTGTGATAATTTCGAAAATCAAATCGTCCACACTTAATCTAAATTTTTTTCTCTTCATATGCACTTGATACCCCTCCATTTACCAAAGCCCTAAACCACTGATCTTTTTGGATGCCTTATTTACGAGAACCAGTAGGCTGAAATTAATAACATTGTTGAACAGCCCGATAGCCGTGGAGTAGCTAAATCTTTGCTGTTGCAGACCAATCTTATAAACATAGGTGGATATTACCTCCGCCTGCGTAATATTTATACTATTCTGCATCAGATAAACTTTTTCATACCCTACGCTCAGAATACTTCCGCAGTTCATGATCAGCAGGATTACCATGGTCGGCAAAATACCCGGTAAATCCACGTTTAGAATTCTCTTAAGCTTATTAGCGCCGTCAATCTTGGCTGCCTCATGCAGCTCCTGACTGACCCCGGAGAGAGCTGCAATATAGATGATGGAATTCCAACCCGTGCTCTGCCAGATTCCTGACCATACATACATATGTCGGAAATATTTTTCCTCACCCATAAATAAGATATCCCCGCTCCCTCCCAGCATTTCGAGGATCGTGTTTATAAATCCGGAATTCGGAGAGAAAAAAACGGACATCATACCAACCAGGACAACGGTGGAAATAAAGTGTGGCATATAAGTCACTGTCTGTGAGAATTTCTTAAATTTTGTGTTCTGTACATTATTGATTACTAATGCCAGCAAAATCGGAATCGGAAATCCTACTATCAATGTGTAAATGCTTAACCCCAAAGTATTTTTCAGTATCTGCCAGAATCTCGGCGTCTGAAAAAAAGTTTCGAACCATTTGAATCCGACCCAGGGACTCCCCATAATTCCTCTGGCAGGTGAAAAATTCTTAAAGGCGATGACAAGCCCATACATCGGTGCGTACATAAATGTTGCGATGTAAATCACTGCTGGTATCAGAAATAAATATAAAATCCAATTTCTTTTCATCAGCTTCAGTGTATTGCTCATCCCGTCCCGCTTTTTGTTTAACATTCGAAGACCCCCTGTCATTATCATGTGTCTAAAATCCCATAAGTTTCATATTTTCTAGACTGATTCGTGCACTCTCAAAAGGATCCAGCAGCCCCATATCATCCTCCGCAACAAAATTCGTGATTCCGATTTCGTGGGCCGTCTTAATAATTGCAGGCCAGTTCAGGTTACCGGTTCCAACCGGGGAAGAAACACGATCCACTTTCTCCAGCTCCCCTTCCGCACGCGCTGCAATGGAGTAATCCTTCAGATGCATATACCTTGCACGTCCTTCAAACATGCGTAAGGAGGACGATGCCTCCGTACCTGCAGCCGTCAGCCAGAACACATCCGGCTGGAACATCACAAATCGCGGGTCAGTCTCGGTTAATAATATATCCATCCCTCGACAATCTGCAAAGTTAATAAACTCAAACGCATGAAAGTGATACATAAACTTCAGTCCCCGGGCAGCGAGCAATTCTCCGCATCGGTTCAAATGTTTGGCAAAATCATGATAACCTTCCGGTGTACGGCTCTGCTCCTTCGATATGGAATCAGTACGCACTACATCTGTGCCAAAGATCTCTGCCTGTTTTACGATATCCTCCAGTTTGTCCTGAATCTGATAAGCAGAAACCATTGCAGAATCAGCTGAAATTCCATTGTCCCGGAGCATTTTGGCAAGTTCATCATAACTCATAAAGGACGGAGTGGTTATCTGAACACTCTGATATCCCATCGCTGCTACCCTTTCCAGGGTTTTTGCAACATTTTCCTTCGTGTCCATAGTTTTTCGTAACGTATACATTTGAATACCTAATCTGCTCATTTCTTTCCTCCAGTTTATACAATAATCTTATGGAATCCTTCCATCATTAATTTAAGTCCATAACTAACTCTGGATACTCCGTATGTCCGGGTAAAAACGGCTCCGGCCGGCTACAGGTTGTTGTCATCATACAGGTACGACCGGTTTCTGCGCTTTCACAAATTCCAAGCGCGGCTTCCAGAACATGGCGAGTCATTTCACCTGATGCTCGCGGCTTCCTGTTATTTCGAATGGCATAAGCCAAATCCGCAACCCCAAGTCCCCTCGCTGCATCTCCCAGGGCATGTGTCATTGGAAGCTGCTGCTTTTCACCATATTTCGTTTGAATAAATACGGGATCACCAAAATTATTGGGATCGGCCAAAATCAGCTTTCCTTCTGTACCATAAATCGTAAAATGATGTTCAAATGCCCCTGATTCAGATGAAGTTAACAAATTACACAGTACGCCGTTTTGAAATTGTAGCGTTCCCGCTGCATTATTCCAGGATTCCACCAGCATTTCTTCCTGATAATGTGGACTTTTCGGATTCTGATAAACACGATTGGCATTTCTGATCTGCGAGAAACCACATACGCTACGGATCGGCCCCAAAAGGGAAACAAGTCCTGTGAGATAATAGCTTCCCATGTCAAAAATAATTCCGCCACCCGGACTAAATGCAAACCGTTTTTCCTCTCCGCTATAAAAGCGCTCATGATGATAGCTGCGCATCAGGATAGCGTCCGCTGCAACCGGCGTGCCGATCATTCCACTATCAAGAACAAATCTCGCCGTCTGTAGCGATGCCCCAAGAAATGTGTCCGGCGCTCCGGCCTGATACACGCCCTTCTTCTTGGCAAGCGCCATCAGTTCGTCTGCTTCTTTCAAGGTCAGGGTCGCCATTTTTTCCGTATAGGCATGCTTTCCGGCTTCCAGAATAGCTTTGGCGACCTCATAGTGAGCGGTAGGATAGGTTGTATTGATTACAATCTCAATTGACTCATCCTGCAGAATTTCTTCATTTGTCATCTGCTTGATGCCGAATTCCTCCGCACGTTTTGCGGACCGTTCCGGAATAATATCAGAACATCCGACAATCTCAAGCACATTCATTTTTTCGATACAGTATTTCAGATATTGGCTGCTAATCATACCACTTCCGATCAATGCTGTTTTTACTGGTTTAAATGACTGCATTCTCTTTATGCCTCCTAGTCTTCTTTATTTTACCTTCCGAACTAGTTTTTAATTTTATTCTAATAGTACATCTTCAATATTTACTTTGTATCTTTCCTTCATAGAATAGACCGTAAACCTTTCTGCTCAATATTCAAGTCGCAATTAATGTGCTTGTGCATTTCGTCCTAATTCATCTAACCACGTTTTATGAAATTAGTAAATAATGAAGATTTGAATGCATATTCATTTTGTGATTTTAGAGGTTTTAGCCAATAAATATTCATAAATAGTGCATTATTTGTATATATCATACAAATAATGCACTACATTCAAATAATGCTAACTTGTTTTTTACATAATTAGGTTCTAAAATATCCAAAGGAAATCTCCATAAATTATAAAACACTGATACTAAATAAATACTTCTTCTTCTCTCCCGGAGCAACAAATTGAACTCCGCGTTTATGCTCAAAAACATCATCTTCATCCGTCCAGGTTGAGGTACCAAGCCATGGTTCGATGGCAATAAACGGCCCCTGATTTGCTGCTGACCACAAGACCAGATTAGGAAAATCATCAAATTCCACTCTTAATCCCAGACCGGTCTTTGGATTACTGTATACGACCTTTCGCGATTTTAAAGCATCAAATACCAGTCCATCTTTAAGGAATAGATCATGGTCCAGCTGTAATACCTTCTCCTCCTTTAATATTT
>JAEZKL010000055.1 GCA_023415475.1 Bacillota bacterium | reverse complement strand
ACACCAAAATGACGAACCTTTCCTGCGGCCTCAAGTGCATCAAACGCTTCTGCAATCTGTTCTGGATCATATAACAAATCAGGTCTATGTAATAGCAGAACATCTAGGTATTCCATTTTTAATCTCTTAAGAATTCCATCGACACTTTCAATAATATTTGACTTTCTCCAGTCAAATATCTGCTTGTCAAACCTAAGACCACATTTTGACTGAATCATTAAGTCTTCACGTTTTACGTTGGTAAGAGCAATGGCATCACCGAATCTTGTTTCTGCTTCACCGTTACCATAACATGTGGCGTGATCTATGAAGTTAATACCTAAATCATAGGCTGTCTGAATCATATTTGCTGCATCTTCTACTGAAAGTACTGGCATACGCATACAGCCAAGTATAAGTCTGGATACATTTTCTGGTCCATTTGCGATATTTACTTTTTGCATCTTATTATCTCCCTTCCTTCACTAAACCATCAATTTATAAATTGCTTCTACATCCTCTTGTTTCAGAGACACAAATCCACCTATTTTTCCGCCTTCATTTCCTTTTCCGTAACAGCAGGTGTATACTAGCATCTCAATATCTTCTTCCTTTGCGCCAAGTTCCTCAAAGTTCTTAGGCATTCCAATAGAACTTAAGAAGCTTCTAAGTACCTCGCTTCCTTCCTTAGCGGTAACTTTAGGATGAGCAAAATCCATCTGACATCCCCATACTCTAACCGCAATCTGTGCAAATCTCATAGCATCATGAGACATATTATAAGTAAAGACAGCTGGCATTGTTACAGCAAGACCTGCTCCATGAGCACGATCATACAATGCAGTAAAATACACCACCTGATGACCGGCTGCCTATTCGGATGGATTTTTCCCCTTATACTTATAATATATCTTCCTGAAATACTCATAATTCGGATATCCAACCATCTGGGCTACCTGATACAGCTTGAATTTTCCAATCGTTATTAAAACGTCTGCCTGTTCCAGTCTCACCGTAGTCAGATATTCCTTTATTCCCATTCCCATATTCTTTTTAAAAAGTGTTCCTAGATAATTAGGCGAGATATAGAATTTATCAGCTAGTTCATTTAAGGAAATATCCTCGGCATAATTATTGCCGATGAACTTGGCTACCTCTTTACACAGATGGGCATTTCTTCCTTTAAATTTATCATCCGCCAATAATTCTACCTTCACGAAGGATATAACCGTCTCCTTTACCTTTTTATTGTCTCTCTTATCCAATATTTCATATAACCGTCCTATAGCATCTTCTGAAATGCCGTTCTGTAAAAAAAATATTCCCAGACTGTACACTAACTTTCTCGTCAGCCGCCATTGAAAGGAACCGTAGGCATTATCAATTTCATGAAACCAGTTTTTTAAGCTCCATAATACAATCTCCTGATCTTTATCCGCGATAGCGGCTTTTAAGACCATATCATTACCGATATTTAAATATAAATGACGTATTTTTTCCGGCATTCCAAGATAAAAAAGTTTGTCCAAAGACTCCTCATATACTGTTTTTAATCTGTAAAAATCAGCATATTCCTCACTTAATAAACAGACCAGCCCATGAAACCCTTCTACATATGCTTTTCTCTTGATATCTTCTATACAGGTGATGGCTTCCTCTTTAGTATAATTGATGAATAAGATTGTAATTGTAAACAGATTTCCGTTAAAATATATGTTCTTTCCCCGTAACTCTTCCTTTAGAAAACAGACCGGATATTCCTTCATACATTTTCCCAAAAAATCTATTCCCTGAAGGGAGTGAAATGTGGGTTGTTCCTCTTTTATCGTTTCACTAAAGGCAACAGAGCATATCATAAACTTCAATTTTTTTTCACTGTTCGCAAATTCCCGGTACAGATCAATAAATTTATTATACTTTGAAGTATTGGAACTGATGATGCTGTTAAAGATTTCTTCTCTGATAACTTTAATACCGGCCTGGGCTAATTCAGAAGTCGCCTGCTTTTCTTCCTCGCTTTTTCTCCGGGCATCCAGTTTATTTTTAATCCTGGAGAAAACTTCTATGATCTGCTCCGGGGCGGAGGGTTTCAGCACATAATCCACTGCTTGAAGCCGGAGGGAAGCCTGTGCCAGGTTAAAATCATCATAACCGCTTAAAAATACTACTTCGATCTGGTTAAGTTCCTTTGCCCTGATTTCTTTTACCAGTGAAATTCCGTCCTGTATCGGCATTTTTATATCAGTAAGTATTGCATCCGGCGGGTTTTTAAGAATATATTCCAAAGCATCCCTGCCGTTGGTAAAGGTGCCTGCAACAAAAAACCCTATCTTCTCCCAATTAATTGCACTCTGGATTCCGTTCAGAATCCAGTCCTCATCGTCAACCAAAATCAGGTTATAAAGCATCTTAAGCAACCTCCCTAAACTTATATGACTATTGATTGGGAATCACTGTCCTGATCTTGATTTCAATCGTCGTCCCAACCTGCAATCTTGAATTAATCGTAAGCCCGCAATCTTCACCGTAATAAAGATTGATTCTTTTCATGACATTTTTCAGGCCATGTCCAATATCTGATGTCATATCATAAATACTGCCTATCAGTTCCGGAGACATCCCACAGCCATCATCCGTTATAATAAAATACATATAATCCTCAGCCCTGTAAGCCTTTAAACATATCCGCCCCATTCCTCCTCTAAAGTCCATTCCATGGATAATTGAATTTTCCACCAAAGGCTGTAACAGAAGCTTAATCATCCGGTAATCAAGGATTTCGTCTTCAACATCCGCTGAAAACAGGATCTTGCCCTTGCTCCGTACATTCTGGATTTCCATATAGCATTTTAAATGATTGATTTCATCCCGTACATAATATATATTTTTTCCTTTGTTCAGGCTAAGTCTTAAAAAATTACCAAGCTGGATTACCATATTGCTTATTTCCTTCTGATTCATACTAAGGGCCATCCAATTAATAGATTCCAAGGTATTATACAGAAAATGGGGATTAATCTGGGCCTGCAGTATCTCGAACTCTTTTTTCTGCTTTAATTTTTCCTGCTTTATCAGACTTTTGATCAGATTTTCGATCTGCACTGTCATTTCATTAAACCGATTGCATAAAATATCTATTTCAGAGATATTAGTAGAGACATCGATAAGTTGGTTAAAATTATTGCTGTCAAATTTTGCAACCTCATTGGATAACTTTAAAATCGGTTTTGAAACTCGATAGGCAATTACTCCGCTGGCAAATCCGAATACTGCTAATAAGGCCAGTGAAAACAGCAGTACCAGCTCTTGTATCCGTCTGATCGGTTCAGTCACTTTGTCATAATCAGAAATAGCCAGTACATAGGAATTCCGATTGCCTAGCTGCTTTTTACTGATTATCTTATTTTGCATACTGACCGTTACCTGGTCACCCTGGGTGCTTATTTCCTGATAGTCAGAATATTTTGTGTCGGCCAGTTTTTTCCCATGCACTTCTCTGTCCGTACTGCTGATAATCACGCCGTCTTCTCCCACGAAGAGAATGGCGGATACTGTCTCCTGATGATAATTCTTTATCTGCTCGTAAAACATTTTTTCATCCAGATTTATTACAAGGTGTCCGATTCCGTCTCCATAGTATAAGCCGGAATAGATACGTAAAACGTAAGAGACTATGTAAGAGCTGTTGGACCGGACACAAAGATTATTCTTTCTGGTCGAAATCCAACCTAATGACATTTCACGGATCAAGCCGGAATAGTCATCACTGGCGTAACTGTCATAATCATATACCCCATTGGTCTGAGTCGTCCTTAAGGCGTTCTCATCCATTAAAATATTGACCGAAACAATATCCTTCAGGGAATAAGCTACCGAAGACAGGTTTTTATTCATGTTTTTCTGAAAAACCAGCTGTTCATAGGAATTCTGGTTTTTCCGGTAATTTATGATATTATTTATGATTCCGTAGTTATTGGCGGTAGAACGGGCCAGCAGTTCAATGGACTTCATGGACTGTTCCAGAGTATCGCTGATATAAACTAACATCTGGAACTGCTTTACCTTGAATTCCTCTTCAAAGACTTCTTTATAGCTTTTTTGGCTGAAATAGGAACTGGTGAAAAAAAAGACTGCCATGATAAAACTATTACTCAATATTAACAGTTTAATAATTGAAATCTTCCAAGTTCGTTTTTTCATAGTTCCTCTCATCACCGCCTTTGCCACCCCATCCTTATAACAACAATAAGAGGCTTATGCAAAATTTCAGGCTGTCAGACTTGCGCATAGAATTTATTATATTTCTCCCGCAGTAATACAGCCTTGAATTTTGCAACAGCCCCTCGTGTCAATTATAACATATTTCTTGTTTTTATCCCATAATTATTTTTATTTCGATGTTTCGATAGATTCAAGGATTATCTTATAGGCTTTGTCTGCGGCTTCTTCCGGAGTTTTCTGTCCGTAACCGGTTGCATACTGTTCATCCATCAGGGTGGTTTCTATAACAGCACTTCCGGGAACCAGCCATTCGTAATCAATTCTCTTGGTATTCTCCACCAGCAAATTTACACCTTCCACAACCAGCTGTGCATCCCCTTCCAGAAGTGGAGTTATGACCTCACGTACGGATTCCGGTGCAGGAACACCACGGACTGTCATGAGAATTTCAGCTGCTTCCTTATCATTGATCAGGAAATCAATCAATATGGCGGCTTCTTTGGAGTGTTCGGTAATTTTGGCCATGGTCCACGGCATAGATGCCAGCATATATACCCCGCCTTTTTCTTTGGTTCCGGGCATCAGGGAGATTCCCAGATCGACCTCCTCCGCCATCGCTGCATGATCCTGAGGCATGGTAGCTATGTGATTTACTTGACAGGCCGCATCTCCGCTTATGAAAAGGTTATCCTGCTGTGATTCCTGCCCTACCGTTAAATCTAAAGGCGGAAGAATACTGTTTTCCCTCCAGGTGTTATATTTTGCATATACGGCTGATAAAGCATCACTAAAGTCCAAGAGTTCTCCATCTTCGGTGGCAAACCACTGGTCGGCTTGACGGACTAAAGCCTCTGTCATAAAGTATGTTGGTTCTTTCATTCCATATTTTCCGGTCTTGTCATAGATGGTCTGGGCCGCCTTTTCAAAATCATCCCATGTCCAGTCATTGGAAGGATATTCAACGCCTGCTTCATCAAAAATCTTCTTATTCCAGATAAAAAGCGGACCGTTCAGACCGCTGGGAACGCCATACTGAACCCCTTTATACTGTGCCCAGGTCAATGCGTTTTCCGGATAATCATCTAGTTTTATCTCATTACCGATATAGGGTGTCAGATCCCCAAGCATGTTATTAGCCGCCAGACTTGCAAAATAAACATTATTATCCAGCTGATATACATCAGGCTCCGTACCGGAAGAAATCTGGGTCATAAGCTTATCATGATATCCGTCAAAGCCTTGGTATTCGGCCGTAACCTTAATATCCGGATGCTTTTCCATAAATAAATCCAGCGCTTTTAAAGTTGCTTCATGCCTGGCATCACTGCCCCACCACGAAATCCGAAGCTCGATCTGCTCGCCGTCGGAAGCGTTATCCGAAGCCGCAGTGCCTTTTTCCGTCTCCTCCGTCTGTGCATTCGTTTGTTCATTCTCCACTGTCTTGCCCCCCAAACCGCAGGCCGTTAAGAATACCGCTGTCATAAATACTGCAGCCAAGGACCAGATTTTCCACATTTTTTTCATTTTGCTACCTCCTTTTTTATTTTACCGTATCGAAAGACTTCGCCTGATCGAAACGATATTAACTTTTTTAAGTATCAGGAACAGATAAGTTTAAAGGTTTTTATTTCAAAAGGATTAATCCTGAATCGGATCGCACCCTCCGTAAGCGGCACTTCTTCAATATCTCTTTCTAGCATATCTGTCTCCCTGCAAGCCCTTACCGGAAAAGAAAACCTGACAGTTACGTCACTTGCTGTATTATAGGTCTCAAAAATTCTTACAATGATACTGTTATCCATCTCCGCTTTCTTAACTGTATCAATGATTACATTATCGCAGTCTGTCTGGATAAAACTTTTCCAGTCCTGAGGTGCCTTCCCTTCCCTTATGGTAAAGGGAATATTCACTTCATATCCGGTCTGGGCAACCCTGCCTTCTTTAATTGAACCAGTATGAGGATAAAGCCAGTAGGAGAAGGTATGTACTCCCCTGTCACAGCTCTCTGACGGAAAATCCGCGCTTTTTAACAGGCTCAGTTCCATATTGGAATTCCGTATGGTATAACCGTATTTGCAATCATTTAAGAGAGAAACACCATAGCCGCCCTCCGAAACATCCCCCCACTTATGCCCGCAGACTTCAAACTTAGCTTCGTCATAACTGGTAGTAGCATGATTGGGGTGTTCACAGTTGCCGAAGGCCACGTCATACCGAGCCGTCAGGGAATTGATCTCAGCCGGGAATTCAACCCTCAGCATCTTCTGATGCTCCTGCCAGTCCACTTTTGTCTTAAACTGTATGACCGGGCTGTGGCGGTATAAAATTATATCCTGCTGAATTACGGAATTATGGATCTGCTTTTCCATCTGTACCACCGTATAAAGGCAATTGCTTTCTTTTATAGTAAGGGATTTCGTAACCGCTTCCATAGGCGGCTTATCCTCTCTCTTGGTGGTTGTTTCCCATGCTGCCCCCCATTCTACGGGTATATCCTCCAAAAGCTTTAAAAGATTGCCTTTTCTGCCGGTTTTCAGTACTTCCCTTCCGGCTTTTTTATCATAAAGGGAAGTGAATTCCCCGTCCCGATTTACTGTTATATCAAACCAGTCATTGGTAAGCTTTATATTATCCTCTTGGCTGCCGTCGGATAAGAAGACCGCTTCTGTCTCCCGTTGCTCCTCATCCAGATAATATACCTTATACCCCATAGCCGGAACTGCTTCCGCCAGGAATTCTATGGTTCCGTCCTCATTAAGAACCTGTTTGGGATATCTGCCTTCTCCATCCTTCACTGCTTTCCTGCCCCTGCCATTAATAACTGCTATCTGAGTCCTGGACCAGGAGAGGGTGTTAAAGACAGTAATACACGCTTCATCCTTTGAGACCAAACTTCCGGTATTTAATTCGATACTGCTTTCACCGATGCTGCTGATTTCTTCATACTGGCGGTCACATTCCTCATAGACTTCCTTAATACAGGTTCCGGGCAGGATATCATGGAATTGGTTTAAGAGTATTTTCTTCCATCCGTATTCTAAATCTTCTCCCTGATATACTCCGCTGTTTATATACTGGAAGATAGAAAAAATCTCTGCATCCCGGAATAGAAATTCACTTTTCCGATTGTTCTTTTTGTTCTTTGCAGCAGTTGTATAAGTACCTCTATGCTTCTCGAAATACAGCTCCCCGGACCATACGGGGTATTCCTTATCCTTATCCAGATCCTCAAAATATTTTGCGACCGTGCTGATTTCTACTTTAGGAGTAAAAGGAACCTTGTCCAGACTTATTAATGTCTCAAGCATCTCTTTTGTTACACCGCCGCCTCCGTCCCCATGACCATAGAGATAAAGCAGGGGGTCCCCATTCCCCTTATTTTTAAAATGATCTAGGGAAAGGTTTACGCCGTGGGCTGATAAGTCACCGTTGTAAAGTCCCAGACCGTTCTGGGTACACATAGACATCATGCCCGAAAGAATTTCTGTTCCGTCAAGGCCTCTCCACCGAAATACACTGTAAGGGAATTCGTTGGTTTCATTCCATGTAAGCTTGGTAGTAAAAAAGTAATCCGTTCCCGCCTTTTTTAATATCTGGGGCATGGCAGAGGAATAGCCGAATACATCCGGAAGAAAACAGATATTGGAATCGGAGCCAAATTCACTGTTATAAAATTTCTTTCCATACAATATCTGCCTTACAAAAGATTCTCCGCTTATCAGGTTACAATCCGGTTCCAGATACATGCTGCCCAGAGTCTCCCATCTGCCTTCCTTAATTCTTGCTTTTATCTGTTCATAAACTTCCGGATAGTGTTCTTTTGCCATTTCATAGAGAACCGGCATACTTTGGGAGAACTTAAAATCCTTATATTGTTCCATGAGCCTTAGCATACTGGAGAAGGTCCGGCTGGTTTTTCTTACGGTTTCTTTTAAGGGCCAATGCCAGGCTATATCAATATGGGAATGTCCTGCAAAATACATTTTCAACGGAAGTTTTAAATCTTTATACCGTCCGATCTCTTTTCTGTAAACCTCCAGGGCTGTCACCAGGCTTTCGTCAGATAATTCCTCCCCTGAGTAATCCAGTTTCAGAAGGGAGTCATAAATTAAATGCATTACCCTTTGCTTTGTATACTCTTCCCTACATTCACTAATAAAATCAAAGCCGGTTTTCACATCAAAGTAGTAATCCCAAACCGCCTGGCGGATGGTAGCAAGCTGGGACTGGGTAATATTAAGACCGGTCTTAAATACATTGCCGCTGTCCATAATCAGGTCCTTGCAATAGGCTTCAATCTCAATCTCATATTCTTCATTTCCTTTGGCACATTTTGTCAGCAGTATCATATTGCGGTTATAATCCAGACCATTATAATGCTTCCCATTTACCAAGACGCAGGCTTCTCCTCCTATCTTGAGGAGCAATACCGCTGCCTTCCCGCAATAACTCTCATCCAGAAGAATTTTGTTTTTTAAGAATACTGTCTCTCCGGGTTTTCCAAAATGCTCCCCTTCTTCAGGAAAAAACTCTTTTTCCTCCCATTTTTCATAGGTACCGGGTGCTTTATAACAGCATTTTTTTGCAGACCATCCTTCAACTGGCTTCGCCAGGTAATACAGTTGTTTTTCAAGACGTACTAACTCTGCTTTGATCTTCTTTTCAATTTTTAACATAAATACCTCTTTTCCTCCTTCTCGGATCTTCCATCTCTGATTGGACTCTCCGTAAAAATTAATTAACCTTTCAGGCCTGAAGTACTGACCCCGTCTACAAAGTATTTCTGCAGACAGAAAAATATAATAATTGCCGGTATGACTGAACACAAAGCCATAGACATTACCGCACCCCAATTGTCTGCCCCTGTGGCATCAATGGTAGTCCTCATAGCTAAAGCCACCGTATATAATTCTACTTTCGTCAGATATATAAGCTGATTCTGGAAATCATCCCAGTTCCACATAAATGCGAAGATGGCTACAGAAAATAAAGCTGGTTTACATAGCGGCATAATGATCCCTAAAATAATACTGAGTGTGGAGCAGCCGTCAATTTTAGCAGCCTCATCCAGTTCCTGGGGAATTCCCCGTACAAACTGAGAAACCAGGTATATAAAAAATCCGCCGCCATTGCCTACCCCAAGTATGGCAGGTACGATAAAGGGCAAATAGGTATTTATCCAGCCTATTCCACTAAATACTACATATTTGGATACCAGGGTCGCCGTGGAAGGCAGCATTATGGTCAGAAATAAAATACTATACCAGAAAGCCTTAAACCGGAAGTTTATTCTTGCAAAGGCATAGCCCACAAAAAGGCTGATCGTAAGACTGCAAAAAACACAACCGAACACTAATATAAAGGTATTGATAAAGAATTTATCAAAGGTAAAAGGTCTTACCAGCCTCCAGCCGGCCGCAAAATTACCGAACCGGAATTCGCTTGGAAGCAGGTTGGCACTTGAGAGCACTTCTGCCGATGGCTTCAGCGCTGCGAAAAACAGCCATATAAGAGGATAGAGCATGATAAGACCCAGCAGGCTGATAAAAACATAGACTAACACTTGACTAAAATGTTTATTTATTTTCACGGTATCCGTCCCCTCTTTCCTAGTCATCGTAATTCAAAAACTTCTTTTCCAATAAATGCAGTACCAAAGCGGTGACGGCAATCATGATCAGGAGTGCCCAGGATAACGCCGAAGCATATCCCACATTGAAATATTTAAAGGCATGCTGATATAGATAGATTACATAAAGCATTGTGGAATTTAACGGGCCGCCCCTGCCGTTGAAAATCGTATAGGGAGCCGCAAACATCTGGAATGCATTAATTGTCTGCATCAGTACATTAAATGACATCATAGGCATGATCCCGGGAAGTGTAATATGTATAAACTTAGCCACCCTGCCGGCTCCGTCCACACTGGCCGCCTCATAATGGGAAGTTGGGATCTGCTTTAATCCCGCTAAAAATACCACCATGGATGAGCCAAACTGCCATACGGTCATAAGTGAGATCGTAAACAGGGTATATTTCGGATTGCCAAGCCAGGAGACTCCATTTATGCCTACCTGGGCTAATAAGGCGTTGATGACCCCATCTTTTACAAAGAGGGCCTTCCACAGGATTGCCACTGCTATGCTGGAACCTAAGATAGAAGGGATATAGTATACTGTCCTAAAAATACCGATTCCTTTGATCTTTAAGTTAAGGATTAACGCAATGAATAAAGCAAAAATGATTTTTGAAGGTACTGCAATAAATACATATTTAAAGGTGACCTTAACTGCCTGATAGAAGGTTTCATCCTGAAACATTTTTGTATAATTATCCAGTGCAATAAAGGAAGGCGTATTCAGTAGATTATAATTTGTAAATGACAAAAACAAACTATGAATAATCGGCCACATCTGAAAACATAAGAGCCCAATAATCCAGGGTAAAATTAATGTATATCCTACGATGTCGGCTCTGTTTTGTTTTCTTTTTTTCATATGATTGATTTCTCCTTTCCAGATTTATTATCTAAATCTATCTTAGAGTAATCTCCGCTTGGTTTCAACGTATCATATCCACGTTTTCTCTTCGTATTCAACACTTTTACTATACAAATCATATTTTCAGAGGTAATATTAGGGATTTTTATATATTTATTAGTTTAATCACATTGTGGTCCATACATTTTCAACATCACAAGTGCTTCTTTTCCCGCATTTCTTATGCAATACTCACCACTGTCCGCTGGAATAAAAAACTGCCCATTTTTTGCAATATCATAGGTTTCTGAAGCCGTGTTTAGTACTCCTTCTCCAGATAGAATATAAAGGCAGTAAAATACTCCTTCCCCCCTCAGGCTGCAGAAGTCCTCAACTTCCAGCTTTTGTATCTGAAAACAGTTAGTATCCTTATACCCTATAAGCTGTGATTTCCTGCCGTGCTCCCATTCCAGTTCCAGGGGACCGATACGGTATTGTTCTTTGATTTCTGTAGCCGTACTGCCTATGTAATGAAAACACTCAAACATTTTTTCAAATCCCAGGCCCTGATGACACATCCTATCATCAATAACATAACCTGAGGGAGTCACCTTTTCAACTCTGACCGTATAATCCGTCGGTTCCTGGATCTCCATAATCAGGCATCCCGCACCGATGGCGTGGGGAACCCCTCCTTTCACCAGATAAGTTTCCCCTGTTTTTACTTCAATACGGTTTAGCAGGTTCAACATTTTTTCGTAGTCCTGCTTTTCAAAACAATCCATCCAATGTTCTTTGGTTATCCCTTTTTTAAAGCCAAGATAGATGCAGGGAGATTCCGGCGAATCGCCCCTTAAGCCTAGGATATGCCAGCATTCCGTCTTACCGAAAGAGCTACCGAACAGTCTCATCGCCCCTGACTTGTCAGGATGGACCTGTATGGTAAGTCTTTCCTTGCTGTCAATTATCTTAATCAGCACTCCCGGGGTGCTTCCAAAGGTATTGACATGGACTTTTCCTAATATTTCTTCCGGATATTCTTCTATCAGTTCTTTTAAAGAAACATTGGTCCCGTCGTCAATTTTACATAAGCCTTCTACTACTGATTCCCTGCCTGAGTTAGCTGCCTGTGTTACGGAATACATCCACTCTTCCGGATAATGAGTATCTTTTAGCTCTTTCTCTCCGTGAAGACGGTCGATCTCCCGTCCTCCTATATAAGTCCTCCAGACCCTTTCTCCTTTTAATTTTAATGGTTCTTTCTTTTTGCTCATAAGTCACTTCTCCTCTAATTTAATATCATTTACTAATAAGACTAATTCATTTTCCTGTGAAGTCAACCATCACTTCCATCAAAATATCTTCTTTATCTGCCTGTTTATCAAGTATAAATTGATACACCGTCTGCACGTTATAGCAGATATCATGGCTGCCAATATTCTACATGCACCAGCTGTCTTTATCGGTAAGAGATTTCTGTTCCAACGGTGCTTCCTCGTTGCCTAGGTGCACTCGGGACTTTCAACCGTTAGAGCCCGCCCATGGCGGGCAGACAAAAAAGACACCTTTCAAATTTAATTTTTGAAAAGTGTCCTCTAAGAGCAAATCTTTAATTTTACGATAAGAGTTTTCGGAAATCATCACTAATTATTCCAAACTGTTGACTGTCATTTTACTGTCAATAGATGATTCGGCACCCTGTAAACCCTTAAAATTACTAGATTTATCTATCCAAGCTCTTCATCGTCGGGAACAACAATACATCCCTAATCGAATAAGAATCAGTTAAAAGCATAACAAAGCGGTCAATTCCGATGCCGATACCACCGGTCGGAGGCATACCGTATTCCAGTGCTATTAAGAAGTCCTCATCTAACTGGTTTGCTTCTTCATCACCGGCTGCTCTTAGCGCTTCCTGTGCTTCAAAACGTCCTCTTTGATCCAAAGGATCATTTAATTCAGAGAAAGCATTTGCCATCTCACGTCTTGTCATAAATAGTTCAAAACGCTCCGTATATTCCGGATTGCTTGGCTTTCTGCTTGCTAGCGGAGATATGTCAACCGGATGCTCTGTAATAAAGGTTGGTTGAATAAGATTATCCTCCACAAACTCCTCAAAGAACAGGTTGATAATATCGCCTCTCTTATGTCTTGCTTCAAATTCTATATGATGTTCCTTCGCCATTGCCTTAGCGGCTGCTTCGTCCGGAATTTGGTCAAAATCTATGTTTGAATATTTCTTGATAGCTTCAACCATGGTCAGACGTTCAAAAGGCTTTGATAAATCGATTTCTACACCATCATAATGAACAGTTGTCGTTCCAAGTACCTTCATTGCAACTGTACGGAACAGATCCTCTACCAAATCCATCATACCGTTATAATCAGTATATGCCTGATATAGCTCTAACAGCGTGAATTCCGGATTATGTCTTACGGATAAGCCCTCATTACGGAATACTCTACCAATCTCATATACTCGTTCCAAGCCCCCTACGATCAGACGCTTTAAGTATAATTCTAAGGAAATTCTTAAATGAAGATCCTCGTCCAATGCGTTATGATGTGTATTGAAGGGTTTTGCTGATGCACCACCGGCATTGGGAACCAGCACAGGTGTCTCAACCTCTATAAATTCTTTACTATCTAAATAATTACGGATTTCTTTAATAATATTGGAACGTTTGATAAAGGTGTCTCTAACCTCAGGATTCACAATCAAATCGATGTATCTTTGTCTGTATCTGGTATCTGTATCCTTTAGACCATGGAATTTCTCAGGCAGAATCTGAAGACTCTTGGTTAAAAGCACGATTTTTTGCACCTTAACTGAAACTTCTCCTGTATGAGTCTTGAATACTTCTCCCTCTACACCAACAATATCTCCAATATCGAACTTCTTAAATTCAGCATAAGGTTCTTCGCCAATTTCATCTCTTTTTACATAAACCTGAATATCACCCTGGATATCTCTGATATTGCTAAAGGATGCCTTGCCCATGATTCGTTTTGACATCATACGACCCGCAATAGAAACAGATTTGCCTTCAAAATCCTCAAAATTGTTAATGATATCGCCAGAATGATTGGTTACATCATACTTCATAATCTGGAAAGGATCCTTGCCGCTTTCCTGCAGCTCGGCCAGCTTTGTTCTCTTTATCTTTAATAATTCATTAATATCCTGATCTGTTTGAACTCTTTCATCAGCCATGAATTTCACCTCTTATCACAGTAAATGTACTCTCTATATCTTATCCCGCGTAAATCAATTTGCTTTGTAAAGAGCACTTACTCCATCTAATTAATTTGATTTGTCAATCTTCAATATCTTATATTGCATGGTTCCTGCATGAGCCTCAACATTAACTACATCCCCAACCTTCGCTCCGATTAATGCTTGGCCTAAGGGAGATTCATTCGAAATCTTTCCTCTTAAGCTGTTCGCTTCGGTGGATCCGACGAGTTTATATTCTAACTCCTCATTATACTCCATATCTAAGATTTTAACCTTACATCCTATATTAATTGCATTAACATCAACTTCATCTTCAACTACTACTTCAGCATTCTTGAGAATCTTATCTATTTCTTCTATTCTGGCTTCAATGTCTCTCTGCTCATCTTTTGCAGCATCATATTCTGCATTTTCAGAAAGATCCCCCTGCTCTCTTGCTTCCTTAATCTTTTGGGCAACAAGTCTTCTTTGGTTCACTTTCAGATCATGAAGCTCATCTTCCAGCTGTCGTAATCCCTCATAAGTCAATATGTTCTTTTTTTCTATCATAAAACACCCTTCCTCCATATTGCTTTTTATACAACATACAATACATTCACAGTATTATATCGTATCAATTGTACATTGTCAACCTTATTCACGTACCAAACATTCCAGCCTTTTTTACTGTTTTACAGGTATACAAATATCTTCACGAAAGCTACATTATATCTTATCTTCAATATAAGCAAAATATTCTTTTGTTTTGTGAATATTACCAGAAAGCATTTTAAAGTAACCTATAATAACTTCAAATTCTTTAAGCTGTTGAATGCTGATCCTATTTCAGTATATCGGCTATAATCGATTTATTCTACACCCTTAAAAACATCCGTAAAATCAAAGGTTGCAAAATAATCCTTCGGAGTCTCGGCTCTACGGATCAGCTGAACCGAGTTATCCTCCTTCAGCAGAAGCTCCGCAGATTTTAACTTGCCGTTATAATTGTAGCCCATTGCATATCCATGAGCACCTGTGTCGTGTATTACAAGGAAATCACCAATCTCAATCTTGGGCAGCATACGGTCAATCGCAAATTTATCGTTATTCTCGCAGAGTGAACCGGTAACATCATACTTGTGGTCACATGGTTCATTCTCCTTACCCATAACAGTAATGTGATGATAAGCTCCATACATAGCCGGTCTCATCAGATCTACAGCACAAGCATCCAGACCGATATATTCTTTATAGATATGCTTCTCATGAATCGCTTTTGCTACCAAATGACCATACGGCGCCAGCATAAAGCGTCCAAGCTCTGTATAGATTGCAACATCACCCATTCCGGCCGGAACCAGTATCTCTTCGAAAGCCTTACGAACACCTTCACCGATCTCCATAATATCATTCGCTTTTCCATGAGGCTTATAGGGAATTCCTACGCCACCGGAAAGATTAATAAATTTAATTTGAACACCGGTCTTATCTCGAAGCTCCACTGCCAGTTCAAATAAAATACCCGCTAGTGTAGGATAATATTCATTAGTTGCTGTGTTACTTGCTAAGAAGGAATGGATGCCGAACTGCTTCGCCCCCTTTTCCTTCAATTTTCGAAAGCCGTCAATCAGCTGTTCTTTCGTAAAACCATATTTTGCGTCTCCCGGATTATCCATAATACCATTCGCCGTCTTAAATACTCCGCCTGGATTATAGCGACAGCATATGGTCTCCGGAATTCCGACTGTTTTTTCCAGAAAATCAATATGGGTAAAATCATCAAGATTAATGATAGCCTTCAGCTCAGCTGCCTTGACAAATTCTTCTGCCGGGGTTGCATTTGAGGAGAACATAATATCTTCTCCCTTGCAGTTCAATGCCTCTGCCATCATAAGCTCTGTCATGGAGGAGCAATCCACACCGCAGCCTTCCTCTTTTAATATATTGATAATATAGGGATTTGGTGTTGCTTTGACTGCAAAATATTCCTTAAAGCCTTTGTTCCACGCAAATGCTTTGTTCAACCTTCTGGCATTTTCACGAATGCCTTTTTCGTCATAATTATGAAAGGGGGTCGGGTATGTCATTGTTATTTCCTGCAGCTGTTCTAAAGTAACAAATGGTTTTTTCATCGGGAACCTCCTACCTTTTTTATCTGATCATCTCTTTGGGGTAAATCAACTCATACTTACCGGCTTTGATCATATCGATAAAATCTCTGATATTCTCAGCCTTCTTCTTAAAAGCAATTCCACTGCGGTAATTTTCAATACCATGGGCATCACTTCCTGCAATAATCGGCAATCTATGCTTTTTAGCATAAGCCATTGCCTGCCTGTCAAACTCATCATTACGATTCCCTACATTGATTCCCTCGACTGCATCTACGTAGGAAGGGTACAAGCGAATCTCTTCAATGTAGACGCGCTTTCGGAAGGGATGAGCATGAACCACAAACCCGCCGGCTGCGTGGATCTGTTCATATTGTTCTTCCACCGACCAGTCCATGATCTGCGGATGCTTTAAAAGCCATTCCTTATCCAATCCGTAAATCAAGAACTCAGTAGCTCTGAAGTTAGCCTCCCAGCCAAAGAATACGGATAAACCAAGCTTATCTCCTTCTTCCTTCGCTTCTTCATAGCCCTTGCAAAACAACTCAACCCGTTCTTCCCAGGGAAGATTCCCAGGTACGCAGCTGTTGCCGTTAAAGAAATGGTCTGTAATAACTATACCGCTATACCCTGCTTCTTTATAAAATCTTACATGCTGTGCACCGCTCAATATACCACAGGCACTCACCTGCTTCGTATGCATATGTGTTTCATATAAAAATAGGCTCATATTTCCCTATTGCCTTTCTTCAAACTTGCATAAATATACTGTCAAATATAGTATGGATATTTTTCATTTTTCGATATTTTCCCATGTGTCGAGAAAATTCCCCCTGTCGCTGAGCTTCAAGGGGGGTGAATTTTATTTCTGATAATTGTTCCTATTATACATCATTCTACGTTTTTTTCAATCACTTTTTTTATTTTTCATTCAATCTTTTTAATCAAATGAATTAGCTTCAATCCAGCCCACCTCTCAAGCCCTTGTATTATAGGTCGTTCAGGCATTAGTCCGAACGTATGATTGTAATACTTCTGGAAAATTTGAAATAAATATGTTATACTGTTCCCATATGAGCAGAACAAACTATGGAAGAAACAGGGATTTATACCTGTATCTGAAATCCCCGCCTCTTTTATGGATCCGTTCAGTTGACCGGCGAAACCTATGATAACACAGGATAAGCCGGATATGAGTTTTATATCTAAGAATAATTTACAGAAGGGGTATTACACCATGGAACAATATAGCGGTAGTCAAATCGTTGTTTTAGAAGGTTTGGAAGCAGTCAGAAAACGGCCCGGCATGTACATCGGAAGTACCGGTCCCAGAGGTCTGCATCATTTAATTTGGGAAATCGTCGACAATGGAATTGATGAACATTTGGCAGGTTTTTGTACAAGGATCGATATAACACTGTTAAAGGATGGCGGAATTGAAATATGTGATAACGGACGCGGAGTTCCGGTGGATATTCATCCAACGAAGAAAATTCCTACCGTACGCGTAGTATATACCATACTTCATGCCGGAGGAAAATTCGGAAATTCCGTGTATAAGGTGTCCGGTGGTCTACACGGCGTTGGTGCCTCTGTAGTAAATGCGCTCTCCAAAAGAATGATCATTGAGGTAAAACGCGACGGAAAGGTCTATCGCGACGAATATAAGGACGGTGGTCATCCCATCACCCAGCTGGAGGATGGCCTTCTTCCTGTAGTCGGAAAATGCAATAAATCCGACACCGGAACCAAGGTAATCTTCTATCCGGATGATACCATCTTTGAGACTGTAGAATTTAAGTCTGAAATCATTCAGAAGAAGCTGAAGGAAATTGCATTCTTAAATAAGAATCTGCTGATTGTCTTTACCGATCAGAGCACCGGTATTACCAAGTCCTATCAGGAGGAGTTCGGTATTAAGAGCTTTGTGTCCTATCTGACCAGAGAGATGACACCTCTCCATGAGGAGCCCGTCTATATCGAGGGAAAAAGCGGTGATATCGAGGTTGAGGTTGCTCTTCAGTACACTGACAGCTATACAGAGCAAATCAATGCTTACTGTAACCGTATCAATGTAGTTGACGGAGGAACTCTGGTAACCGGTTTTAAGACCGGATTAACCCGTGTTATGAACCAATATACCAGAGAGCTTAATGTTTTGAAGGAGAAGGACGAGAACTTTGACGGCAAGGATATCCGTAACGGCCTTGTTGCCATTATCTCAATCAAGCATCCGGACCCGCAGTTTGAAGGCCAAACGAAGACAAAGCTCGGTAACACCGACGCGAAAAGTGCTGTTGAGGATGTGTTCTCCTCCGAGTCCCAGCGTTGGTTTGATAAGAATGTCGAGGTACTGAAGACCATTCTTGATAATTCGCTAAAATCCTTCAATGCCAGACGTGCCAGTGACAAAGCAAGAGTTGCTGTAATGAAGCAGTTAAATGATGTAGATACCAGAAGCAAGCTAGCCTCCTGCTCCTCCAAGAAGCCCGAGGAATGTGAGCTATATATCGTCGAGGGTGATTCAGCGGGCGGCACTGTGAAGACGGCTAGAAACAGAAGAACCCAGGCTGTGCTTCCGCTCAGAGGTAAAATCCTAAATGTTGAGAAGGCAACACTGGAGAAAATTCTCGTGAATAACGAAATCAAATCCATGATTGCTACCTTCGGTTGCGGAATTGGCGATGAATTCGATCTGTCAAAGCTTCGCTATGATAAGATAATCATCTTAACCGATGCCGATGTCGACGGCGCCCATATCAGCACCTTACTCTTAACCTTCTTCTATCGCTTCATGCCGGAGCTGATCCTGGAGGGCAAGGTCTACCGTGGACTTCCACCTCTTTATAAGGTGGATTATGAAACGACCGCGAAGGGAAAGAAAGTAAAGCAGTCCGAATACCTATTCAATGACTTTGAGCTGGAGAAATTCCGTAAAATCGAAGGAAATAAGATCCTTAGCCTCCAAAGATACAAAGGTTTAGGTGAGATGGATGCCCATCAGTTATGGGAAACCACTCTGGATCCCGAAACCAGAATACTTGCGCAGATTGCGATTAGTGATACCGTGGAAGCGGATGAGATTACGACCATGCTGATGAGCAGCAACGTTCCTCCCAGGCGCACCTTTATCATGGATGAAGCAAAATATGCGAAGCTAGATATTTAAGGAGGATTAAGCTGCGATGAAGAAAAATGTTGATCAAATAATTCAGATGGATTTCTCCGAAGAGATGAAAACCAGCTTCCGGGATTATGCCCTGAGTGTTATTATTGCCCGTGCCTTACCTGACGTGCGAGACGGCTTAAAGCCGGTACAAAGAAGAATTCTTTATTCCATGATCGAGCTTGGCCTGGACCCTGCGAAGCCCCATAGAAAAAGTGCTCGTATCGTCGGTGATACCATGGGTAAATATCATCCCCACGGTGACTCCTCCATCTATGATGCTTTAGTCCATATGTCCGAAGATTTCTCCATGATGTTACCCTTGGTGGATGGACACGGTAACTTCGGATCCATCGATGGAGACAGTGCGGCGGCTATGCGTTATACCGAAGCAAGATTATCCCTCAGCTCCATGGCGCTCTTAGATCACCTGGAGAAGGGCTTGATTGATTTCGTTCCTAATTTTGATGACAGCGAGAAGGAGCCCACCGTATTACCCGCTATGATCCCGAATCTACTGATCAACGGTACTACCGGTATCGCAGTAGGTATGGCAACGAACATCCCTCCGCATAATCCGGATGAAGTAATCGATGGCGTTATCGCTTATATGGATAACCCGAATATTACAGTCCGAAAATTGATGGAATACATTCCTGCACCCGACTTCCCAACCGGCGGCCTTATTACCAATCAGGACGATCTGTATGCTCTTTATGAAACCGGCGAAGGCAGGATTCGTATTCGCTCAAAGGTTGAGATTGAGAACGGTGATAACGGACGTAAAAATATTGTAGTCACTGAGATCCCATACACTATTACCGGTAATAAGACAAAATTAGTGGAAGGCCTCGCTACTCTGATTAAGGACAAGGTATTTGATGAAATCTATGACGTCCGTGATGAGTCCTCCAAGGAAGGTATTCGGATCGTAATCGAAGTAAAGAAAGACCGCGATCTTAATAACCTGTTAAACGGTCTTTATAAGAAGACTTCAATGGAGGATACCTATGCTGCTAATCTCCTTGCAATTAAGGACCAACAGCCCATCGTCTTCAATCTTAAAAGCATTATCAGTGAATTTGTTAACTTCCAGGTAGAGCTTTATACCAAGGAGTACGATTATCTTTTGGATAAAGCAATAAAACGTCAGGAGATTGTCGGTGGATTAATCAAGGCAACGGATGTAATCGATTTAATTATTGAAATCCTTAGAGGCAGCTCCTCCGTTAAACAGGCAAAAGCATGTCTGATCGAAGGCAATACCGAAGGGATTAAGTTTAAATCAGTAAATTCCGAGAAGGAAGCTTCAACCCTTAATTTCACCGAGCGCCAGGCAGATGCGATCCTTGCAATGCAATTAAGCAAGTTAATTGGACTGGAAATATTGAAGCTGCATGAAGAAAATGATGCTCTGGCTAACAGCATAGAAGAATACCGTAAGATACTTGGAGACACAAAAGAGCTTTACAAGGTGATCAAGGGACGATTAAAAGAGTACAAGAAGCTCTTCCACCGTCCAAGAAAGACTATGCTTGCGAATGCTTCTGCCGTAGAATACGTGGAGGAAGTAAAGATTGAGGATATTTATGTGCTGATTGATCGTTTTGGATATACCAAATCCATCGATGCCGCCAGCTACACCAGAGCCTCTGAGGATAACCTAAAGGAATTCAATCATATCATTATGATGAAGAATACTGACCGGCTCTGTGTATTCACCGCCGAGGGTAATATGTATCAGGTGAAAGCAGAAGCAATACCCAGATGTAAGCTGAAGGACAAAGGCGCTTTAATCCACACTATGTGTAAGCTAGATAAGGAAAATCCCATCCTTTACACTTGCTTTGAACAGCTCTTTGAATCCCAGCTACTCTTTACCACAAAATACGGATACATCAAGCAGGTATCCGGTGTGGAATTTGAGACAAACCGCTCCCAGATTGCTTCCACCAAGCTGGAGGAGAAGGACGAAATAATCGCTATCAATCTCCTGTCCGGTCACGAAGTACTGGCAGGTAACCTTAAAGTAATTATTCTTACCGACAAAGGCTTATCCTTAGGCTTCCCTCTCTCGGAAGTCAGCGAGCTAAAGAAAACCAGCCGCGGTGTAAAGGCAATTACACTGGAGAAGAATGACACTATCTGCTTTGCTACTGCTCTAAACCAAAATGATGATTCCTTCCAATACAATGATAAAACACTCAGTGCCAAGAAGGTACGCATGAGAAAGCGCGGCGACAAAGGCCAGAAGGCGGTCTTAACCGGAGCATAAATCATGACTTATGATGCTGTTGCAAAACAGTGAATGATGAAGAAAAGAAACTAGGTATCCCTCACATGCTGTTTGAAAGACACCTCACTGTATTGTATGCCTCAATCGGACATAAATGTTCGCTTTAGGCATACAATACAGCAAGTCGTCTTTCAAACAGCGCATTATGGGATACCTAGTTTCTTTTCTTTATCCATTTTTATCTTACAATAGCATCCTTGCATGATTTATTCGTAATAATAAAACCAGATCACAAATATGTTTAATGATCTTCGGAGCCTTGACCGTAATATGCATTCGCTCCATGCTTACGGTAATAGTGTTTATCCAGTAGATACTGTGATACTCTGGGTGCATTAGGATTCAGCGTTAGCGTCTTATATGCCATCTCTGCTACCTTATCCATTACCACTGCGTTATACACAGAACCGGCAGGCGTCTTGCCCCAAGCGAAAGGTCCATGATTTTTCACCAGAATCCCGGGGATTGCCATCGGATCATTATCTCCGATCGTCTCTACAATAACATTGCCTGTATTCAGCTCATAAGCTTCTTCAATTTCCTTCTCAGTCAGCTCACGGGTACAGGGAATATCACCGTAAAAATAATCTGCATGGGTTGTACCGAATGCCGGTACGGACATACCTGCTTGTGCGAAGGTCACTGACCAGGTTGAATGGGTATGAACTACTCCTCCGATATCAGGATATTTTTTATATAATACCAGATGTGTGGCCGTATCCGAGGAGGGCTTGTAATGCCCTTCCACAACTTTTCCATCAAAATCAACCACAACCATATCCTCCGGTTTCATTGAGTCATAGTCAACTCCGCTGGGTTTAATGACAACCAATTGCTTTTCCCTGTCGATTCCGCTTACATTGCCCCAGGTATAAATAACCATGCCCTTTTGCTGTAACTCCATATTCGCATCGTATACTTCTTTTTTCAAACCTTCCAGCATTGAACTCGCCTCCATTAGTTAATTTGGTCAATATGTTTTAAAGAAGCAGCGTTACTCCGTTCCTTCACCTACTCTGCTTCTCTGCACGTTTTACAATACTTATTTCAATATAATAGAAACGGTTGGCTTTTGCAATACGTAATTTTTTAGGAATCCGGAACTACTACTGTGGAATTACAATGATTAAGACTATAACAAAAGGCCTTATCTTTGTCAGCTAAGATAAGGCCGTGTAGGAGTAATGTAAATCAAACTATTATGAATAATCACATTAGTGTAATTTACATTGTTATACAAGAATGAAAGTCTATAATAATTCAGTCAAATTAACGCTATACAAAGTCATCAAATATAAGTTAGGCTATATTATCTTACGCCCGAGCAAATCCGATGAACGCTTAATACTTTCCTTCGTCTTTGTAAAATCATAATTAAAGTAAGATACTGCATCTTCATCTATGCTTGGTAAATTCTTAAAATCCGTATTCTTGAATAGTAATTCCAGATGTTGAGAAAATGTGACTAATCGGCCTATATAATCCGTAAGCAGCTCTGTCATGGTATTCGATTCATCATTCAAAAGCGATCTCTCCACCTCATAGGATGCCTCCGCCAGACTAAATGCTCCAATATTATGAAGCATCTTATTTAGCGTCTGTGTAATAGATCTTAAGCCTTCATACTCTCCTGTCTGAAGCATCACGTTCATGATTGGCATTTTAGATTTCATACTTTTCAGTATGGAAAGTAGAGCTCGCGAATAATTTTGTACGTTGCAAAGAAAATATCGAAAACCTGAATCAAAATCGATCTCAGGAACACAATCGAACATTTCTTGTAACTTACTTCTTTTCATCCACCTTCCCCCTTACAGAGATATACATTTTGTCGTCATATACTATATATTGTAATTTTAGTAAAATAATACCATTATGTAGTATTTTTGTAAATAGTTATTTGATTAAATTAATAGTCCTTTATACCTAATTATCTAATAATTTTTATTTATATATACTTTTTTAACGAAATTCGACTCAAATTGCACCAGAGAAGTGACAGATACATCTAGAATTTAATTGATTTTGCGCAAGTGATATCAGATAAAAATTTATTTAGACTAGCATATTTATTAAATATGTTGTATTATGAAGCTACATTTTTAATAAGTAACGATAAGAAGCGAACGAAATGGATTTATAGGAGGTAATGAAGTGGATAAAGAAATAGTTATTGTACTTGACTTCGGCGGCCAATACAATCAGCTAATAGCCAGAAGAGTTAGAGAATGTAATGTATATTGTGAGGTCCTTCCTTATACAACCAGCCTGGAACGCATCAGGGAGATTGCACCGAAGGGCATTATTTTTACCGGAGGACCTGCCAGTGTATATGAACCTGATGCTCCCTCCTGTGATCAGGGGATTTTCTCGTTGGGTATTCCGGTATTGGGTATCTGCTATGGTTGCCAGTTGATGACCTTCCTGCTTGGCGGCAAGGTATCTAAGGCTCCGGTACGTGAATATGGTAGAACAGAGATTAATGTTACAACCACCTCACAATTATTTCAGAATATCTCCGATCACACCATCTGTTGGATGAGTCATACTGATTATGTGGAGAAGCCGGCTGCAGGCTTCCATGTAATAGGTCATTCTGATTCCTGCCCGATTGCGGCTATTGAAGATACCGAGCGTAACCTATACGGAGTTCAGTTCCATCCTGAGGTAGTTCACACTCCGGAAGGCACCAGCATGCTCCATAACTTCCTATATAATGTGTGTCATTGCTCCGGAGATTGGATCATGTCTTCCTTTACCGAGGAAATGGTTAAGAGCCTGAAAGAAAAGATAGGTGACAAGAAGGTTCTCTGTGCCTTATCCGGCGGCGTCGACTCCTCTGTAGCTGCTGTTATGATCAGTAAAGCAGTTGGCAAGCAGCTTACCTGTATCTTCGTAGATCATGGCCTTCTTCGTAAGAATGAAGGTGATGAGGTAGAGCAGATCTTCACCACGCAATTTGACGTTAACTTCATCCGCGTCAATGCGCAACAGCGTTTCTATGATAAATTAGCCGGGGTATCCGAACCGGAACAAAAGAGAAAAATTATCGGTGAAGAATTCATTCGTGTATTCGAGGATGAGGCAAAGAAAATCGGTACCGTGGACTTCCTCGTTCAAGGAACCATCTATCCCGATGTTATCGAAAGCGGTCTCGGCAAATCAGCAGTGATTAAGAGCCACCACAATGTTGGTGGACTTCCTGATTATGTGGACTTCAAGGAGATCATCGAGCCTCTTCGCAATCTCTTCAAGGATGAGGTTAGAAAAGCGGGGCTTGAGCTTGGCATCCCGGAAAAGCTGGTCTTCAGACAGCCCTTCCCCGGTCCCGGACTTGCAATCCGTATCATTGGTGATATCACCCCCGAAAAGATCGCTATCCTTCAGGATGCTGATTATATCTACCGAGAAGAAATCGCAAAAGCAGGTTTAGACAGAAGTATAGGACAATACTTTGCTGTATTAACCAATCTTCGTAGTGTAGGTGTTATGGGTGATGAGAGAACCTATGATTACACTGTAGCTCTTAGAGCAGTAACCACGACTGATTTCATGACCGCAGAATTCGCCGAGCTTCCCTGGGACTTACTTGGAAAGATCTCGAATAGAATTGTAAACGAAGTAAAACATGTGAACAGAATCTGCTATGATATAACGGGTAAGCCACCGGCTACGATCGAGTGGGAATAAGATAAATTCTATATAAAACCCAGTAAATATGCAGGATTTAAGCATTTTTAAATTTGAATTGATAACAATTTGATAACACTCGACTAAACTTATTTGCTTATAGAAAACGAGTGGTTTGGTAGTGTAGGTCCAATAAAATAAGTCTTACTGAATTAATGTTAAGTTAGTTCAGTAGGGCCTTATTTTTTATGCCTATGTTAGCCATTGGCGACTATATGTTTCGGTTGGAAGTGTATTAAAAGAAGAAATCTGTGAGAAAGCGGAAGAATTGAATTCGTGACAAGTAATAGTGAGGGAACTAGAACAGGAAAAGGCGAAAGAGAGTATTTTGAAGCAGTTAAAGGAATTGAAAGTGCAGATGGAGCCGAAAAGGAAGGACAAAAAACATGGTCCAATGGATAAGGGGAAAAGAAGGAGATGAAATTGTAATATCTTTAATAGAATGCAGAAAGTGTATTATGATTTATTATTGTGGTAATTAGGAATAATGTGGTAGAATATAACAGAAAAAGAACTAATCTTGAAGTAGTTAGTGGGCTTGAATAATTTCGCGGTTTTTATATTAGTTTAGGAGGGCATAAGATTGTCAGATTTTTTGTCGCTATTGTTTTCATCATTGATTCAATTAATTGCATTCTGTTTAATTCCATTTATTTGGTGGTTAATTACCGACAGAAAAACAAATTTTTTTTACATGGATAGGCCTTAAAAAGCCAATATTTAAAGACTCTAAATTTAAAATTTTCGGAGTTATTATTGTTGTTACAGGATTGTACATAGGCGTAATGTTTTTAATTATGACCACATTATTAGGTAATGTTACAACAGGAACAAGCCAATTTGCAGGCAAAGGCTTATCTGTAATTCCTTCAATCATTATATATGCCGTCATTCAAACAAGCTTAAGTGAGGAACTGTTTTTTAGAGGGTTTTTATGTAAGAAATTAGTGAATTGTTTTGGCTTCATTGCGGGTAATATAATACAATCCATTTTGTTTGGATTGCTCCATGGAATTCCATTTGGGTTGGCAACAGGTAAGTGGTATATATATATTCTGCTTACAATGCTGCCAGCAATTATAGGGTTTACACAGGGTTGGCTTAATGAGAAAAAAGCGAATGGTTCCATAATTCCAAGTTGGATATTACATGGGCTTATGAATATTTTATCAGCACTCTCAACAATATAATGCAAAACGAGGCAAATTTGTTAAATGAGCAATACATTGATTAGCAAACAGGATTATAAGAAGTTAAAAGTTAAAAATAAGAGCAAACTGATTTTTCGAAAAAAAACAGTTTGCTCTTTTCATTTTTGCTCCATTTTACCTATCCTTTCGCTTTTTGCCGTTATATATTTCCATAAAAAGGTTGACAAACGCAGACTACTGAGATAGTATGGACTATAGTAATAGTTTCACCCTAAGATCATCCTACCGTCTTCCTATCAGAGTAGAGATTTACTTCTGCTTTCGGTGGAGCAATCGCTTATGTCCTACTCATAAATGCAGCCTGAAAGGAGATTCAAGCATGAAAAACAAGAAATTAAAAACGTTCTATTTGTTATCCGTTGTCAGTGTCCTCATTGCATCAGCCTATCCGCTTTATATGGGAATTCATGTGGTTGCTGAAATGCTTCGAAACGGCGCAGTACAAGTAGAAAATTATCCGAAGTACATTATCCCTTATACACCGATTTCAATTGCAGTTATCGTTGGAGTTCTGTTGATCCCTCTTTCCTTCAAATTTGCAAAACGGTTTGCACTTCCTCTGTCTTGTACTATTTCACTTGGCGTTTTCTTCCTAATAGAGCATCTAATGGAAACAAAGATACTTGTACAGGCACAGGAGGTTGTTTATCTTGAAAGCTGGCAAATGTCTTTATGCTATATACCACCGGAAAAGTATCAGACGAGAACCTGGGAGGCGGTCGATATCCTGCTTGGTGGATACAGCCCTGCATTTAAGTTTCACTTTTATATTATCTCGGTTGTGCTGATTGTATCGCTGCTGAATTGCTTTTACGGCTTCGCAAAGATGATTCAAACTGGAGATACAGCACGAAAAAGATCATTGATCGTTCAGGTGATCGCAAGCGGCGCATTCCTCGGGATGTGCATTTGGGCTTGTTTTACCTCCTTTTATCGTACGGGTGAAATCACGGTATCTTCACTTTCGGCTGTCCTTATGTCCATTTTCTTTATTCTGTTTGGCGTAACTATGGGGGTTTTCGTAGGATCGTTCCTGCTCGGGAGAAATAAAAGGTTGTCAGTGATTCTTCCTTCCGCAGCCTCTGCTAGTATTACATTGATTATGTATATTGGAGAAATGATTTTACTAAGTGGACATTTGTACCGTTTTGGTATTGGATTCTTGTTTAATAGAATCCGCGGACTAGTACTTGCTCCAATTGATATTATTGTTGTCCTTCTTTCAGGATGTGCCACAGCCGTTATCTGTTTCGCGTTGAATAAACCAAATATGACAAACAAAATTATTTAGACCAAAAGAATTTCATTCCGTAATATACCTTAAGCTCAATGTTTAGCTGCCTCTTTATTTTATAAGCCTTGGATGAACTAATACCAAAATCGTGTAAAATAATCACCTTGTTCAATGCTCATTCTCCTTATTCGTTTTACATATATAATGCTTGTGCCGCCAATCTCCTGTAAATAACAAGCGTCGCAACAATAATCAAAATAATCGCTAACGATTGAATCAATACGAAGATGGCTTGTAATGCAGCTGTCAGGGCATAAAAAACCAATATTGTAGCGATTCCTGTTCCTTGTGTTGCAAGGACAGCTACAGATTGCTTGACAGCTTGAGTCTCACTCGTCCAGTCATATCTTGGGAATCTTAAATTAATTTCTAGCCCGACAACAGAAATAAAGGCAGAGAAAGATAACGGAATTAAAAATAAGGTGGTTGTTTGTATAAGATTAGTTTGTAAACTGATCGCCAATAACGTACAGCTTATCAATATTGACGGAACTAGGTAACTGAGGCTTACCGCGATCTTAGAATTGAAAATCACTTTTGCCGGAATGGGAGCCGAACACATAAGCCATCTGCTTTTCCCTTCGAGCGAGATTGAAGATGAAGTTGATGTTGAAATCGCCACAAATAATGTGACTATCCAAGGTGCTAACGGCTTAATCCACGACGTTATCTCCTGCAAGCCAAGCATATTTCCAATTTGTTCAATGTCTATGAATAAAAAAGTGACAGCGACTACAAGCATCAATATTCCGCCGATGAAAGTGTTCATTACATATATGGGAGAGGATATTAACCGGCGCAATTCCTTTTTATATAACGCCTGAAACGGCGTGTTGGTTTTGAGTGTTCCCAGTCGGTAATTACTCTTTGAGCGCACCGCGAACAGAGCAGAATTTATCTTGTTATAAAACGCCGACAGCAACAACACGAAAAGAACGGTTACGACAATAGAAATCAGTGCAAATTGCCCGTAACTGTACCAATCATTATTTATCAAAGCTTTGGTATACAATTTTGCTAACGGATAAATACGGTATACTGTTTGTACCACCGAAGCGACAAGTTCCGTTAATGCGGCTTCTTCTTGCGGCATTGCAAATGAACCTACCAATAATGCCAAAATTGCCGCCATACTTAATACGATAGTCACCATGTTTTTATAGCGGAAACGCACCGATATGGTGGTAATAACCACTCCGACTATCATTGAGATTATCATAGGTAGCAATGAAGCCAAAAACAAGGATAACACCATCATACACCAAACGGATAACGATACACTGTAAGTTACTCCGTATACAATGATTGATGGAAGCATGATTACACCGGAGATAAGAAAATTCATGGCGTAAACGGATAGCAAGCGGCTGATAATAACTGTCGTGTTTTTTATAGGAAGCGACATCACCATATCATAATCACGGAATCCAAAAAGTACGCCATTACTTTTCATAAACGTAATAACCAACGTGCAGGCGGCGCAAATCATTAGGATAAACGGAGGTAAAACATCGGCCATTCCAAAATAGGCGCAGGCAATCGCTATGCCCGCGCTGTAACCTACCATTATAATAACGACAAACAGCATTAACGCGCCCATACTAATCATTCGGCGCTTTTCTTTTTTATCATTGGTGTGAAGCACACTGTTGATATTGAAAAAGCCAAGCAGTTGTATTTTTAGCAACAGCCAGAATTTAGTCATTGCTCGCCACCTCCAGAAATACGCTTTCAAGGCTTTTATCGCCCCGCACCTCTTCTGTTAATCCGCTTGCTATCAGCTTGCCACTCTTAATTATGGCAATTTTATTACATAACTTTTCAGCCACTTCAAGGACATGAGTGGAAAAGAAAATCGCACTGCCCGTATCGCATAACTCGCGCATCATGCTTTTTAAGTGAAATGAAGCCATAGGGTCAAGGCCGACAAAAGGCTCGTCTAATACCAGCAGCCGGGGTTGATGAATGAAGGCGGCTATAAGAGCGAGCTTTTGGCGCATCCCGTGGGAATAGGATGAAATCAAATCACCAAGATTGCCGGTCAACTCAAAGCAGTCAGCGTATTTTTTTATTCTGATTTCCCTTTCTGCTTTTGCAACGTTAAACATATCCCCCATGTAATTCAAATACTGTATGCCCGTCAAGTAATCGTACAAATCGGGATTGTCGGGAATATATGCTGTGATAGACTTGCACAATACGGATTCCCTTTTGACGGAATGACCGTCAATAAAAATTTCGCCGTCGTCAAAATCCATAACGCCTACAGCCGCGCGTATAGTTGTCGTTTTGCCAGCGCCGTTATGCCCAATAAAGCCGTATATATCACCGGCCTCTACGTTAAGATTAAGATTATCCACCGCCTTTTTGCCGCCGGAATATGTTTTTGACAGATTTTTGATTTCTAAAAGGGTTTTTATCATAGTTATTTCCTCCCTTTATTGATGGTCTTTTTAGGCGGAGTTGTGATGATGGCAATGTTATGCAAATCGCGTTCCGGCGTTTTTTCGTTGCCGATAAGCGGATTGATAATTTTACCAATCTCTATCATAGCGGCTGTTAATTCTTCCAACGTGGCATATATCGGCGCGACGCTAAAGCCGGAGCCATCCTGAAGAATATTGATATCGGGACGGGAAGCGTATTCCCGAAATTCCTCTGTCAACCCCATTACAAATTGGGTGAACATCATCATATATGCCTGCCCGTTGTTTTCTTCCACCATTTTTTTTGCGTCCAACGATATATCAGGAGAAACGGCATAAACCCTTTCCACTGTTCCGCGAATTTGATTTTCCTCAACCACTTTCAAAATACCGTCATCGGTCATTTTCTTTAAGTGTCGGTACAGCGTCGCATGTGTTATATCGCTGTACGTTTCAGCCAGCTGTTTAGCTGTTGCCCGTCCTCTATTCGATATTTCTAACAACAGCTTACACTTTATTGGGTTAGCGAGGCACTCGGCCATTTTCTCATTCATTCAGCACTCATCCTTTCACAATAGTATCATTTCGCAAATATTATCATATTGATACTATTATGTCAAGCAGTTTTATTAAGTCCTAAGAATGAGATACTAAAAATTAAGTTATTGGTTGATAAGGGTACGCAATAAATACAACATCAATCAGCAGAAAAACCAGGAAATTAATCGATATCAATCCGGTGTATGTTTATAAGAACTAGAATCATCCGCTTTATCTCAAAGAACCAATAATCCATTCCGTTATATACAATAGATAGCACCCCGGGCGTTCTTTCTATTGTATATAACGGAATAAACACTGCGCAAAAAAAGCTGTTTCAACAAAGTGTGATAACACCTGTTGAAACAGCTCTTTTTCATTCTCTTGTATGCTTATTGTTTATCAAAAAGCATTTGTTAATCCTGCTATTTCGTAGTTAATGATTTAACATAATCAACTACGCAGGTAGATGCCGGAGTTACTAGCTTTGTCTGTTTGTCCACAGTACTCTTAAGTCTAACATAGATGGCATCAGTTACGTTTGCCTTTGGTATAATCGTTGGTTTATTAGCTTGAATCGTTGTCCACTTCATAGTAGCAGAATTATAGGGTGTCGAACTCGTTAATCTGCAATACTCATAGGCTCTTTTCGTTGTATCTGTGATTGTTAAAGTTGATCCCTCAAGTTTGATGGAGCCGGGGAAAATCGGCTGGACCGGAACCTCTAACAATTTTACTCCAGATGCAACCTTCTTATCCGTCGCGTTATTACGAAACTCATAGGAGCCTGCTGTTAACTGTGTACTATATGCAGTTGAGTTTATTTTGGTTAAGTCATACAAGCTAATTGTCTTAACCTTACTGTCCGTAGTTACATATTTCCATCCAATTACAGGATCATAATACTGTGTTACATTCGCTTTAATACCACTAATCAGGAGTTTACTGCCATCCACTTTTACCGACGGAGAAGTAGGTCTCTTCGGTATCTTAACGGTAATGATCTTACCGGCACGCAGATCTGTCCTGGCTGCTGATCTAAATTGCAGTGTAGCTCCTTTTAGTTCATACATATAGGTCAAAAAATTAGTCGGAGGTGTCTTCCAGTTACCGTTGGGCCCATTACGGTATTCGATTGCCGCGCCGGAGACTGAATAAACAATTGAGCCGACACCATTCTTAATAACATAAGCTGCTGTTACCGTATTCGGTTCAGCCATCAAGGTGACCTTTTTAACACCTGTGTCTTTATTGCCTTTAAATAATATTTCTACCGGCTTGGTAGATAACAGCTCTGAGATATCCACTATTGTGTTCACATCTTCCCAGGTCTTCTGCTTATCAATGCTTATGTAGAATTTAGTACTTCCTGCCGGACCGGCACTCACCGTTGCGGTCTCATCGGCATAGTTGACAAATACGTTAACCTCAGATCCTGTTACGGTGGTAGCGAGTGCAGTAACGGGCTTAATCAGAGCTGGTAATACAACCGCTAAAAGCATAAAAGCTATTATATACTTGAGGGATCCGAAGTAACTTCGTACCTCCTTATGTTCCATTTCATTTCTCATTAATATACCCCTTTCATTCATTGATTCTCATTCGGTAATTTAATCTGATTAATTTAATAACATTCCTAGATAATATCAATACATAATCAAACAATTAGTCCTATTAATTAGCTTTATTATACATTTTTTATACTGATCGTGCAAGACTATCGAATGATATCCCAGTAATCTTAATAAATTATTCAGAAGTTCCTGGATAGGATATTAAATACAAGTTTACGTACAAAGTGTCAGTATACTGGCACTTTCGAAGCTTGCTGAGCAAGCTTTACCCGACTGTGGATTATAGAATGTTTTATCATATAGGACGCATTTCCTATCCAACAAGATGAATTGGTAAACCAATTCACTTGTCATGAATAAAAACATCTGGCTACCGGTAAATTAGAGCAATTCCACCGATAGCCAGATGTTTCTAACGTATCACCCGTTCAATCTCCGCTTCGGAAGCCGAAGAGAACTTTTCTTTAACTCGTTTGGTAATTCTCAGCTTTGCCTCCGCTTGTGAAAGCTGGTATGCAGAGCGTACATGCTCCGCACCGAACAGCTTCTCGCTTATAATAAAATTTGCAACAGACCAACCATATTCTTCATTTTTCTTATTAATTCTACGGCGGAAGCTGTGTACGGTTATATAGGTTTGCATCTGAAGAGAAGTCATCACTCCCTCGAAACCCTTCTCACCTTCTTTACCGAAGCCTGCAAGCTTTTTTATCTCATTGGAGGGAAGAAACTCAGCTTGCTCCAGAACATCAATGATGCGCTTAGCCCGATAGCTCGCTAATCCGTCTTCATATCTGCTGTCAAAATCATAACCGTTCCTTCGGTATGCAGCAAAGATGGGATACCATTCTCTGGACAAGAACCCGGCTCTGTTTGCAAAAAGCTTTCCGTAAGCGAGCTTACCTTCCGCAGCAATCACCTCGCGCCAGGCCCAAGGATCCTCATCCACAATGCCGCCAAACCAACCCTCTGCTGCTGTCATTTCCTCAACCGAAAAGCCTTCTATTGTATTCTTAAACAAAGGGAGAAAGCCTAGCTCATCAATGAATTCAGTAAGCTCCGCTGTTGTCTTAATCCTGCTGCTGTCGTTACGATCAAGCCCTTCCATAATCCATTTACCATCAATCTCAACCATTGTCCTTCTCCCCTTTTCTTTCGTTTTATTAATTTTGTAAGCCTGTTCTGAATAGTTATAATAATTAATTACTTATTTTATAATACCGCCATGAAAATAACACTCGTAGATACGTTGATTTAGTAAAAATATCTCCTCGTAGCCTTGGAACCACTCTATATCCCCATTGACTAAGCAATGGTAGGAATAATCACCGTTCCTGTGTATGTAAGGGCCACGATAGGGATATTCTTCCGGTACCAGGAGTAATGCTTCCTTAAGAAAATCACCGGAAAAGCCTTCTCCGAGAACTCTGCCCACATAATTCATGGAATAAACCGGTTTATCCATGACATACAGAACCTCTTCGCCAATAAATTTCTCTCCGCCAAAGTAGGAATCCCAATATACGTAATCACCTTTCTCATAACGGTAATCATAAGAGCATGGCTTCGAGGAAGCTATCTTATTTCCTTTCTTGGCATAGCATTCCTTCTTTGCCTCACACAAGAAAGAAACCACCTGTTCACTTAAGGCACTCTTTTTACCCGGCTGAAAGGAGCTGCAGCTATCTTCTTCCGTCTTCAGCATGCTATCAATGCTAATCTGAAATAAAGAGCTTAATGTGATCAGATTATCTACATCCGGATAGCTTAAGCCTGCCTCCCACTTTGCAACCGCTTGCCTGGAAATGCCCAGCTTCTCCGCTAACTCTTCCTGGGATAGTCCCTTATCTCTTCTGATTTGACTTATCTTTTCCTGGAATTTCATTAAAAACCCCTGCCTTTCTTCATGAATAATATCTTTCATGAATCAGCTTAACGGAATATGGTGATAAAAACTACCAACCTCTCATAACATTTTGTCAACCAAGGGTTGCTTACAATAGAAACGCGAGCATTCTATTGTCATTAATTCAGTTCATCCAAGGTCTTATCATACGCCGGTAGAAATTCTTTCATAAAGATATCAATTTCCTCCAGCTTCATGGCTTCTAATATACTGCGAAGTGATTTTTCGGCACTTATGAACTCACTGTTACCGGCTTTTCTCTCTTCCACACATTTAATCAATGCGGACAACTTATCGGCACCCTTCACCAGTTTCCAAAGAAAAGTATCCTCCTCCTCCGGGAAGAACAGCGTCTCATAGCTTCTGCGAATATCCTCCGGCAGCATCATCAGAAGGCGTTCCGCCGCTGCATGTTCGACCGCCTTGAAAGCCCCCTGGATATTATCATTAAAGTATTTGATCGGAGTTGGCATGTCACCTGTGATAATCTCGGTAGCATCATGATAGATGCCAATTAGCGCTGCCTTCTCCGCGTTCAACTGCTTACCTAAACGTTCCTTACTGATGACTGCCAGGGCATGTGCCAAAATACTAACCTCAAGAGAGTGTTCACTGATATTTTCCGTAATTGAGTTACGCATCAGAGCCCAACGCTCAATATACTTCATTCTGGACATCATGGCATAGAAACTGTTCTCCATATTTTCCTCCATAGTAGGCCTATTTACTCTCCAGGTATCTCTTCACATACATACCTGTATAGGAATTCTTATTCTTAATGATTGCCTCCGGTGTTCCCTGAGCGATTACGGTTCCGCCCTTATCTCCACCCTCCGGTCCGATATCGATGATATAATCCGCTGTCTTAATCACATCCAGATTATGCTCAATTACCACAACCGTATTACCGGAATCAGAGAAGCGTTTCAGAATATCGATCAGCTTATGGACATCCGCAAAATGTAAACCGGTAGTAGGCTCGTCCAGAATATAGATGGTCTTGCCTGTACTACGCTTACTTAACTCGGTAGCCAGCTTAATTCTCTGCGCTTCACCTCCGGACAAGGAGGTCGAGGGATGACCAAGACGCAGATAGGATAAACCTACGTCATTCAAGGTCTCTATCTTTCTACGTATCGAAGGTACATTCTCGAAGAAATGAACCGCTTCTTCGATCGTCATATTCAAAACATCATGAATGTTCTTACCTTTATAGTGAACATCCAAGGTCTCCCTGTTATATCTCTTACCGCCGCAGACCTCACAGGGCACATAAATATCGGGAAGGAAATTCATCTCGATCTTCAGGATACCATCACCGCTGCAGGCTTCACATCGACCACCTTTTACATTAAAGCTGAAGCGTCCTTTGGTATAACCTCTCATCTTGGCATCCTGCGTAGAGGCAAATAAATCTCTGATCTGGTCAAACACACCGGTATAGGTAGCCGGATTGGATCTCGGCGTCCTACCGATCGGTGATTGATCAATATCAATTACCTTATCAAGCTGGTCGATACCAATCATATCCGCATGCTTTCCCGGTATGCAACGAGCCCGGTTCAAATCTCTGGCCAATCTCTTATATAGAATCTCGGTAACCAGGGAGCTCTTACCGGAACCGGATACACCGGTTACACAGGTCATGACCCCCAACGGTATATCAACATCAATATTCTTTAGATTATTTTCGCTCGCACCTCGGATAGTAAGAAACCCGGTCGGCTTTCTTCTCTTCTTCGGTACCGGTATCTTTAATCGTCCGCTTAAGTATGCTCCGGTAATCGAATTCTCCGTATTCATGATATCCTCAGCCGTACCAGTTGCAACGACCTCTCCACCATGCTCTCCAGCACCGGGTCCGATATCGACGATATAGTCCGCAGCGAACATCGTATCTTCATCATGCTCTACAACAATCAGGGTATTCCCCAGATCCATCAGGTTCTTTAATGTCTTCAGCAGCTTATCATTATCTCTTTGATGTAAGCCTATACTGGGCTCGTCCAGGATATAAGCCACACCTACAAGACCGGAACCGATCTGCGTCGCCAGACGAATTCTTTGGGCTTCACCACCGGATAAGGTGCCCGTCGCTCTTGCTAAAGTCAGATAATCCAGGCCGACATCCATCAGAAAACGAATACGCGACTTTATCTCCTTTAGAACGATCTCACCAATCTTCTGCTGCATCGGGGTAAGCGATAGATGCTCCATAAAATGAGCCAGCTGATGAATAGCATACTCGGTAACATCTGAAATATTCTTATCTCCCACTGTCACGGCCAGAGCTTCCTTCTTCAAACGCTTTCCCTTACACATACTACAGGGTGTCGTAAGCATAAAGCTCTCGTATTCCTGCTTGGCAGACTCCGAACCGGTCTCCCGGTAACGGCGTTCTACATTACGGATTAATCCTTCATAAACCACATCATAAACACCGACTCCTCGCTGTCCTCGATAATGTACCTTCACTGACTTTCCTTCCGTACCGTAGATAAACATATTACGTACCTCATCGGTAAGCTTATTGTAAGGAGTGCTCAGATCAAAGTTATATTCCTTAGCCAACGCCTCCATGATACATCGGGTATAGCTTCCTTTATCGACGACTGA
>JAEZKL010000086.1 GCA_023415475.1 Bacillota bacterium | reverse complement strand
AGCGGAGAAGCTCTTTGAGGAAGAGGCGGATTATAGTGCTACATTATCCACCCAATACATAGGCTCTGAGCGGGATGTTGCAGAGCAGGAAGTCGAAAATGCAATCTATCAGCTGTTAGAAGAAGAGGATATGGATGAGGATGATAAGAAGCTGAAACAGATAGCTGAGGAGCTACAGATTGATCCGGATGAAATCTTTGGTAACTTCTTGCATGTAAAGTCTGTAAAAAAGCAGCTTGTTAAGAGTCTGGAGGGAATTCTCGACATACATACCAAGACTGTGCAATTACTGATTACAGGAACCGATGGTTCCGGGAAGACAACATTGGCTAAGGATATTACGATGTTTCTTTATAAAACCGGGAAGCTTAAGTCCTCTAGAATTGCTAAAATAAAAGCGGACAAACTAAATTCGATTGATATTATGTCGAAGAAGGATACCTTGAAGGATTGCTGCCTTGTGGTAGAAAATGCCAGCGAGCTAAGAAGAGAAACCATTGACAGTCTTCTTGAGCTGTGCCGAATTCTGCGCGGGAATATTGCTGTCATATTCGAAGAAAATAAGAAAAATATTAACAAGCTTTTTAGAGAATGTCCGAAGCTTATGGATCTTTTTAAGAATCGAATTCATCTGCCCGGATATACGACACAGGATTTGTTGGGTTTTGCATTAGCATGCCTGAGGCAGAAGGATTATCGGATGAATTCGAAAGCAGAACCGATTTTAATACATAAGATAAATCAGATAGTGAAGCAATCAGAGCCACATATGCACTTGGAGCATATTTATAACCTAATGCAGGCGGTGATGGATGCGGCAGATATCAGGACCGGCAAGCAATTATCAAATCTCGCCTCCCAGGGCAGACTAAGGGATGTAGAGGTACTGACGATTCTTCCGGAAGACTTAATGATCAAACCTTAAACTGGATCGTGATATCATTGGGAAGCTTTTGGCCCTTCTTTGACCGGACATTGGTTGTTACGTGAAGCAAATAGGATTCATTCTTATTATATGGAGCCAAGGGCTCTATCTCTATGCAATGATCAACAGAATCATAACGGATATTAGCTGGCAAAGGTACCTGATTCATTGAGGTTACATATAAGTTGCGATTATTTACGGTTGATGGATTTAGAGGAGCGGTAAACTTTATTTTCCATACAAAGCTACTGGTTTTAAATTTCAAACTTTGTTTAACGCGGTTTTTTACACTGCCTTCCACTGATTCAATTGTTATAAAGTTATTGGCCATAATGATCATCTCCATGATTATATATTTATGCGAATGCTATAAAAGTCCTATTATCTACTATATTATAGCATATAATAACGAAACTTCAACAGGTCAGGAATATTTTGAATAAAACGTGTAAAAATATGTTAAAATTTCGGAATGAAAGTAAAAGAAAGGGTAATTTCCTTAAGAATTATACCGATTTAATAGAATATAAGAGTGTTTATGTCTTACAATATGATTATAGAGTTTGATCAGCTCATGCATTTTTCTTAAATCGGAGGTGATGTTATGATGTATTATTAACACCAATGTTATAAAAGCCTAAGGAAGTCCTTAAAATAATGTAAAAAAGCTTTTAAAAAAAATAATTTACAAAACAATACTTTGTGGTATAATCAAATTGGCAATGAAATATTTAACAAAATACTCATGCGATTTATATACAAAATTAACAAACTTAAGTTCGATAAAATATGAGGTGTGCAATGGAGCAGTATATTATGAAAGGCGGAAAGCCGCTCGTTGGTGAGGTTACAATCAGTGGTTATAAGAATGCAGCATTAGGTATCATCGCTGCAGCGGTTATGACTGACGAGACTGTTAAAATAGAAAATGTACCCGATATAAGAGATATTGAAGTTCTATTACAAGCGATTGAAGACATTGGGGCAAAGGTAGACCGTATCAACAGAAATACCATTAAGATCAATGGCAGCAAGATTAATACTACCGATGTTGACTTTGATTATGTTAGAAAGATTCGTGCCTCCTACTATCTGGTAGGTGCTTTGCTCGGTAAGTATAAGGAAGCAAAGGTAGCATTACCCGGTGGCTGCAATATCGGCAGCAGACCGATTGATCAGCACATTAAGGGCTTTGAAGCACTTGGTGCCGAGGTTAGAATTGAGCATGGTATGATCTGTGCGGATGCTGAAGAATTGAAAGGAGCCCATATTTATTTTGATGGCTCCAGTGTTGGTGCAACCATTAATGTTATGCTCGCCGCTTGTATGGCAGACGGTCTTACCATTCTCGAAAACTCTGCTAAGGAGCCGCATGTAGTAGATGTTGCGAACTTCTTAAACAGCATGGGCGCAAATATTAAAGGAGCAGGTACTGACGTGATTCGTATCAAGGGTGTTCCGAAGCTCCACGGAAGCGAGTATTCCATTATTCCGGATCAGATTGAAGCAGGAACCTTTATGTTTGCAGCTGCTGCAACAAAAGGAGATATACTGATTAAGAACGTAATTCCGAAGCATTTAGAGGCCTTTACTGCAAAGCTGTTGGAAATAGGTGCAGAGGTTGAGGAATTTGACGATATGGTTCGCGTAAAAGCATACGGTATATTGGGCAACTCCCATGTAAAGACATTGGTATATCCAGGATTTCTTACCGATATGCAGCCTCAGATGACAACTTTATTGGCAATATCAAAGGGAACAAGCATCGTAACCGAAAGTATATTTGAAAATCGTTTTAAATATGTGGATGAGCTGACCCGTATGGGTGCTTCCATCAAGGTAGAGGGTAATACGGCAATTATTGAAGGTGTAGAAAAATTGACCGGTGCCAGCGTATGCGCTCCGGATCTTCGTGGTGGTGTTGCACTGGTTATGGCAGGGCTCATGGCAGAAGGCTATACTATTGTTGAGAATATTGAATTTATTGAACGCGGATATGAAAAGTTTGAAAGTAAGATGCAGCAATTAGGCGCCGCTATGATTAAGGTTGATTCGACCGACATGAAATCCATCAAAAAATTCAGGCTTAAGGTTGGTTGATTTTTCCAATATTTCAAAAAAATCACTTGACTAGTTATTATTTTCGTTATATTCTAGTGTTACTAATCATGAAATTTAATATAACATTTCTCTTATTCAGAGTGACGGAGAGTAAAGGCTCTATGAAGTCACGGCAACCCCATAATCGGAAGGTGCCAACCTGAGCGAGCAATCGAACAATAAGAGGATTTGATTTACTTTGGGATCAAGTCCGCATATTGCGGACTTATTTTTTTTCTACTAGGAATGGAGGCAATTATGCAAAAGAGATTATTCACTTCAGAATCAGTGACCGAAGGACATCCGGACAAGATTTGCGATCAGATTTCCGACTCAGTACTGGATGCTTTGTTGGAACAAGATCCAATGAGCAGAGTGGCATGTGAGACAGCAATTACAACCGGCTTGGTTTTAGTAATGGGTGAAATTACCACAGAAGGCTATGTAGATATTCAGAAAATAGTTCGAGATACCATTCGTGAGATAGGATATGATCACTCCGAATATGGTTTTGATGCTAATACCTGCGGTGTTATTGTTGCACTCGATGAGCAGTCTAAGGATATTGCTTTGGGCGTTGATACGGCACTCGAGGTAAAAGAGCATATAGGTGAGGATAAAGATTTCTCTAATATTGGTGCAGGTGACCAGGGTATGATGTTTGGTTATGCTACCAACGAGACAGAGGAATATATGCCGTATCCTATTTCTCTCGCTCATAAGTTGACCAAGCAGTTAACCAAGATAAGAAAGGACGGAACCTTGAATTACCTCCGTCCGGATGGCAAATCCCAGGTTACCGTAGAATATGATGATAACGGAAATCCGATTCATCTGAATGCAGTGGTTTTATCTACTCAGCATAATGAGGAGATTACCATTGAACAGCTTCGTAAGGATATTAAGAAATATGTTCTTGATCCGGTTCTTCCCCAGGAGCTGGTGGATGAGAAGACAAAATTCTTCATTAATCCGACGGGACGCTTTGTTATTGGTGGACCGAATGGTGACAGTGGTTTGACCGGTAGAAAGATTATCGTAGATACCTATGGCGGTTATGCAAGACATGGCGGTGGAGCCTTCTCCGGTAAAGATTGCACGAAGGTGGACCGTTCCGCTTCCTACGCTGCCCGTTATGTAGCAAAGAATCTGGTAGCGGCCGGTCTGGCAGATCGCTGTGAGATTCAGGTGTCTTATGCGATCGGTGTGGCAGAGCCTACCTCTATCATGCTGGATACCTTTGGAACAGGAAAGCTTTCCGATGATGAATTAGTAACCATTATTCGCAAGCACTTTGACCTTCGTCCGGCCGGGATTATCAAGATGCTTGACCTGCGCAAGCCGATCTATAAGCAGACCGCGGCCTACGGACATTTCGGAAGATTGGATTTGGATCTTCCTTGGGAGAGATGCGATAAAGCAGATGAGCTTAAGAAGTATCTTATAAAGTAATATGGAAAATCTATCATAAAGCAGCCATGGACAGATGTACCGTTCTCCTAACGGAGGAAGGTGGTCGGTCCATGGCTCTTCTTGCTTTCTGTTGTTTTTCATGGAATCTTTAGAAAGGTTAGAGTATTTTTCTGTGCAAATTGGGAATGTTCATGGTATACTAAAAAAAAGACTCCGGTTTCTGCTACCAGGAGAGAACTTTAATTTTGATGGAAATGGGTGAGATTGTTTGAGACTGAAGGACAGGTTATTAACCGCTTTTTTTATCATGATTGCGATGCCGATCATGCTGCTTTCTATTTCGGCAGGTACGATTATCAGCCTGCAGACTAACTCAATCCAGGAGTCCTACGATGTGGAAGCAGATACCGCACAGCTTATCTCAAATCCGGTGCAGATATTGAACCGTTTGACCAGAGGAACCTACAATGAGATCAAGCTTGCTGCTCTTAAGGAGCCACAGAAGCTGGAGGATGAAGCCTTTATTAACCATCTGAACGAGGAACTATTAGGAAAATATTCCTTTATTGCTGTGCGAAAAGGAGACTATTTTATATTTTCCGGAAATGAGGCAATGCTTAATGATATTAAAAAACACCTTCAAAAATTCGGGGAATACAGTACCGATGTTGATGGAGGGATGTATGTAGGCGGAAGACAGCCCTTTCTGGTGAAGTCACAGGATTTTTATTTTACCGATGGATCGGAGGGTACGGTATTCGTAATCACGGATTTGAATACTCTTGTACCTCAGATTAAGGCTTTGATCTCCCAGACGATAATATCCTTTTTGCTTATCTTGATATTTACCGCATTTATCCTGATGCTCTGGATCTACCGGGGTATTCTGAGACCGCTCAACATATTGCGTATTGGTATGAGTCAGATTAAGGACGGAGACTTAGACTATTCAGTACAATCCGATACCGAGGATGAGATCGGACAGCTATGCGAGGATTTTGAGGAGATGCGCATCCGGTTGAAGGAGCTGATTGATAACCGTATCAAATATGAGGAGGATATCAAGGAACTGATCAGTAATATATCCCATGATCTGAAGACACCTCTTACTGCAATCCAAGGCTATGCAGAAGGGCTAATCGACGGAGTGGCAGGATCCCCGGAGAAGCAGGAGAAATATATCCAGACGATACTCAGTAAGGCCAACGATATGGCAATTCTGGTTGACGAATTGGGCTTCTATACAAAGATTGATTGTAATTCAATTCCTTACACCTTTAAGGAGATCAGTATCCGGGAATATTTTGATGATTGTATTGAGGAGATCGGCTTGGACCTTGAGGTGAAAAATATCGAGATCCAGTATTATAATGAGCTGTCACATAATACAAAGGTTATTGCTGATGCGGAGCAATTAAAGCGTGTCATTAATAATATTATTGGCAATGCGGTAAAATACATGGATAAGTCAAAAGGAATTCTGCAGATTCGGGTACATGATATTGGTGCTTATATACAGATAGAGATTGAGGATAACGGTATCGGGATACCGAAGCCGGATATACCCTATGTTTTTGACCGTTTCTACCGTGCGGACGCCTCCAGAAACTCACAGAAGGGCGGCAGCGGCTTGGGGCTGGCAATTTCCAAGAAGATAATCGAGGATCACTCGGGTAAAATCTGGGCAGTCAGCGAGCAGGGTGTTGGTACAACGATATTATTCACTCTTCGAAAGAGTGAAAACGACATGAAATAAGACAAAGGCTATTCATTTTGCTGGAATAAGTGCTATACTTTAAATAGAAGATACCTTGATTGAAAGGAGTTAAACGATGAGTAAACTGTTGATTGTTGAAGATGAAGTCGCTATTGCGGAACTGGAAAAGGATTATCTGGAACTAAGCGGTTTTGAAGTCGAAGTAGAGACCAATGGGGATATTGGTGTCAGAAGAGCTTTGGTTGAGGAGTATGACCTGATTATTTTAGATCTTATGTTGCCGGGTCTGGACGGCTTTGAGATTTGCAAAAAGATACGTGAAGTCAAGAATATACCAATCATTATGGTGTCCGCGAAGAGGGATGATATCGATAAAATCCGTGGCCTCGGATTGGGTGCGGACGATTATATGACCAAACCCTTTAGTCCCAGCGAGCTGGTAGCAAGAGTTAAGGCACATCTTGCCAGATATGAGAGGCTGATCGGCTCCGGAGTGAAGGAGAATGAAATAATTGAGATTCGAGGGCTAAAGATAGATAGAACGGCTCGGCGCGTTTTCCTTAACGGGGAAGAGAAGATATTCACTACCAAGGAGTTTGATCTGCTTACCTTCTTGGCACAGAATCCGAATCGTGTCTATACCAAGGATGAGCTCTTCCGGGAGATCTGGGATATGGAATCGGTAGGAGATATCGCTACAGTTACCGTTCATATCAAGAAAATACGCGAGAAGATTGAATATAATACATCGAAACCGCAATATATCGAAACGATCTGGGGAGTGGGATACCGGTTTAAAGTATAATTGCTTTGGAGGGAACAATGGGAACTATATATTATCAGAGAGCAATGGAATTGAAGGCATTGTCTGATCCGAACCGTCTGGTTATCTTAGATCAGCTTAAGGACGGAGAGAGATGTGCATGTAATATACTGGAGCAGCTTAAGATATCTCAGCCAACCTTATCCCACCACATGAGGATTCTGTGTGAGACAGGGCTGGTGAATTGTCGTAGAGAAGGAAAATGGATGCATTACCGCCTAAATAGTGATAAATTCAAAGAGCTCTCAATACTTTTGGAGGGCTTTACCGGTAAAAATCTTGAAACGAAAAGAGACCATTGTTAGGATTGTTACCCTACCTCTTGGGAAGGTTCCATAAGCTTGACATTTAATTAACGAGGTGCTACTATTATTTTAGCCAATTCAAAAGGTTTGCTGATGGAAAGGCGTAGGATAATATGATATAAATCGTTCTGACGGCAGGTAATTCCGGGCAAAAAGACGATTCAATACGGAACATTCATATTCCCTATGTCATTGTGGCATAGGGATTTTTTTATGGGAGGTTATCACATGGAAACCAGAATCGCATTAATTGGAATTATTGTTGAGGATATTGACTCGGTAGAACGCCTGAACGGTTTGCTTCATGAATATGGTCAATATATTATTGGGAGGATGGGCATTCCCTACCGTGAAAAAAACATCAATATCATAAGTGTCGTGGTAAATGCAGAGGCTGATATCATAAGCACTCTGGCAGGAAAGCTAGGTATGATTAAGGGTGTCAATGTAAAAACGATATATTCAAAAAAGTAACTTTATCCTCGCAAGTAAATATTCGCTAGAAAAATAGAAAAGACAAGTATGAAGATACAGTCGATAACCAAAGATAAGATATAGGAGGTAATATCATGAAGAAATTGAGTCTAATAATAGCATTACTGATTAGTGTTCTGACATTAACAGCCTGCACAGCGCAAGATGAGGATCCGGGCAAGGAAAATACAGCACAGGATATAACCGCTACAGCCGTTCCTACCAAGGCTCCGTCTCAGGAGGAATCACCGTCTCTCACAGCAGAGCCTGTAGCGAAAAAAGATATCCGAATCGCCGCACTCAAAGGACCTACCGCCATCGGTATGGTGAAGGTCATGGAGGATGCCTCAGTAGGGACTACAACGAACAACTATAATTTTACCGTGGCAGGTGCAGCGGATGAGATTAGCGTGGGATTAGTAAAGGGTGATTTTGATATCGCTGCGATACCATGTAATCTGGCAGCTGTTCTATACAACAAGACTCAGGGCAAGCTTAAGGTTGCCGGTATCAATACCTTGGGCGTTCTTTACATTGTTGAGACCGGAGACAGTATTAAGAAGGTAGAGGATCTGAAGGGTAAGACCATCTATTCCACAGGCCTCGGAACAACACCTCAATATACATTAAACTATTTATTGACCGCTCACGGTATCGACCCGGAGAAGGATGTTACGATTGAATATAAGACGGAAGCAACCGAAGTGGCTGCTTTGCTCAGTGAGGCCGACGATGCGATCGCTATGCTGCCCCAGCCTTATGTTACTACCGTTATGATGAATAATGAAAAGGTTAAGGTGGCTCTGGATGTAGCTGAGGAATGGGAAGCGGTCAGTAAGGATGGCAGTAGTGTAGTAACTGGTGTTGTTGTGGCGCGTAGTGAATTTGTAGAAAATAACAAAGAAGCATTTGACTCGTTCCTGTCGGAATATGCGGATTCCGCTGCATATGTGAATGAAAATGTAGAGGAAGCCTCTACACTTGTTGAGAAATTCGATATCTTCAAGGCAGCCGTGATAAAGAAAGCACTGCCTTATTGCAACATTACGCTGATCCGGGGCGAGGATATGAGGACAAAGGTAACCGGATATCTGACCGTCCTTTATAACCAGAATGCGCAGGCGGTTGGCGGAGCACTTCCGAACGATGATTTCTACTATATAAAATAATATATATGATTAAGATGGAGCTGCAGGATATGGGTACTCTAGGGTAAACGAATCTGGGCGGCTTCTTCTTGCTTTGTAATTATCATACGGAGAGGAATGGCTATGAACGTAAAGGATTCTTTCAATAGATTGGTGAAAAAATTTGGTCTGAAGCTTTTTGTTGCCTGCTTCTGGCTGTTAATATGGGAGCTGGTGAGCAGATGGGTCGGGCAGGAGCTGCTCTTAGCATCACCGGTTACGGTCTTTCAGACCTTGCTTGTGCTGGTGCAAAGTATTGATTTCTGGCAGACGATACTTTTTTCATCCCTTCGTATTATTACCGGCTTTGCAATCGGCCTGGTATCTGGTACTGTTCTGGCTATCCTGGCCTACCGGTTTCGACTGATAGAGGAGCTGGTCTCGCCTGTAATGAAGATTATTACAGCTATGCCCATTGCCTCTTTTATTATCCTGGCACTGGTATGGATTAAGTCTAGGAATTTATCGGTTCTGATCTCTTTTATGATGGTTTTGCCAATGATTTATTCCAGCGTGGAACAGGGTTTAAACACGGCGGACGAGAAGCTTCTGGAGATGGCACAGGTATTTCGGCTTAGTCTGTGGAAGAAGGCAGTTGCAATCTATATCCCTTCTGTAAAGCCGTTTTTTGTGACAGCTGTGATAGTAGGGTTGGGCTTATGCTGGAAGTCCGGTATTGCTGCGGAGGTAATCGGTATCCCGGCCGGATCGATTGGAGCAAAGCTTTATGAAGCGAAGTTGTACTGGATGACCAAGGAGCTGCTGGCGTGGACTGTCGTAATTATTCTAATCAGTGTCGTATTTGAAAAGGTAATTATATTACTGTTACGCCCGGAAAGGAGATCCTGATGGCGATTGAATTAATCCATATATCCAAACGCTTTGATGATCATGTTCTGTTTGAAGACCTTAATTTGTCCTTCCCAGAGGGTGAGATTAATTGTCTGATGGGTGCCTCGGGAAGCGGTAAAACTACTCTGCTTTATCTGCTGATGGGGCTTATGAAGCCGGATTCCGGAGAGGTGGGAGGAATAGGTGGTAGGAAAATAGCAGCTGTATTCCAGGAAGACCGATTGATAGAGCACTATGATGCTGTGCGTAATATCAAGCTGGTATGCGATAAAAAGATATCGGAGCAAAGAATCGAGAAGGAGCTAAGACTGGTAGGAATAGAGGATTATGCGGATAAAACAGTCAATTACTTCAGCGGGGGCATGCGCAGGAGAGTCGCGATTGTACGTGCGATTCTTGCAAATAGCGATATTCTGCTTTTGGATGAGCCCTTTAAAGGTCTCGATGAGATGCTAAAGCATCAGGTGATGGATTATGTTAAACAAAAGACGGTGGGAAAAACCGTAATTTTGGTAACTCATGATGAGGATGAGGCAGAGAGGCTGCAGGCAAATATGATATTTCTGCCGGATAAGCGGTAATAATAAGCGAAAGGTCTCCGATTTCGGAAACATTTATCGTACTCATATTATATCTTATATGGTCTGAACCGTAACCTAATTCGAGCACATAGTACTTCAAATGGTTGTTTTTTTCTCGGTTTTCGGCTATAATACGTAATAATCTGAATGGTATTTATTCAAGCATTGCTTATAAAAAGAAAGAGGTATAATTTTATGCATATTACAATGACAGGTAATCTGGGTAGTGGTAAATCTACTATATGCAAGCTATTAAATGAAATACATCAATTTGAGATATATTCAACAGGCAAGGTTCAAAGAGAGCTCGCAAGACAGATGAATATGACGACTCTTGAGCTGAATCAGCTGATGTGCTCGGATAAGAAGTATGATAAGATGATTGATGATGAAACAGCCAGAATATCCCGAGAGAATAAGGATAAGAATATTATCTTTGACTCAAGACTGGCATGGCATTTTGTTGAGCATTCCTTTAAGGTGTTTGTTTCCGTAAGCTTAGAGGTGGCAGCAGAGCGTGTCATGAATGACCAGCGCGGCGCAGAAGAGAAGTATTCCTCGTTGGAAGAAGCGAAAAAGCTTCTGGCAGAGCGTGCCGCAACGGAGATGGTTCGCTATAAGGATATTTATAACTTGAACTATATGGATTTCTCTAATTATAATCTGATTATTGACAGCACGTATTACACCCCGGATAAGATTGCTGAGATTATTCTTAAGGAAGCAAAGGCATACGATGAGCAATATGCAAAGACGGGCAGAGAGACCACGAAGATGCTGGTATCTCCGAGGCGACTCGTGAAGAATGAAGACATTTCTGAGGATGACAGGGTAGCTCTTTCTGATTTGGTGAAGGAATATGGTCAAGATCTTTATGCAATTGAGGCTATCGTTAAGGTTTCCAAAAAAGAAGATGACTTCTTTGTGGAGGATGGCATGCAGTATGCCAAGGCAGCTTATCTGGCAGAAGTACCCTATGTTCCCATCGAGACTATAAAATAATAAATTCTACTAAATAAGCTTTATACTTTCCAGAGTATGATATTTTTAGCTTTATTTTTACAAGTATTCCCCAAGGATATAAGTCGCTGTTTGACAGACAATAAATAAAAGAGAATTCATTCTAGAATGAATTCTTTTTTTGATTCTTTTATTTCAGCGAAGAGGGGGTGAAATGCTTGAAGACATTCTGGGAGAAGCTACGCCGAATTAAGGGCCCAATATTGATTGTGTTGATTAGTGTCGGAGTATATTTGAGCTTTCGGTATCTGCTAGGGCTCATTCTGCCCTTTTTAATTGCTTATTTTCTCGCATGTATTATCCGTCCGGTATCAGATACCCTGTATCGGCGCCTTCGGCTACCGCGAATCCTGGGAGGAAGCATATCACTTTTTTTGTTATTCGCGGTATTTGGAACCGGCATCTGGTTGTTAATCAATGTACTGATTAAGCAAGCAATCGCATTTATCCGAAATATTCCTGTCTATCTGAACTTGATTGCAAACAAGCTTGACAATATCTGCATAGGCTGTGATGAGCTATTCGGACTGGAGGAGGGCTCACTGCGAGGTATGGTAGATGATAATCTGATGCAGACCGTAAACCGGGTTAAGAATAATCTGATGCCACAGGTTACGGAGCATACCATATCAATCACGGTGGGATTGATATCATTCGTTGGTGTGCTTTTAATCATCTTTGTATCTGCTATACTGATTGTAAAGGAATTGCCCGGCTTTCAGGAGAAGTATCGCAACTATAATCTCTATAAAGACGTTCATCGAATTACAGGAAAGCTGTCAGAGGCGGGAGCTGCCTATCTGCGTTCACAGGTCATCATCATGATCTTAGTTGCTCTGATCTGCGTACTGGGTCTATCACTATTGCATAATGATTATGCCTTTTTACTCGGGATATTAATTGCGGTAATGGATGCGCTTCCGTTGATAGGAAGTGGTATGATATTTATTCCCTGGGCAATTATTAAGCTGATGAACGGCAATATCTATGCGGCAGCGGTTCTTATTACCATCTACCTGCTTTGTCAGATTCTCAGAGAAGTATTGGAGCCAAAGCTGATTGGTAACCGTATCGGAATTAAACCCTTGTATACACTGATTTCAATTTATATTGGTGTCAAATTGTTTTCTATTATGGGTTTTATCTTAGGTCCTATCGGACTGGTCATAATTATTACCATCTATAAATTGGTGAATGAGAAGACTCAGGTGGCTGCAGATCGAGAACAGATTACTTATAATGAGGACTAAGCCGGAAATCCGCTTGACAAAGCGGATTTTCTGGCATACAATTACCTCGATACTTAAGAATAAGTATCACAATCTTGAACAATAGAAGGTCGCTAATCGTGCTTTCTATCGTTTCTGGCGATGAAGAGGAATAGTAGATAGTGTGTCGTATTTCAGAGAGAGAAGCAGGGGTGAGAGCTTCTTATACCGATATTATCGAACCGGCCTTGGAGCATTGTATGAAAGGAGTAGTATAACTCCCCGAAGTATAACGTATTCCGGCGTTAACGGAAGAAAAGAGAATTGCTGATTACAGCAATTAATTAGGGTGGTACCGCCGAGTCTTTCGGTCCCTTGCGGATAGGAGGGCTTTTTTGTTGTTTAAAAATGTAACACAAGGCCGATATTAATCATAATAGTCAACCTGCCTGCCCTTGGAGGCTCAGGTAGAGGAAGCAGATAATCTGAATTAAAGGAGAGAAATTTATGGCACAGGATAAGAAGCTGGTTGAGGCAATTACCTCTATGGACGTGGATTTTGCCCAGTGGTACACAGATGTTGTTAAGAAAGCAGAATTAATTGAATACTCCAGTATAAGAGGCTGTATGATACTCAGACCCCTTGGCTATGCAATCTGGGAGAATATTCAAAAGCAGCTGGATGCGGACTTTAAGTCCACCGGTGTAGAGAATGTATATATGCCTATGTTTATTCCGGAGAGCTTGTTACAGAAGGAGAAGGATCATGTGGAGGGCTTTGCACCTGAGGTTGCCTGGGTTACTCATGGCGGCGGTGAGCCTTTACAGGAGAGAATGTGTGTAAGACCTACCTCCGAGACTCTCTTCTGTGATTTATATTCGAAAATAATCCAATCCCACAGAGATCTTCCGAAGTTATATAATCAGTGGTGTTCTGTTGTACGCTGGGAGAAGACCACCAGACCGTTCCTCCGCTCCATGGAATTTCTATGGCAGGAAGGACACACGGCGCATGCAACCGCTGAGGAAGCAGAGGAGAGAACGATCCAGATGCTTAATGTTTATGCGGATTTCTGTGAGAGGGTGCTTGCAATTCCCATGATTAAGGGCCGCAAATCCGAGAAAGAGAAGTTTGCGGGCGCGCATGCTACTTATACCATTGAAGCCCTGATGCATGACGGCAAGGCATTACAGTCAGGAACCAGCCATAACTTTGGTGACGGCTTCGCACATGCCTTTGATATCAAATACGCCGATAAGAACAATACCTTACAGTATGTTCACCAGACCTCCTGGGGTATGTCCACCAGAATTATCGGAGCAATCATCATGGTTCACGGTGATGACAGCGGCTTAGTATTGCCACCCAGAATTGCACCTACCCAGATTATGATTATCCCGATCAATCAGAATAAGGAGGGTGTTCTTGATAAGGCTTATGAACTAAAGCAGAAGCTTGCCTCCTTTAAGGTTAAGGTGGATGATTCCGATAAGAGTCCGGGCTGGAAGTTCAGCGAGCAGGAGATGCGCGGTATTCCGATTCGTGTGGAGATTGGTCCAAAGGATATTGAAGCAAACCAGGCTGTCATCGTTCGAAGAGATACCAGAGAAAAGCTTGTCGTATCCTTGGATGAGATCGAAGTGAAAGTCGGCGAGATCTTAGAGAAGATGCAATATGAGATGTTAGAGCGTGCTAGAAATCATCGTGATACCCATACCTACACTGCAACCACGATGGAAGAGTTCGAAAAGACCGTCGCAGAGAAGCCTGGCTTTGTAAAGGCAATGTGGTGCCAGGATGAGGCCTGTGAGAAGGAAATCAAGGATAAAACCGGTGCAACCTCCCGTTGTATGCCCTTTGAGCAGGAACAGCTGGCAGAAACTTGCGTATGCTGTGGCAAACCTGCCAAGGTTATGGCTTATTGGGGAAAGGCATATTAATACATGACTAAATGCCATGTGTATAAGTGTGTGAATAAAATGAGATAGAATTAATTAATCTGTACAGCATTCGTTACTTGAAGGAAACGGGTATAACACCCGGAGAGGCAAGAAATGTTACTGTACAGATTTTTTGCGCGTAAGAAATGTGAGCAATGTGAACACGCACGCGAACCGGAGATGCTCGCGTTGTGTACTTCTTTTGGTTATGCGCGTAAGCGATATGGTCTAACACGAATTGATAGAAGGGGTAAGATGGAGGAAGAGTATGCTGGGAAGCGGAATATGCCTGGTGCTTCTGGGATGCGGCCTTGTGCTTTATAGAAGTACTGAGAAGATGATAGATTCATAATACATGGGTTAGCCTTGCAATCAAGACGGTGCTTTGCTATAATCGGTATAGATTTTAGAAAAGGAGTCTTCCTATGAATTTTCATATTCCCCAAAAAGTGAATGATATTATTGAAGAGCTGATGCAACACGGTTATGAGGCCTATGCGGTCGGTGGCTGCGTGCGGGATATGGTTCTGGGCAGAGAGCCGGAGGATTGGGATATTACGACCTCGGCTACTCCTTATGAGGTAAAAAAGATTTTCCGTAGGACGGTGGATACAGGGATAGTCCACGGAACAGTCACTGTTTTAATGGAAAAGGAGCATTACGAGGTTACAACCTACCGGCTGGATGGAGAATATGAGGATAACCGTCATCCGAAGCAGGTGGAGTTTACCTCAAGCCTTGTTGAGGATTTAAAGCGCAGAGACTTTACCATTAATGCTATGGCATATAATGAGAAGGAAGGCTTTATTGATCTCTTTGGAGGGATGGAGGATCTGAATAAGGGTCTGATCCGGTGCGTCGGTAGCGCCGAAGAGCGTTTTGATGAGGATGCTCTGCGTATTCTTCGGGCAGTGCGTTTCTCTGCACAGCTTGGCTTTACGATTGAGGAAGACACTCTTTGTGCCATTGAGGCAAAAGCAGAAAATCTTATGAATATCAGTGCGGAACGGATCAGAGTGGAACTGACAAAGCTGTTAATATCCGACCATCCGAACCGGCTCCGGCTGCTCTATGAGTTAGGGATAACAAGTGTTGTTTTTCCCGAGTTCGATGCAATGATGAAGACAGAGCAGAAAAATATTCATCACATCTATAGCGTGGGGGATCATACGATACATGCGGTGAGTGAGGTTGCCGGAGGGCTTAAGGAGCAACGCTTTGAAATTAGGGAACGAACGATCCTTCGCTGGACGATGCTGCTTCATGATATTGAGAAGCCGAATACCATCACCCTGGGTAAGGATGGACAGAACCACTTTTTCGGGCATCAGGAGAAGGGAGCGTTGACAGCGAAGAATATTCTGCGTCGGCTAAAATTTGATAATGATACGATTGACGCTGTGGTCCATCTGATTCGGTGGCATGATTACCGTTTTGTTTTGACATCTGCCGGTATGCGTAAGGCAGCCTCGAAGATCGGTAAAGAATACATGGAATTGCTTTTTGAGGTTAACAGGGCCGATACCTCAGCTAAGAACCCACAGCATACTAAGGAGAAATTCGACCGAATTGCAACCGCCAGACAACTATATCGGGAGATTATAGACAAAGAGGAGTGTGTAAGCCTAAAGGAGCTTCAAATCAATGGCAAGGATCTGATTACGATAGGAATGAAGCCCGGAAAGAAGATGGGAGAGCTTCTTAACAGCCTGTTGTCGGAGGTTTTGGATAATCCCTCCTTGAACGATCGAGACACACTATTAACCATAACAAAACAAATGCTGGAAAAACAGAACGAAGAATAAAGAAGGATTCAGGTATCATATATTTACAGGAGGAAGACCTAAAAGCTTCCTCCTGTTTTTATCTATCCATCATATAAAACTTTTCCTAAAGCCTATGGATTAATATTCATGAATCAGAATCTCACATCATAATATTAGTAAGACGGGTTTATCACTTGTGGATACCTACGATACCCCAGATTGGCTCGTCGTTTCCAATTCTATGCTATAGAGGTTTTGTAAGGAGGATGGGCTGTGGAGGATAGAAGTCAGGAAGCATTAAAAAGATATCGTCTTAAGATCTACAATATATACCGGGCCAGAGGTGCATTCCTGTTGGAAACTGACGCAGGGCTTAAGCTCTTTAAGTGCTTTGAAGGCTCCAGAAACAGAGCGCTATTTGAGAATAAGGTGAAGGAGCACCTGCTGCTTCATGGTTATGCGAATACGGATTTCTTTGTCAAAACCATGGATGAAGATATCATCTCTGAAGATGGTGCCGGTTGTCAATATATCATGAAGAACTGGTTCTGGGGTGAGGAATGTAATCTTAGAGAATTGTCACAGGTGGAGTATGCCTCTGCGAATTTGGCCAGAATGCATATTATTCTGAAGGATGTGGAATTTACCTCGGAGCAGCTGGAGCATAATATCTCCCCGGATTTATTGGAGACCTTTGATAAACGAAACCGTGAACTGAAAAGGGTAAAGGCATATATCCGTGAGAAGAAACAGAAGAATGAATTTGAGCTTATGTATCTGAATTATTATGAAGCCTTTTATGAGCAAGGGGTATTGGCAGCAGAGAGGCTATCTCATTCCTCTTATTTAGAGCTAATGGAGGAAGCGGTAAAGGGACGCAGCGTCTGTCATGGTAATTATACCTACCATAATATCATCATGCAAAAAAGCAAGACGGATGCCATGAGCAGGAATTATATCCCACCGGGATGGGTGAATAAGCAGCCGCTCTCCGTAACCGAGCTTAATGGCTCGGGAAGTAATATTGCTACCACGAATTTTGAAAAATCCTATATCGGGCTCCAGATCTTTGATCTGTATCAGTTTATCCGTAAGGTCATGGAGAAAAATGATTGGGATATTCTCTACGGAAGCAATATTATAGAGGCGTATGATCAGATAAAGCCGATATCGAAGGAGGAGCTTCAGATTCTTTACCTGTTGCTCCTGTATCCGGAAAAATTCTGGAAGATTACGAACTTCTATTATAATGGTAAGAAATCCTGGGTTTCCGGACGTAATACACAAAAGCTCAGCATGATTGGTGAGCAGAATGAGAAAAAAGAGATGTTTCTTGAAAGGCTGGAAGATATTTTATAGTCGAAGGAAGGATTGAAACTGCCTACAAGGTAGGCTATAATATACATAGATATAACCGATTAAGAACAGAGGATAACTATCATGAGTGTATTTGATAAGAAACCAAAGAAAAATCATACCGTCAACAGCCGATTCATTACGAGCCTGCTCCTTGGATTGGGAGCTTTATCTGCTATTTTACTTCTAACCATGTATGTGACCGGAGCCGATTCCGATCGAAGAAGCGGAAAGAGTAGTAATACCGGGGAAGAGACACAGGAAATCACGGCTACTGAAGCGGTAGGGAATGAAGTTCTCGGCGTGATTACGGAGATCAGGAAGGAGACGCAGGAGATAGTCCTCTATGATGTGAATAAGGAGGAAAGCGTAACCTTTACCTATAGCGGTGGCACGAATGTACTTGATAAATACGGACAGGTGATAGCAATCAGTCAGCTTCCGATCGGTACAATGGTGGAGGTGTTATATCCTGAGAAGGAAACAAAGCTGTCAGAGATAAAAATATCTACTAAGGCATGGGAATATGTCGGAGTAAGTAATCTTATGGTAGATCGGAGCAGTCGCATCATGAAGATTGCCTCCAGTAAATATAAATATAAGGATTCTTTGATTATCCTGGACGGATCGGATTTTATTACGGTCCATAAGCTTGCCGAGATGGATGAACTGACGGTTCGCGGATATAAAGAAACAATCTGGTCCATCACCGTAACCAGAGGTCACGGTACGGTAAAGCTTGTTGACTACGATAAATTTCTGGGAGATCATATTACCATTGGATATGAAGCGATGGAGCAGATTGTCGACGATATGGTAATTAAGGTAAGAGAGGGTAACTTCAACTTGACCGTGGAGAATACGGGTTACACTGCAACAAAGAATATAACAGTATTGCGTAATCAGGAGACGGTTGTATCCTTAAGTGATCTGGGACCGGATGCGACAAAGCGGGGATTAGTAACCTTTGAAATTACTCCTTTTGGAGCGGATCTGTTTGTGGATGGTAAGCTTACTACCTATGCAAGTGCATTGGAGCTGACCTATGGGGAGCATGATGTTGTGGTATCCTTGGATGGTTATATAACTTATGAAGGTAAATTGGCGGTAGACAATGCAGGTACCACATTTCGTATCGGCTTACCGGAGGAGAGCAGCGACGAGAAGGCCACGGTAACGGAGACGGATACCGGTACGGGGGGAACAAATATCGGATCAGGTAATGAGGTCGGTGATAATACAGATAGTAGTGATAATACAGATAATAATGAGGATAATACAGGTGATGATTTCGACGATGTGCCGGATAATACCTCCAATGAGGACTACGATGTGGATGGGAAACATAAGATCCATGTACAGAATCCTATCGGAGCCTCCATTTATCTGAACGGTGAGTTCCAAGGGGTCTCTCCGGCAAGCTTCCAGAAGCTTATCGGAACTCATGTATTAACTTTTATTAAAGAAGGGTATGAGACAACAAGCTATACAGTAGAAGTATCGGATGATAATCTGGATACCTACTTTAATATGC
>JAEZKL010000097.1 GCA_023415475.1 Bacillota bacterium | reverse complement strand
TATTAGGTACTAACACCGTTACCATTTACGGCGCCGAAAGTACGACCGGAATTGCTGAAGGCGGAAGAACAGGTATGACAGCATGCGTTACAGGCTTATTATTTGTGTTAACCATATTCTTCTCACCAATTTTCTTGATGATTCCATCCATAGCAACCGCACCTGCATTAATCATGGTTGGTATTTTTATGATTGAACCCTTATGTCATATGGAGCTTGGAGATTTGTCAATCGCGTTACCAGTATTTTTAACCGTTGCGTTTATGCCATTTTCCTATAATATTGCCTATGGTATTTTATTTGGTCTCATTGGTTATACCATCGGTCAAGTAGCAGCAGGTAAAGCGAAGAAAATAACACCTACAGTATGGGTTCTGACAGCAATCTTTATTGTATATTTAGTAGCGGACATTCTATTATAGCATCGGAGGATAAGGATGAGAACATTTGAGGAAATTAAGGAGATTATAGAAACCGGATTAGGAAAATATCCATGTGACTTAAAAATAGAAAATGTAAAATTAGTGAATGTATTTTCAGGAGAAGTTTATCCCACAGATATCTACATTAAGGGGAAGCGAATTGTTTCCATACATCCCAATGTAGCGCTGGAAGCAAATGAGATCATCGACGGAAAGGGACAATATGCATTGCCCGGGCTAATTGATACCCATATGCATTTTGAATCTACCATGCTTTCACCGGAAGCTTTGGCGAGTGTTGTAGTACCTCAAGGAACCACTACCTTATGTGCGGACTTAATGGAGATTGCGAATGTAGCAGGAGAGCAGGGCCTAAAAGCAATGCTGCAATCCATCAATCGCTTACCATATCGTATGCTGATTGAAGTATCGTCAAGAGTACCAACCGCACCTGGTTTGGAGACGACAGGGGCAATCTTAGGTGCAAAAGAGGTAGAGGAAATCATGGGATGGGATGAGAGTGTGAGTCTAGGAGAATTAGATCCCTCTAAAATCCTATTTGTGAAGGAGGAATACCTTCACAAAATTGCGGATACCTTAAGTAAACGAAAAATCGTAAACGGTCATGCAATTGGTAGACTCGGTCAGGAGTTAAATGTCTATGCTAGCTCCGGTATCTCCGATGATCATGAGTGTGTGAATTTTGAAGAATTACTTTCTCGTCTACAGGTTGGAATGAAGGTGTTAATTCGCGAAGGAAGTACCGAAAGAAATCTCGATGAATTGATCACCGGAGTTTTAGAACATGGAATAGGCTTTGATAATTTAATGTTCTGTACGGACGATAAGCATGCGAGTGAAATTAGAGAAGAGGGTCATATTAACTATAATGTAACGCGTGCCATTGAACTTGGCGTTAAGCCGATGCAGGCAATTCAGGTAGCAACGGTGAATGCAGCAAAGCATTTCCGTCTGGAGGATGAAATCGGAAGCATAACACCGGGACGCCTTGCGGATATCCTATTAGTAGAAGATATTAATGATATTAAGCCAACGGCTGTATTCTTCGAAGGAAAAGTAGTTGCTCAAGCTGGGAAGCTGTTGGAAGAATGTAAGGTTTCCGAATATCCGGATTGGATTAAGAACACAGTAATTTTGAAAAACACAATCACTGCGCAAGCCTTTGATGTGAAATCCTTATCGAAGCAAAATAAAACGAAGGTCAATGTGATTAAGCTGATTGACAGGCAAATCATCAATACCCGTGAAGTAGCAGAGCTTCCCGTAGAAAACGGTAAGATTAAGATGAATGTGGAAGCAGATATTCTAAAACTAGCCGTTGTTGAGAGATATGGAAAAACCGGAGGTGTAGGTGTTGGCTTCGTACAAGGATTTGAGCTTAAAAAAGGAGCTATGGCCTACTCTATGTCCCATGACCATCATAATATCGTTGTTGTAGGTACCAATGAAGAGGATATGGCAGCTGCGGTCAATGGGATTGCAGAAATGCAGGGTGGCTTAACCATCGCAGAAAATGGTGTAGTGACACATCGGATGCAATTACTCATTGGTGGTTTAATGAGTGAAAATCCTGCAGATCAAGTAATGGCAGACCTAGAGGTTATGAACCATGCTGCAGAAAAACTTGGTTGTCAAATGGATGCTCCCTTTATGGCACTAAGCTTTATCTCCTTGCCTACGGTTCCCGAATTAGGGCTGACCGATATGGGCTTAATCGATGTCTTGCGTCATGAACTAATCGATGTTGAAATTATTGATTAATTGTCCGAAGATAATATTCGATAAATATCTGGGTAAACCCGGAAATTTATAAAACTCCCCTTTTGATTCAAACATAGTTCTAGGGACGGGACCTTTGCAAAATAGCGGATCAGCTATATTGCAAAGGTTTTTACCTATATAACAGAAAGAACGCGTCGCATTCTAACTTAAAAAGTTATTTTGCGACGCGTTCTTGTATCATTAAAACAATTGATTATAGTTATGTTGTTTAGTGAGCTATGCAGTTCTCTCGAACTGTGAATTATAGAGGTTAGCATAGAAGCCGCCCTTCGCAAGAAGCTCGGTATGAGTCCCCTGCTCCACGATGTCACCGTCGTTCATTACGAGAATTAAGTCGGCATCACGGATGGTTGATAAACGATGCGCTATGATGAAGCTGGTTCTTCCCTTCATCAGGCTATCCATTGCCTTTTGTATCATAATCTCCGTTCTGGTATCAACAGAGCTGGTGGCTTCATCGAGAATGAGGATCTTAGGATCAGCCAGGATAGCGCGGGCTATGGTTAATAGCTGCTTCTGACCCTGGGATACATTACTTGCTTCCTCGTTGAGTACCATCTGATATCCGTCAGGTAGGGTAGAGATGAAGTGGTGCACATGAGCCGCCTTTGCTGCCTTGATTACCTCTTCATCCGTAGCGTCGAGCTTGCTGTAACGGATGTTTTCCATAATGGTTCCATTGAATAACCAGGTGTCCTGAAGTACCATACCGAACATCTTACGAAGATCACTACGATTAAAGTCTTTGATGTTATGACCGTCAATTAAGATCTCGCCGCTATTGATATCGTAGAAGCGCATCAGCAGCTTAACCATCGTAGTCTTGCCGGCACCGGTAGGTCCTACAATCGCAATCTTCTGACCCTTATATACCGTGGTACTAAAATCCTTAATTATAATTTTATCCGGATGATAACCGAAATGTACATGCTTAAACTCCACATGACCATTCAGGCCTTCGATAGATACCGGATTCTCTACCGTCTGTACCTCTTCCTCAACAGCTAAAAAGTCAAATACTCTTTCTGCTGCCGCGGCGGTGGACTGGAACATATTTGCTACCTGCATCAGCTGATTGATGGGCTGCGTAAACTGACGGATGTATTGGAAGAAGGATTGAATCTGACCTACCTCAATCTTACCGTTGATTGCAAGATATCCACCAAGGATAGCTACGCCTACGTAGCCAATGTTACCTACAAACTGCATGATCGGCATCATCAAACCGGATAGGAATTGGGACTTCCATGCAGATTCATATAATTTTTCGTTCTTCTCGTCAAACTCTCTGATGGAATCCTGTTCCTTGTTGAAGACTTTAACGATATTGTGTCCTCCATAGGTTTCCTCCACCTGACCGTTGACATGGCCAAGGTACTCTTGCTGTTGTTGGAAATATTTTTGCGATTTTTTTATGACACGACTGATAACGATTCCCGAGACGGGTAATATGAGTATAGCCAGGAATGTCATCGAGATGCTGATTCGCAGCATCATAATCAGTACGCCGATTATAGTTATTACCGAGGTAATCAATTGACTTAAGCTCTGATTCAAGCTGTTACTCAAGGTATCGACATCATTGGTTACTCTGGACAGAATCTCACCGTGGGAGGTAGTGTCAAAGTAATTCATGGGCATGCGGTGAATTTTTTCGGAGATATCCTTACGGAATTTATAGGCTACCTTCTGGCTGATTCCTGTCATAATCCAGCCTTGAATAAAGGATAGCAAAGCACTAACCCCGTATAGGAGGATTAAGGTAATTAATATTTTAGATAAAGCATCAAAGTTTATTCCATCCCCGCCCTGGATCTTACTGATTAAACCATTGAAAATTTCTGTGGTTGCATTACCCATAATGGTCGGACCGATGATTGAGAAAATGGTACTGCCGACTGCAAACAGCAGCATGAGAAGGAAGCTGAAGCGGTATTTGGAAAGGCTCGAGGACAGCTTCTTCATTGTTCCCTTAAAATCATTAGCTTTTTCGCCGGGCATCATTCCGGGAGGCCCCATATGACCGGAATTTTGTTTTCTTTTAGCAGGGGCGGGATTCACGGGAGTTTCTTGCCTGTTATCAGTTCTACTCATAATTCAATTCCTCCTCTGACAATTGAGATGAAGCAATCTGCTGATATACTTCGCAATTCTTTAATAATTCTTTATGGGTACCCTTTCCGACGATACGGCCATCATCCAACACTAGAATCTGCTCAGCATTCATAATGGTACTGATTCTCTGAGCGATGATCAATAAGGTACTGTCAGAGAGCTCCTCCCTCAAGGCTTTGCGAAGTGCCTGATCCGTCTTATAATCCAGTGCAGAGAAGCTATCGTCGAAGATGTAGATCTCCGGCTTCTTTGCAATTGCTCTTGCGATAGAGAGACGCTGCTTCTGACCACCGGATACGTTTGTTCCGCCTTCTGAGATAGAGGATTCATAACCCTCCGGTTTGGCGTTGATGAACTCCACTGCTTGTGCAATTTCGGCAGCCTTCCTGATATCCTCCTCATTGGCATCCGGAGAACCAAAGGTAATGTTTGATTCTATGGTACCGGTGAATAAGACACCCTTCTGTGGGACAAAGCCAAGCTTGTCGCGAAGAGAATGCTGCTTCATCTTCGTAATATCGGTTCCGTCGATTAAGATGTTTCCCTGAGTGGCATCATAAAATCTAGGTATCAGATTAATTAAGGTAGATTTACCGCTACCGGTACTTCCGATAATAGCGGTTGTCTCTCCGGGTTTGGCAGTAAAGCTGATATCGGAGAGAACATCCTCCTCAGCATGGGGATAGCGGAAATATACATTTCTAAATTCCAGAATACCCTTCATCCCTGCCTTGGTAGGCTCATCGGTATCGGATTCCCTAATAGAGATATCTGTCTCCAATACCTCAGCAATACGCTTTGCTGCAACTGCAGCTCTGGGTAACATAATGGAAACCATCGTAAGCATGAGGAAGGAGATAATAATCTGCATGGTGTATTGGATAAAGGCAATCATATCACCAACCTGCATGGTTCCGGCATCAATTTTATCTGCGCCTACCCAGATAATCAATATGGAGATCAGGTTCATAATCATCATCAATACAGGCATCATGAAGGTCATAACACGATTCACAAAGAGAGAATTCTTCGTCACATCAACATTGGCTTTATCAAAACGCTGCTCCTCATAAGAGACAGTACTAAAAGCACGAATAACAGGAAGACCGGTAATGATTTCTCTCATTACAAGATTGATACGGTCAACAAGCTTTTGCATTATTTTGAACTTTGGCATTGCGACAATAAGTAATACGCCGATTAGAATAAAGACAGCACCAACACCTACGATAAGCACCCAGGACATAGAGTTATTGGTTTTCATAACCTTCAGAATTCCTCCGAATGCTAAGATAGGAGAGTAAATAACGATACGTATTAAAAACACGATCAGCATCTGAACCTGCTGGATATCGTTGGTACTACGCGTAATCAGCGAAGCAGTAGAGAACTGATCCATTTCCTGATTGGAGAAGGATAAAACCTTCTTAAAGACATTACTTCTTAAGTCCTTACCTAACTTAGCGGCAATTCTTGCAGAGAAGAAGGTTACAAGAATGGATGCAATCATTGCTACAAGTGCTAAACCAATCATTCTGAGACCGACATAGAGGATATAGTTGATCTGCATCCGGTCAACCTTGATACCGATTGCTTCATACTCTGCTTTAATAAATGAACTTGCGCTGGCAGTAAGCAGCATCTCGGGCATCTCGTTCAGTTTTTCCGTAATTCCGGACAGCATAGCAGTCTTTCCTTCGGGGGGAACCTGGGAGAGAAGTTGAAAAATATCAGGATTTCCCTGTGTCATCTCAGCAGGGAAGTTTGCCAGGAACTGTTGCTTCATCTCCTGTGAGGTTTCACTATCACCTTCAAGGGTTAATACCATCATCATGGGAATGGAAATGGCATCCGCAAGCTCTTCCTCTGCTTCCTTATCCCAGAGATAGATACTCTCGGTGGCAAGAGCAGGATACTTAGCCAGATAATCGGACCATTCCTTTTCACTTAGTTCTTCCTTTATTACCTCTGTATAATGTTCTCTTACCAGTGCGTTATTTGCGTCATCCATAAATACGGACAGCTTATCAAGCTCTGTTGCACGGATCGCTTCCGGTACCGTATCTTCAATTCCGCTATTCGTGATGCCGGTATTGATGATATCTGAGGTATAGGTAGGCAGTGCCAAATCACAGAATGCCTGTAATATTAGCAGGATTGTAACAAAGAGGATTGCTACAACCGATTTTTTTAAGAATTTTAACAGCTTTATCATGGGGGTTCCTTTCCATTGTTAATAAGTACTAGATTAAAAAATCAAAGATTTTTCAATCGACAAACGATAGAAAGTACGCTTTGCGAACTTTCTATTGTCAGGAATTTGTTCTGCCACCCAAATTTGCGGTGTCATGGTAGCATGCTGAATTAGTATTTCGTGTTATGTTTATCCTTTATATTGTTTCTGATTTTCTGTATCAAATACAATAAGGTCTTTAATTCCTCCTCTGTAAAACCTTCAAATAGCTTATTGGTCATCCCTTGCATGAATTTATCACCTTCCTCGGCCAGATGTCTTCCTTCGGGAGTAAGGTATACTCTTATCATTCGCTTATCCACTTCATCCGGAACACGATAAACATAATGATTTGCCTCTAATTTGTTCAGCATTCCGGTGATGGTTGCCGGCTTTACAAAATGTTTTTCAGATAAGGCTTTTTGTGTAATGCCTTCGTTTTCCATGATATGAAGAAGTAACTGGGGCTGACCGGGATACAGCTTTGTTTTTTCAAGCTTATGATAAGAATGTTGATGAATGACTTTGATTAATTCCCCAAAGCTGATGATAAGCTGTGTTACTTCATTTCTTCTTACGATTGATCTCTCCTCCTTAATATTTCCAAAATTGTTTAGGTGCCTAATAAATATGTATTATAACACTCTATATCGGTAAGTCAATAAATTAATTCTTAAAATTTTATAAGAAACTATAGAATATATAAATCTGCCATATGGGGGATTGGGAATGGAATCAGCATAGAGAAGGACCGAATAAAGCGTTAATAAAGGAAAGGATAACGGTGTATTTTGCAGGCTGTTATCCTTTCCTTAAGTGGATCGATGTCTTATTGATTTAATTCTGCCAATAATATCTCGAGCAGTGCATTGTTATGCTCCGGATTCATAAAACAGAAACGGATGAACTTGTTATTCAGGAATGGGAAGGTAGAGCAGTCACGGATCATTAGACCTTTGCGAATAGCGGCTTCGAACAGATCCATTGAGGTGGTCTCCTCCTTCAGTATCTTTATCAGGATAAAGTTTGCGGTCGGGGGGTAGTACTTAATATTCTTGCAGGCAGCGAGGTTAGAGCAGATCCGGTCACGCTCTGTTGCAATCAGCGTGCGGGTGTCCTTAATATATTCTTCGTCCGTGAACATAATCTCACCTGCAATGGCGGCAAGGCTGTTGATGGTCCAGGGATTCTTTCTTTGATTCATTTCTTTTAACAAATCTGCGTTTCCGCAGATGGCATAGCCCAGGCGAAGACCTGGTGCCGCAAAAAATTTGGAGATACCCCGGAGAATGATGATATTGTTATAATATCCGGTCAACGGGGCTGAAGTGATCTTTGCAACATCTTCCGTAAATTCTACGTAGGTTTCGTCCACCATTACGAAGATACCCTTTTGTTTACAGATGTCTAAAATCTTTCTCATATCGCTTTTCGCTATAGCTGAGGAAGTCGGATTATTTGGATTACAGATGACAAGGAGATCAACATCGGAGGTCAGCTCCTTCTCTAAGGACGATATATCCAAAATAAAATCCTTCTCTTCCTCCAAACGGTAATAACGGGTTGTTCCGCCTCCTAAAGCTACCTCTCGTTCATATTCGGAATAGGTAGGGCCGATGATCAAAGCTTTTTTTGGATGCTTAATCTGGATGAACAAAGAAATGAGTTCTGTTGAACCATTGCCTACGATAACATTATCCATATCGGTATGAGCATATTCGGCGATTTTCCTGCGAAGTGAGCTATATTCCCGATCGGGATAACTCATGATAGCATCGATCCTCTGTGCTAATGTAGCCTTAAGCTTGGGTGAGATGCCCAGGGGATTTACATTCGCTGAGAAGCTTATGATATCCTCCTTCTTAATTCCATATACCTTCTCAATTGTCTCTAAATCACTGCCATGAAAATGATCTGAATGTTTTATCATATGACTCCTTCCCGGTACAATAACTGCCCGAATATCTATAAAAATTATATTTATAATGATATATAATGATACGATATTAAAACGACCTGTAAAACCAGCGTTTTTTGATAAATACTGGATTTTTTTCTATGATTGAATTATAATTATTACAATATTATATCTTATTTTGGATATTTTGCAATGATTTCTGTGAAAGGAGCTTATTATTTGAAGGATAAAATTGAACGTTTTTCAAATGGTGATTTTGAATACGAGCTTCCATTTATTTGTCTGTCCGAAGAAGAAATCAGGATAACAGTAGAAACAGGAAAATCTTATGAAGGCAGCTTCATCATCAGTAATTCTATGGAGCGGGAAATGAAGGGTATCATTTATTCCTCAAACCGTTTGATGCAGATTGAGAGCTCATCCTTCTTAGGTATTTCTAATACGGTTATCTATTCATTTCATGCGGATTACCTTAAGGCCGGAGAAGTGATACAGGGTGAGATCAGTGTCGTCAGTGATTGTGGGGAGAAGACGATTCCCTTTTATATTAATATAGAGGTTGCTTATGTAACCACCTCATTGGGTAAGATAAAGGATTTATTCCAGTTTACCAATTTAGCCAGGATGGACTGGTCCGAAGCAAAGAAGGTCTTCCGAATGGAGGAATTTGAAAGGATCTTTTTAGCAAATGAAGAACGTTATCGTTACATTTATCGTAATCTGATTAAGAGCATTACTACCAGCCAGGCTTTAGAGGAGTTTTTAATAGCAGTTCATAAGAAAGCGATGATTCGTCTTGTAGTTGATAAGACACAGGTCGAATATTCCGTTACGGAAGAGGGGATAAGTGATAAGCTGATTCTAACGAAAGACCATTGGGGCTATGCTGAAATCAGAGTAAGCACGGAAGCACCCTTTATTCAATTGGAACAGAAATTCTTATGGGCGGACCGATTTATCGGCAATACGCATCAGATCTCCTATTCCATTGATCCGGTGAAGCTTAGGGCCGGAAACAATTATGGTCAGATAGTGATTAAGACGGCATATCAAACCATTACTGTCGAAGTGAAATGCAGTTATAGAAAGCATCAGGAACATCGATCAGAGCATAGGCTGATTCAGAAGCTGGAGCTAGGTCTGATTGATAATTATCTCAGCTTTCGATTGAATAAAATTAATTTGGAGAATTATATCGATGTAGCAGAAGCTCTATGGAAGGAACTGCCCGATCGGGAGGACAGTAAGCGAAAGAGCCTAATTAAGGCCCATTTGGCATTGATATCCGGTAAAGAAAAGCTCGTGAAGGAAGAGCTGGATCGCTTTCAAAAGGAAGAAGCCATATGGAAACGCAGATCTGTGGTGGAATACTGTGCATACCTATATCTGAACGCTCTATATGAGAAGGAGGATGAGGTAATCAAGGAAGCCGCCCGGGTTATCCGAGACTATTATGAGAATGGGAAGGATGACTGGCGGATACTCTGGTTCCTTTTGAACATAGATTCAACCTATGGTAAAAGCGGAGGTAAAAAGCTATCCGACATCAAGGAACAGTATGAAGCCGGATGTCATAGTCCGATTCTTTATTATGAAGCAGTCTGTATTCTGAATCAGGAACCGGTTCTACTTCACGAATTGGACGAGTTCGAGCTTCAGATATTGAATTTTGGAATTAAGAATCGGATGCTTTCGAAGGAGTTGGCACGGCAGTATACCTATCTTGCCAAAAAGAGAAAGACATATCATCCGCTCATTTATCATAGCCTGGTAAAGCTTTATGATGAATTTGGCGATATTGACACCTTATCGGCCATCTGCTGTCTGTTGATTAAGGGCTTGAAAAGGTCGGAGAAATATTATGAATGGTATCGGCTTGGTGTCGAAGCACAGCTTCGAATCACAGAGCTTTATGAATACTATATGTATTCAATCAGCTACGACCTACAGGAGCCTTTGGCTCAGCCGGTATTATTATATTTTATCTATAACAGCAGTATAAGCGATCGTAAGAAGGCATTTCTCTATGCTAATATAATAAGAAACAAGGATAAGAATGAACCGATTTACCGCAGTTATCTGAAACGCATGGAGATATTCGCCATAAATATGCTTGCTGCACATCAGATCAGTAGTGATTTGGCGGTATTATATCAGGAATTCATGACTAAAAATGTATTGACAGCAGAGCTTTCTAAACATATGCCTTATGTAATGTATCGCCATGAGCTTATCTGTGATAATCCTAATATGATTAGTGTCAGAGTCGTTCATAAGGAGCTTGGATTTGAAGAAAATCAAGTTCTGAATATGGGCAGTACTCAGATTGACATTTTTACAAGTAATGCGGAGATATTCTTAATTGACAGCTTCGGAAATTATTATATAGAGTCTGTTGACTATAGTGTAACCCCGTATCTTAATCCTGAGGAGTATGAGAATCATTGCCTGGAATATTCCAACCACTCCATGTTGTTATTGCATCTATTTGACCGGTATCAAAATGATCGGATCCTGAGTGACAAATCGATTGCGCTTCGTAAGCAGGTGCTGCAGATTGAGGACCTTGCGAAGGAATATATTACGGATTGTTACCAGACCTTGATTGAATATTACTATGAGAATTATAACGATGAGCTTCTGGAATATTATCTTAACCAGATTGATCTTCATAATATTAAGCCCATTGAAAGAGCGAAATATATTGAATATATGGTAGTCAGAAAGCTTTATAATCTGGCACTTAAGGCGTTGGAGGACTTCGGATTTGAAGGCATCACCGTCAATCGTCTTGTGAAGATGTGTTCGGGTTGGATGATGACTTCGGATGCAGATGAGCAGCATGATATTATGGTATCCCTATGCTATTATGTCTTCCTACACGGCAAATATGACGAAGCAATTCTGCAGTATCTGGTTCGTTATTACGAGGGAGCGACGGTCGAGATGTTCCGGCTTTGGAAGGCAGCTAAGAGCTTTGAGCTGGATACTCATAGCCTGGAGGAACGGTTACTTAACCATTTATTGTTTGCGGAAAGTTATATCGAAGACAGCTACCAGGTATTTTATGAATATTATAAGGAGATTACAAACCATAAGCTGATTCGGGCATATTTATCCTTTTATGCTTATCAATATCTGGTACATGAGCATATCATATCTTCGGAGCTGTTCCCGATTATGAGGAGGGAATTGAATTATGATGAGAATGAAATCTGCCTCCTTGCCTGGTTAAAATACAATATCCGTAACAAGCTGCTGACTGAAAATGAACGAATCTTTATAGAACGTCAGATTACAAGCCTGGTAAAGAAGGGGATTGTACTTCCTTACTTCGCCGAATACCGTAATCAAATAGCCCTGCCGGAGAAGGTATTGAATAAATGTTATATTACATATATTACTGATCCAAGAAATCAGGTATACATTCATTTTCGCTTTATAAAGCAACAGGAACAGGATTATATCACGGAGCGGATGAACAATGTATTCATGGGGATCCATGTGAAGGAGTTTTCATTATTCTATCATGAGACAGTACAGTATTACATCACGGAAGGCTATGCGGAGGAGGAAGCAACTACAGAAAGCTTCCATGCCCAGTATGACCCCGAGACTCCGGAGGATGAGGATAGCAGATATAATCAGATCAATTTGATGCTGATGGCAGAGGAGGTAAAGGATGATAGCACCCTGCTGGGTATGATGGAGAATTATATTCAGCGAGAATACCTGGCAGATACCTGTTTCAAGCAAATCAATTAGGTGGCTGCGTCTTCTTTGGCACATAGTCTGCAGGCTATGAGAAAGGCATGGTTATATTATGGATACAACAAGAAAATTGATCGTCGGATATGATTTATGCGAGGATTATACTCAGATTAGCTGCTATAGCTACAAAGCCTCCCAGCCGATACCAATCAGTATAAGAGAAGAGGATGAGCTTAATCTGATACCGACGGTATTATGCGTCAAAGCGGAAACGAAGCAATGGCTGTTTGGTGAAGAGGCGCTAGCCTGCGGAGCGGAGCATGCGGGAATTATGGTGGAGAATTTACTGGACAAGCTGATCAAGGGGACAGAGGTTCGAATCTACGACCAGACCTTTAGCCCGGTAGCCTTGCTGGAGAAATATCTGCGTAAAACCCTGATGCTTATTAAGCGGTATTTTCCTACAGAGCAGATATCAAAGATGGTCGTGACAGTTCGTAATACATGTCCGGCATTAGTGGAGAGCATCTATTCTGCTTTGGAGCAATTAGGCTTGGAGAAGGATCGGGTAGTGGTAATGAGTCATGCCGGTGCATACCTTTATTACGCACTTAGCCAGGACAAGTCCCTATGGATGAATGATGTGGGATTGTTTGATTTTAGCGAGGAAGGTCTTCTCTACTATCAAATTAAATTAAACAAGAGAACAAAACCGATGATAGCCTGTTTAAATAAGACAGATTACAGCCATGACCTGAACGATAGGATGTTGAAGAATGAACAGGAGAATCATGCGTATATTTTTGAGAATATTGCCAACACCGCACTCTATAAGAAGCTGGTGACCACGCTCTATTTTTCCGGTGCAGGCTTTAACGGAGGCTGGGCGGATGAGGTAATCCGGGGCTTGTGTACGGGAAGGCGGGTGTTCATGGGGCAGAACCTTTTTACAAAGGGTGCCTGCTATGCGGCAAAGGAACTATCCGGTGACAGAACCCTGGAGGAATTTATTCTTCTTAATGATGATATGATTACCAGTATTGTAAGTATACGAATTTATAAGGACACTAAGTTTCAGGAGGAGGTCCTGGCTGAGGCTGGGGAGACCTGGTACGAAGTGAATAAAAGCATAGAGGTCATCCCGGAGGGAGAAGCCGAGCTGGAGCTTATATTGAAAAATATAATATCTAAGGAGATTGTGAGGGAGAAGATACGTCTGACAGGTTTACCGGACAGGCCAAATCGCATGACCCGACTGGCGATTAACCTTACCTGCAAGGATCAATCCACCGGAGTAATCAGAGTGAATGACCTGGGCTTTGGTGAAATTTATCCAGAGACAGGGTGTATCTTAGAAACCACAGTAGAAATTTGATAAAAATGAGGAAGTGAAGCATGGGTAAGCTGATATTATGCAGTGGCGCAAGAACCAAAAGACCATACAGTTTTCCCTCAAGCGGAATACGGGTGTATTCCATTGAGGAGCTATGTCATTTCCTCTTTCACCATATTTATCTGATCGAAGAGGAGCTATTTAGTGATGCACTGATTGATTGGATTCAGACGGAACTGAAGCTTCCTGAGCGGGCCGAGAAGCTTAGACAGTTAAAAAAGCATCATGCAGACACTAAAACTATGGTGACAGTGATATTATGCAGTGCAGACTACTATACGGAATATGAGATTAAAAGCTACCTCAAGGAATTAGATACCATCGCAGGAATGCCTATAATTAAAAGGAAGTGTATTAAAGCAAATAATTATCTGAAGCAACGGCAATTTAAGGAGGCTGAAGCAGAGTATGAAAAGCTGTCGGAGTCGACGGAAGCGATAGAGCTCACACCGGAGGATTATGGTGATATACTGCATAACTTGGCGGTTGCTAAGATACATACCGTTGGAGTTCGGACGGCAGCAGAATTATTTGAACAGGCATATATAAGAAATAATAAGGAGGAATCCTTACGTCAATATCTAACTGCTATCTATCTTATCGGTATGGAGGAGCTTTACCTTAATAAATTAGAAGAGTATCAGGTCAGTGAGGCATTACGGCTGAATATAGAAGGTATGATTCAGGCCAAGAAGGAAGAGGCAAAGCAAAGCAGTCTGATGATTGAGCTTCATAATATCAAGCAGCTAAAGCTCACAGGTAATATGAATGAATATTATCAAAGAATTGAGGAACTGATTGAAGGCTGGAAGATTCAGATACGGCAGATGTAATAGTGTGAAGAAAAGCATCTACCTCGGCACTAACTTACACTATGTGCAGACAGGTTATCATGATGAGAGTATAGTATTTAGGAAACATTGAGATATAGAGTATAACTAGGTTTGCATTAAAGTTATTTTGGAGGTTGGAATGGGACTATTTGGTTTATTTGGTAAAAAGAAGAGAGCGGTGCAGGAAGTAGAGGAAGATGGATACAGGCAGGAGATAGAATTGGATACGGCTGCCCAGAGACAAGAGAAAAGGAAAGAAGGAAAGCCTTCAGCGAAGCTTGGCACCCATACCGAACGAATGAGCTATGTAAAGGATAATTGTGAGATTATCATAGAAAGCGGACGGCAGATCGATGAAGCCAAGGTAGAATATCAGGCAGTTACCTCTTATCTGACAGATATACAGAAGATTGATATGATACCTCAGGACCAAAGGCAGAATCTTGAGGAGGCAGCGAGAAAGCTTGTTAATTTGAATAAAGAGCGTGAAAAGCTGCAAAAAAAGAGCTCCATTCTATCGGAACGGCAGTATCATCTCTATGAGAGCTATGAGAAGCAGCTACCAAAGGAAATGACGTCAATCCGGGAGGCTGAGGAATATCAGGCAGTGATTCAGAAGGACATCATGCATCTGGAGAAAGAGAGACAAAAGCTGGATGAAGAGCAGGAGGAGATCATCAGTAAACAGGCTTTTCTTAAGGGTATCGCAGTTACGACCAGTGTGATTGTCATTGTGTTATTTCTCTTATTTGCCTTACTCTCCTTCTATTCGGAAGCAAGCTTTACAATCCCTTTCTTATTAACTGTATTAATGGGAATGGTGTCTGCTTTATATATTTTTATGGAAGCAAGAAAGAACTCCGGAAGTATCCGCTTGGTACAGACGAAGCAGAACAGACAGATTATGCTGATGAACAAGGTGAAAATTAAATCCGTTAATAACCGAAATTATCTGGAGTATTCCTATAGCAAATACATGGTACAAAATTACGAACAGTTAAAAATCGCCTGGGAAGAATATGTTCGTATGAAGGATGAAGCCAGGCGGTATCAAAGTAATACCGAGCTGTTGGAATTCTTTAATAATGAGCTAATACACGAACTGAAGAAATATGGGATCGTCGATTCTGAGATATGGATCTATCAGCCGACTGCCATTATTGATAATAAGGAGATGGTTGAGGTACGCCATCGACTTAATGTGCGTAGACAGAAGCTGAGGGATAGAATAGAAGCTAATAATGATCAGAAGGACGAGGCACTCGGTGCAATTACGCAGGTGATGAAAAGCTATCCGGATTGTGTCCAGGAGTCAGAGAAGCTCCTGCGCAGATATCGGATTGAGATTCCATCCGAAAACTCTGTGTGATACCGGTATCGGGAAAAGAGATACAGGGCCTTGCCGAGAAAATGAACACGGATTATTCCAATGATGCCCGGCGAGAATTACTCATACAAAACCTAAAAGAACACTTGACAGCATACGGGCAGATCGGCGTATCCTTGCAAATGCCAGACGGAAGTAGGGTTAAACTGACATAACAGGCGACGAAATATGAAAAAATACTTGACATTAATCAAAACCTCGAATAGTATAGAACTAATATTTCATATTGCGAAATGTATTGATGGAGAGGATTAGATAAGGGAAGCTTATCAGAGAGGACCACTCACCGGCTGAAAGGTGGTCTAAGGCAAGCTTATTGAAGGTAGCTCCGGAACAACAGCTCTGAAGCCTGTGGGTGTGTAAGAGATGTCGGGAGGTCCCGTTATAGACATAAGAGTTGATGATGAGATTCATATATTAATTTCATTATCATAAATAAAGGTGGTACCACGGTTCTTCGTCCTTTTCGACGAAGAACCTTTTTTGATTCCAGAACGATAACTTAAAATAGAACAATATTGAAAGGAAGATTACAATGGAAAAAGAACTGGCTAAAACCTATGACCCCAAAGACATTGAAGAAAGGCTTTATCACAAATGGGAGGAGAAGAAGTACTTCCATGCAGAGGTAGATCGCAGCAAGAAGCCCTTCACAATCGTGATCCCCCCGCCGAATATCACCGGCCAGCTTCATATGGGTCATGCACTAGATAATACAATGCAGGATATCCTGATTCGTTTTAAGAGAATGCAAGGTTATAATGCACTGTGGCAGCCCGGAACCGATCATGCAAGTATCGCAACCGAGGTTAAGATTATCGAGCAGATGCGTAAGGAAGGCATCGCAAACAAAGAGGATATCGGTAGAGAAGTATTCATAGATAGAGCTTGGGAATGGAAGAAGGAATACGGCGGAAGAATTATCTCCCAGCTCAAGAAGCTAGGCTCCTCCTGCGATTGGGACAGAGAGCGCTTCACCATGGACGAGGGCTGTTCCGAAGCAGTAAACGAAGTATTTATCAAGCTTTATAACGAAGGAAAGATTTATAAAGGCTCCAGAATTATTAACTGGTGTCCGGTATGTCAGACCTCAATCTCCGATGCTGAGGTAGAGCATGAGGAGCAGGCAGGGCATTTCTGGCATATCAAATATCCGATCGTCGGAGAGGAAGGCTTTGTTGAGGTTGCAACGACCAGACCTGAGACGATGCTTGGTGATACTGCAGTAGCAGTTCATCCCGAGGATGAGAGATATCAGCACTTAATCGGCAAGACAGTAATGTTGCCCCTGATGAATCGTGAGATTCCGGTAGTAGCTGACAATTATGTAGATAAGGAATTCGGAACCGGCGTGGTTAAGATTACACCGGCACATGATCCCAATGATTTTGAGGTAGGTAAGAGACATAAGCTGCCTGAAATCAATGTCATGAATGATGATGCAACCATCAATGCAAATGGTGGTAAATATGCCGGTATGGATCGCTATGAGGCTCGTAAGGTAATTGTGAATGAGCTGAAGGAATTAGGACTTTTGGTTAAGGTAGAAGATCATGTTCATAATGTTGGTACCCATGACCGTTGTAACACTACCGTTGAACCGCTCATTAAGCAGCAATGGTTTGTTAAGATGGATGAGCTGATCAAACCTGCCATCTATGGTGTGAAGACCGGAGATGTCCAGTTTGTACCGGAGCGATTTGATAAGATTTATTTCAACTGGGCAGAGAATATCAGAGACTGGTGTATCTCCAGACAGCTCTGGTGGGGACATCGAATCCCTGCATACTACTGTGATGGATGTGGAGAGATAATTGTGGCGAAAGAGGAACCCTCCAGATGCCCTAAGTGTGGATCTACCCACTTAAGACAGGATGAGGATACTCTGGATACCTGGTTCAGCTCTGCGTTATGGCCCTTCTCTACCTTGGGATGGCCGGAGAAGACCGAGGATCTGGATTATTTCTATCCGACGGATGTACTGGTAACCGGCTATGATATCATCTTCTTCTGGGTACTTCGAATGGTATTCTCAGGCTATGCACAGATGGGTCAGAAGCCCTTCAGTAAGGTGTTAATCCATGGTCTGGTTCGTGACTCCCAGGGTCGTAAGATGAGTAAGTCCCTCGGGAACGGTATTGATCCGCTAGAGGTGATTGATAAATACGGAGCAGATGCACTTCGCTTCTCCTTAATTACCGGTAATGCCCCCGGTAATGATATGCGTTTCTACTGGGAGCGAGTAGAGGCAAGCCGTAACTTTGCGAATAAGGTATGGAATGCATCCCGATTTATTATGATGAATCTAGAGAAGGCCAGTGTAGGTGAGACCATCGATGAAAGTTTATTAACCTTTGCAGATAAATGGATTCTCTCTAAGGTGAATACTCTGGTAGCAGAGGCAACGGAAGGCTTAGAGAATTATGATCTTGGTATCTCCGCTCAGAAGATTAATGACTTCATCTGGGAGGAATTCTGTGACTGGTATGTTGAGATGGTTAAGCCAAGATTATACAGTGAGACCGATGAGACCAAGGCGGCAGCACTCTGGACCTTGAAGCATGTACTAATTACCTCCCTTAAGCTATTACATCCGTATATGCCTTTTGTAACAGAAGAGATCTTCTGTACTCTTCAGGAAATGTCAGGACAGAAGGAGACCGACTCCATCATGATCTCCAAGTGGCCGGTATACAATGAGAAATATGAATATTCGAAGGAAGCAGAAGCAGTTGAGTTAATCAAGGAAGCAGTTAAGGGCATCCGTAATGTACGTGCCGAGATGAATGTTCCACCGAGCAGAAAGGCTACTGTGATTGTAGTATCCGACAGCGAGAAGCTTCGTAATATCTTCACCGAAAGCAAGGTATTCTTCGCAACGCTTGGCTATGCAAATGAAGTTCTGGTACAGCAGGACAAAGCAGGAATCCCGGAGGATGCGGTATCTACCGTAGTACCCGGTGCAGTTATCTACATTCCCTTCGCAGATCTGGTGGATATTGATAAGGAGATCGAACGTCTGACCAAGGAGAAGGAGCGTCTGGAAGGCGAGCTGAAGCGTGTTACCGGAATGCTGGCAAATCCGAACTTTGTGAATAAGGCTCCGGAAAGCAAGCTTGCTGAGGAACGTGCAAAGCTTGATAAATATAATGACATGATGAAGCAGGTAACGGAACGTCTGGAATATTTAAGTAAATAAGATAAAATTCATATCGTAGTTGTAATAAGCAGCCCTCCCCAAAGTCATAGGATACAATTGTGTCATATGACATGGGTGGGCTGCTTTTTGAAAGCATACGTATTGATACTCAGCAATTCGCGAAAATAAATCATAAAATTTCTGTTTATACCATCTTTTTTATTAAAGTGAAGAGCAAAGTCAATGCCTAATATAGTAACAGAGTGGCTCTAGCATTTTTTTTGGAAATTCATTGAGGAATTGACAAAGAACGGTGGTAACAAGTAATGCATTGGATGGGATTATGTGATAGGTAGATAAACTTGAAATGCACTGGGAAAGATATTGAATTTGAGCAAGTATATAATGTATAATATTACCATAGAGCAGGTTCGTCGCGGTGTTATTAGCAGGGAAACAATAATTAAAAGGGGAAATCATGAAAAAAAAACTATTTACTGCTTTGATTATAATTATTATAAGTATTTTTGCTGGTTGTGAAAGAACTGGGAATAGATAAATCGAAGGGGCATGTCGAACACTATATAGATAATCATGGTGGAATTCTTGGAGATGGATGTACGTATATTGAGATAGAATTTAATGGAGATTACTCCGATACCATTGAAAGGAACTTTCAGAAAATCAGAATTGGAGAAGGTTACCTTTGACAAATAATCTTCAAACTGCAGTATATGGAAATGAAAATTTTATTTCTCTATTAAATATATCAGATGAAATACCGTCAATTCCTGAAATCACAAATGGGTACTATTATTTTAAAGATAGACATCGTGACAGTACGGACAATAGCGATGATACTAACTTATTAGGCAGAAACTCCTTTAATTTTGACATCATAATCTATGATACAGAGGAAGATATTCTGTACATCTTTCAATTAGATACCTAATGAAGAAATTGTTAATATTGAAGGTCTACCACAAAGGGTCAGATTTCATAAAAGGAGGAATAGCATGTTGCAATCAATTATACATATCGCGCTGGTCGTTAAGGATTATGATGAGGCGATTGAATTCTACACAAAGAAACTACATTTTACTTTAATAGAAGATACTTATCAGCCGGAGCAAGACAAGCGATGGGTGGTAGTTGCCCCTCCCGGATCCATGGGAACTACAATACTTCTGGCGAGAGCATCAAAGCCGGAGCAGGAACCCTTCATCGGGAATCAGGCAGGAGGACGAATCTTTTTATTTCTCGGTACAGATGATTTTTGGAGAGATTTCAATGAGATGAAAGCAATCGGTATTGAGTTTGTAAGGGAACCGAAGGAACAGGATTACGGAATTGTTGCAGTGTTTAAGGATTTATACGGTAACCTATGGGATTTGGTACAATTCAATGAGGCTCATCCGATGTATCCACGAGTGAGATAGAGGAGGGAAGAATGAATTACTTTATTATTTATGAGGATTGCTGCTTTTATGAGATTGTGATTTTGAGCTATTTTATGAAATTTACGAAGCAAAAGATAAGCTTTTGCACCCCGGACGGAGCAGGAATTACCTGTATGGAAGGCTTTCGTGTGGCTGCGGATCTGTCAATCGATGAAGTTGAGCTATCGAAAGCAGAAAGTATTATCCTGACCGGCGGGAATATCAACAACGTAAGATCAGAGCGATTTGCAAAGCTCTTACAGGAAGCAAATGGGAAGGGGATTCTGATCGGAGCAATCTGCGCAGGTGTTGACATATTGGAGGAAACGGGTCTTCTTCATGGGAGACAATCCACACACTCCACCGAGTTAGATGTTGTAGTGGATCAGAATATTATTACTGCCAGAGCGAATGCCTATGTAGACTTTGCAATTGAGGCTGCAAAAAAGCAGGAATTATTCGAGGATGAAGCAGATCTACAAGAGACAATTAACTTCTGGAAGTATCATAAGAGAATGTAGATTTGGAATAATACATGTGCCTGTAGCGAATATGGAATCAAAGATAGGGCAGAAATATTTAAATAGTCCTTAGAATGCAGTATTCACGTTCTAAATATTTCTGCTGTTCTGAATAGTTACAAATTATAATCTAATATTAATGTATAGAAATTAAGCTTCTGTTATTATTAATAAATGAAGTCTATGATGAACGACAAAACAAAGCGTGATTATAGAGGTAAATTTCTAGGAGGAAGCATCATGAAAAAAGTTCTAAAAGGTTTAATTGCATTAATTATACTGGGGATCATCGCATTTCTATATTATTATGTTACACTGCCGGCGATTAATATCCACTCACCCGGTTTTTGGTGGTTTATTCTTGCGGCATTAATCATTGCTACTATTGTAGTAGCTACGATATTTTATGTGGGTAAGAAGAACAATCTTCAGGGAAAAAAGACGTTCGTCCGTGCGCTGACCACTGGTCTCGGTCTATTAACCGGTGTTATGCTGATTATATTTGTAATAGGCAGTATCCTATCATCACCGATTGTGAATGCCAGAAAGTATCAGAAGCTGTTGACGATAAATGATCGCAATTTTATCGACGATATCAAAGAAATCTCTTATAAAGAGATTCCGATTTTGGATAAAGATTCAGCCATCCTTCTCGGATCAAGAAAGATGGGTAGTATCGCAGAATATGTATCACAGTTTGAAGTAAGCAACAATTACACTCAGATCAATTACCAGGGTGTTCCGGTACGGGTGACCCCTCTTCGGTATGGCAATGCCTTCAAGTGGCTTACCAATCGCTCCAAGGGGATTCCCGCATATATCAAGATTGATATGACCACTCAGAACGTTGAGCTGGTTAAATTAACGAAGGGTATAAAATATTCCGAAGCGGAGCATTTTGGAAGAAATATTTACCGTTATCTGCGGTTTAATTATCCTACTTATGTTTTTGACAGTATTAATTTTGAGATCGATGATAATGGAACGCCTTACTGGATCTGTCCGGTTAAGGACTACACCATCGGACTGTTCGGTGGTCAGACCATAGGCAGAGCAGTCATGGTGAATGCAGTAACAGGTGAATTAACGGATTATGCAATAGAGGATGTTCCTACCTGGGTTGATAAAGTGTTTTCTGCGGAATTACTGATATCGTTATACGATTATTACGGAACCTTACGACATGGCTATTGGAACTCGGTCTTCGGTCAAAAGGATGCTCTTCAAACAACGGATGGTTATAACTACATCGCGTTGGAGGACGATGTATGGGTGTATACCGGTGTAACCAGTGTGGGTGCAGATGAATCCAATGTCGGATTTGTATTGATGAACCAACGTACCTCTGAGACGAGATATTATTCAATCTCAGGTGCGGAGGAATACTCTGCGATGGCGTCCGCCGAAGGACAGGTACAGCATCTTGGTTATACAGCAACCTTCCCGTTACTTCTGAATACCGGAGGGGAGCCAACCTATTTCATTGCACTGAAGGATGCTGCAGGATTGGTGAAGAAATATGCCATGGTTAATATCGCACAGTATCAGATTGTAGCAATCGGTGATACGGTAAACGATTGTGAGAAGACTTATCTGGAATTAATGAAATCCAGTGGCATCAGTGTAGCGGATACTACAAAGTTGCCCAAAGCAACCGGTATGATCACAAAGATTTCGGATTGTGTTATCGATGGTAATACACATTTTCTGATCCTTCTTAATAACAGTGACCAGATTTTTGATGTGGAAGTGAGTGAGTATATCAACATCATCAAATATGATATTGGTGATACCATTACATTCTCTTATACCACGGGTGCCGCCTTTAATACGGTGCTTGGGATAGAGTAAATCAGTAATTGAAATAGATACCAAATAGGAGGAAAATTCATTGAATCGAAAAGAAATTATTATAGGAATTGGAGCATTCATGGTCAGCATCTCCATTGTAATCGGTGGATATCTGATCGGTGAGGCAATTAAAACAGCATATGCAGTCGAGGCAGATAATGCTGCGGAGAGCATTATGGATTTGTCCGAGGTAGCAAAATACTTGAATATGTCTGAAGGAGAAGTAAAAGATATCATAAGAGTTGAAGATAATCAGTTAAAGCAACTTGGATCCTTTACAGGAAAGATGTTTCCTTATTTCACAATCGATGACAAACAATATTTTAGCCGGGAAGAAATTGATGAGTGGCTAATGGAAGTAGCAAGCAGTCGTAGAAACTATAATACAAAAACGGGATTTATCCTGCAGTAAGAACAAATTCAAAAGATCAGCCTTGCAGATGTTTTATGAACCATGTACTAATAAGGCTGTCCGTTATAGCGGGCAGCCTTTGTCCGATATGCGGGGAGTTAAATGCTGTGACGATAGGTGAGGTGAAGGTTATGAGGACAAAACCGAGGATTAATTGGAAGGATACAAAGTTAATTTCGGTATTAATATTAATAGTAACTATCATACTGACATTTCTAATATACGGAGATACCTATCACTTGTCTGAGGAACAGAATAAACTGGCGGTAGCGATCAGTGATTACATACCGTATCAAGTAGTAAAGGCAGAAGTGAAATTGGTTCATAAGGAAGATGACTGGATGTATATTATCTTTTCGGATAGTCGATATGGGGACAGTTTTATGGGTTTGGCTATATTAAACCGGGGCTGGAATGGCAGATATGTGATCCGAAGTGTGCAATATGGTTCGGGTCCCGTGGTAAGCATGGATATGAAGCCGGATAATAAAAAACAGGTGATGATATATGGGCTAATTCAGGACGGTCGAGCTGTGCGATATGAGTATGCAAAATCAGTACAAGATATTTTCTATGAAGTAATGTATAAGGGTAATATAGATGAAGAGGCATTTTTCCATGTCCAGGAGAACAAAGGGAACTGGATCGCCCATTTTAGGCTATTTGATGCGGAAGGTAAAGATATTACCGATAGCTATCTGGACCTACAGCGTAAGGATACGCCGAGAGGATCTACAGTAACCTCTGAATTGTTTATGGTTGATGTCCAATGCATTTTTATACTTGTAATCGGACTAGGTCTGGCCGTCAGAGGTAACATAATAAAACATAACAAGCATAATAAAACCGGAATCTAATCTGAAGCATATTGGCACCTTAACTTTTATAGATAAGGTGCCTTCTTCTTATTTAAGCGAAGATAAAGAAAGCATTACCAAGCAGGCATCGGAGAAGCTTGCAGAGCGTTTTTCTTCCGGGTTTGAATATCTTCTACCTCTACTATCGTTAGAGAGGTTGAAGCAGTGAATAATATGCTATAGAATGTAAAGAAATGGATAATATGGAAATTTTTTAAAGATTGAGGTGATTACTTTGAGAATCTTACTGGTAGAAGATGATAATACCATTGCGCTGGGATTGGAATATGCGCTTACCCAGGAGGGATACAACGTTTTGCTCTGTCAGGATGTAGCAAAGGGAAAGAGGGCTTTGATGGAACAGAAGCTGGATTTATGCTTATTTGACCTGACACTGCCGGATGGCAGCGGTTATGAGCTTTGTAAGCTGGCAAGGGAACGATGGGATTTACCGGTCATTATTCTTACGGCTTGTGATGAGGAAGTGAATGTGGTAATGGGACTGGAGCTAGGTGCAGATGACTATATTACGAAGCCCTTCCGTGTCCGTGAGCTGCAGGCCAGGATTAAGACGGTGCTCCGTAGATATCAGAAGGATAATAACCCGAAGCATATTATCGAATTGGATTCCATACGGATCAACACGATGGATGCTAAGGTGTATAAAAATGGGCATGAGGTTATCCTGACCGCTTTGGAATATAGACTGCTGCTGACCTTTGCGAACAACGAAGGCCAGGTGCTATCGAGGAACCAGCTACTGGAAGGAATCTGGGATGTTGCCGGCGATTTTGTAAATGACAATACCTTAACTGTATATATAAAGCGCTTACGGGATAAGCTGGAGGAGGCCCCCCAGAACCCGGCTATCATTAAGACGGTAAGAGGCTTAGGCTACAAAGTTTAGGAGGATAATATGCTGCGGAATAAAGCGTATCGCCATATGTTAATTCTACTTTTCGGAATTACGATACTGGGAAGCGGAATCGGCTTTCTTATTGATCCGGTTACAGGTGTCGGAATAGGATTGACCTCGGGACTGTTAATCCTTATTTCCTTATGGATGACGAGGAGAAGATATTCTGATATTAAAGAGCTGTCCGGATATCTTCGCCGTATCTATAGCGGAGATTATAGCCTGGACCTACGGGATAGTGTGGAGGGTGAGCTCAGTATTTTAAAGAATGAGATATATAAGGTGACACTGATTCTATCCAAGCAGGCTGATCAGCTTCAAGCGGAGAAGGAGCAGCTGGCCAACGCCATCTCCGATATCTCTCATCAATTGAAAACCCCTCTGACCTCCATGACAGTATTAGCAGATGTCTTAAGCAGTGAGGGCCTGGAACCTGAGAAGCGAAGGGAATTTACGAAGACTCTGGATACTCAGCTGGAGCGGATGGAATGGCTCCTTACCTCTTTATTGAAATTATCGAAGATCGATGCAGGAACCATTCAATTCAGGAAAGAGCAGGTAGCGGCAGCCGATTTGATCGATAAGGCAATGAAGCCTCTACTCATTCCGATGGAGTTAAAGGATCAGAAGCTTGTAGTCGAGGATGAAGGAATGGTAACCTTTTTCGGTGATTGCAATTGGTCGGCAGAGGCACTGATTAATATCATGAAGAATTGCATCGAACATACTCCTGAGGGTGGTACGATAATGATACAGACTGAGGATAATCCCATCTATACAGGAATTATCATAACCGATAACGGCAGAGGAATTGCGAAGGAAGATCTGCCCTATATCTTCAAGCGGTTCTATAAAGGGAATAATGCTAGTGAAGAGAGTGTAGGGATCGGCCTGGCCATGGCAAAAAGTATAATCGAGAATCAGAACGGAGATATTACCGTAACTAGTCAAATCTCCAAAGGTACAAGGTTTGTAATAAAATTCTATAAACAGGTAACATAACTATCTCTTATAAAATCTTAATAGTGTTAACATATTCCTAGTAAGCTGCAGGCATATACTTATAGTCTTGGAAGAACAAGGAGTCCGCACCAATGGGTGGACTTCACATTTGTGACTAAATTGTAATATTTCTGTCACCGGGTAGTCATGTCGTAAGGATAGACTTAGCTCATACAAATAATAATTGGACCGGCAAAGATTGATAATACGCTTTCAAATTAAGGAAGGCCGGAGACAAATGGAGGTTATGATGGAAATACTAAAAGTCGAGCATTTATCCAAACAATATGGTACCGGTGAGACAACGGTAAAAGCGCTGGACGATGTCAGCTTTAGCATTGAAAAAGGGGAGTTTGTTGCTATTATCGGCCCGTCCGGTTCCGGCAAATCAACTCTGCTTCATATGCTGGGTGGTGTGGATCGGCCGACCGAGGGAAAGGTATGCGTTGATAATACGGACATATATCATTTGAACGAGACGAAGCTGGCAATCTTTCGTCGCAGACAGATTGGGTTGGTATATCAATTCTATAATCTGATCCCGGTGTTGAGTGTGGAAGAGAATATCACACTCCCCTTGCTTTTAGATGAACAGAAGGTGGATGGCAAGCAGTTAAAAAATATAGTGAAGGTTCTCAATTTGGAGAATCGCTTGGGCCATCTGCCGAATCAGCTATCAGGAGGTCAACAGCAAAGAGTATCCATAGGTCGTGCATTGATTAACAACCCGGCGATTATGCTTGCTGATGAGCCTACCGGTAATCTGGATAGTAAGAATAGCAGTGAGATTATCGAGCTGTTAAAGATGTTTAATCGAACCTATAAGCAGACCTTACTGATCATTACACATGATGAACGTATCGCTTTGCAGGCTGACCGGATTATTGCCATTGAGGACGGACGGATCATTAAAAACGAGGTGACGCGTCCATGAATATTGTAAATAAATTAACACTGCGTCAGCTGATGCTGAACAAGAAACGAACCCTGGTGACTATAATCGGTACCATTATCTCTGCGGCTATGATTACCGCAGTAGCTACCCTGGGTTTATCCTTTATCGATATTATGGTTAGGGAGAGTATCCACGAGAATGGGGAGTGGCATGCCAAATTTCTTGATGTGAATAAAGAACAGCTTGAGACCGTGCAATCAGATACTAGAATCAAAACGTCAATGCTGGGAAGAGAGCTGGGATATTCCTATCTGGAGGGCAGTGATAACAACAATAAGCCATATCTGTATGTGATGGAGTGTGATAAGGCTGGTTTTGAGCACTTTCCGATTGAGATAATCGAGGGTAGATTACCGGAGAACCCGAAGGAGCTGGTCATATCGGAAGCAATCATTACGAATGCCGGAGTAAATTATAAGCTTGGAGATACACTTAATCTTTCGATTGGAGATAGAGTTGCTACGACGGAGACGACGAATAAGGAGCTTGGGCAGATCGAGGGGCTCTTATGGAATGAGGATACAGTAGCCGAATATCTGACAGAGAAGCAGTCTAAGGAATATACCATCGTGGGTATCATAGGGAGCCCGGACTGGGAATACACCTGGGCACCGGGTTATACTGCAATATCCTACCTGGATAAGAATGCATTAACCTCATCAGAACAGTTTGACGTATCAGTAATCTTTGGTAAAGTCAACAATAAGCTTTTCGACCATGCGAAAGAAATTCTGCCTGATAATGGGATTGAATTTAATAATGAATTGCTCCGGTATATGGGAGTATATGCCGATGACTCGGTTAGAAAAATGCTATATACCTTATCAGCAATCATTATGGTTATTATCGTCATTGGCTCTGTTGCATTAATATATAATGCGTTTGCTATCTCGGTAGCCGAACGCTCCAGATACCTGGGCATGCTTGCCAGCGTTGGAGCTACGAAGCGTCAGAAGAGAAATTCCGTATTTTTTGAAGGTGCAGTCATCGGGTTGATCAGTATACCGATTGGAATTGCTTCCGGCTATCTTGGTTTAGGAATAACATATATCTTTATTAATCCGTTAATTAAGGGAGCATTGGGTGTAGCAGGCGGATTTTTGCTGAAGGTATATCCGGCATCTCTAGTAGCCTCCCTCGTGATATCGGCCCTCACCATATTGATATCAACCTATCTGCCGGCAAGAAAAGCGTCTAATATCTCTGCCATTGATGCAATCCGTCAATCGACTGAGGTTAAAATCAAAAAAAGGCAGGTTAAGACTTCAATGCTTACCCGGGCGCTGTTTGGTATTGAGGGTGATCTGGGCCTGAAGAATCTAAAGAGAAATCGTGGTAGATATAAGGCTACAATCTTCTCACTGGTAATCAGTATGACGTTATTTTTGGTCGTTACTCAGTTCACGGATATGATCAGGCAATCCTATACCATGACCCAGGAGGGGATCAACTTCGACATCATAGCGACCATCAACGGTACGAACCAGGAGAAGGACGAAGTGGTAAAGAAGATTACAACACTTGAGAATATCAAAGAATATTCCCGGTTGGATTATATCGATGCAAGTACCTGGCTCGGAGAAGATGAGGTAGCCGATTATCTGAAGACAGGTTCAGCAAATACACTTCAGGATGGAAAGTATAACTATCAGGTTATCGTAAATGCACTTGAGGATGAAGAGCTGGAAGCATATGCGAAACAGATTGGTATCGATTATAAGCTTTTTGAAGCGACGAAGCTACCGGCTGCAATTGTCATCGATCAGGTAACCTTTAAGGATGCGGCAGCAGATAAATATGTACTGACTAAGGTTGTAAAGACAGAAGTTGGCAGGGAATATGACTTGTTTCTTACGGCTGAAAATGATGAAATAGAGCTTGGTAAGATTAAGGTGGCCAAAACGACGGATCAGCTGCCGATGGGCATCATGTCCTCCGGAGGAGGAGCATTTCATATTATCGTATCGAAACAAGCCTTTGATACCATGATTAACAGGGGCGGCGTAATCGCACAGGAGGTGACGAATACCAAAGTGTTCTTCAATAGCAGCAAGCCCCTTAAGCTTCAGGAAGCGATGGAAAAGGTGCAGGAAGGCGTTGGTGTTAGTAGACTAAGCTTATATAACTTTTATGTCTATCGTCAACGGGAGGAGCAGATGATGCTTCTGATCAATGTATTCACCAATGCATTTTTAATCCTGATTACTTTAATTTGCGTCGCGAATATCATCAATACCATTTCCACCAGTATTGCTCTTCGGAAAAGAGAATTCGCAATGCTTAAATCCGTTGGCATCACACCAAAAAGCTTTAATCGTATGCTGAATTATGAAAGTATCTTTTATGGGTTGAAAGCATTAATTTATGGATTACCGATCAGTATAGCCGTAATATATCTCATTTACAAAGTACTGATGGAAAGCTTTGAATTTGCCTTTACCCTTCCGCTTACAAGCATATGTATTGCGATCATATCGGTGTTTTTGATTGTCGGAATTGCGATGCTTTATTCCAGTCATAAGGTGAGGAAGGAAAATATCATCGATGCGTTAAGACAGGAAATCATTTAGTAGCTTTGTAGTAAGAGAACAGGTAACATGGAGCTCAGCTTGCACAGGGACGACAACTCCCTGTGCAAGCTGAGCTCCTTCTATCATAGTATGCTGGAAGAGGTGCAGGCTTGTCTAATAAAAATTAACTATATATAAAAAGAATATATATGATATAATTATGTGAGAATAATTTTCCATAATATGTTATTTATAAAATTTCAGGAGAGTGATTATTATTAAGAGGTATTTGTTGTTTATTATAATACTAATTATTTCCTTTTTTATTTATAATTATATAGATGAAGAAGTAACAAACTCAAGCATGATGTATGTAAGTGTAAGACATGATATTAGAAATGAAAATATTCATTATTTTGATTGGTATGTAGAAAACCGTTCTAAGAAAAATGAAAGCATTTTAACATTTAAAAATGGAAATATTTTAAATTATGTAATCAAATGTACGAATAAAAATCTAAAATATGAAAGTGATAAAGATCATAACTTTACAGTTGTATTAAAAAAAAGCGAACAGTATCATACCACAGTAAACTTAGAACTAACTGAAAAAGGTCACTATATTGCTAAGTTTTGGGCAACATCGGAAGAAGGCACACAAGGCACAATGGAGATACAATTTGACATAGAATAATTTTAAATTAATCCAATTGGTAGTTTTTCAAATGTAATACCGCTTACCCATTTGTTGTACTAATTTTAAATTTTCATCATGTAACTATCTATCTATGATTAGGTAGTAGTTTTTTTGGTAAGCGCTTAATAGATTCTTTCCAGACTTAGTTGATTTATAGAGACTGTGAAACAAGCACCATCCAAACATAATATAATAGCTATATATAAGACTTCAATGCATTAGATTCAGCTATGTCTGGAAAGAACCGATTTACCGTTTGATTTATTACCATAACACAAATAAAACGTGAGCTATATATTATCGTATATTGATCGATTAAAAATATAGCTCACTTATTTTATGGAATAATAGTCTGGATAATATTTGTTAGTTATATTTTACAATAAAAATTAATAATATATATTGACATACAACATTTTTTACTGTTGATTTTAATTATATTAAGAAATGGATTGTTACTGGCTAGCAGGCAAAACCAAATCAATGGAATGTTATAATTCCATTAATTTGGTTTTTTTGTATCAAAGGCAGAGGAATGGGATATTCATTTTATCCCGCATATCTTTGGAGGTTTAAAGATGCAAGTTGAGCGGATAATCAACAATAACGTGGTGAGTGCCTTTGATCATAAAGGCAAAGAGGTTGTCGTAATGGGTAAAGGTATCGGTTTCCATGCTAAGCAGGGAAAGGAAATTGATCCGGCTTTAATCGAAAAGATGTTTCATCTTGAGAGCCAGAATGCGGTAAATAAATTCAAGGAACTGGTTGAGAATCTTCCCTTGGAGCATATTCAGGTATCCAATGAGATTATTACTTATGCAGATAAAGTTCTGAACCGTAAGCTTAACCCAAATATCTATATCACCCTGACAGACCATATCAATTTTGCTATTGAGCGTTTTTGTCAGGAGATACTATTTGACAATCCTCTGCTATGGGACGTACAACGGCTATACCGACAGGAATACCTCATCGGGGAATATGCAATTGCTCTGATTGACAAGCGGCTGAGTATTCGTTTGCCCGTTGATGAGGCAGCCTCAATTGCGCTTCATATAGTGAATGCCGAATATAACACCGTTATGAGTCAGACGATGAACATTACGAAGCTTCTTCCGCAGATATTACAGATTGTAAAGGAGGATTTCGGAATTATTCTGGTAGTCAATTCGCTTCATTATGAAAGATTTGTAACTCATCTCAGGTTTCTCATACAGCGTATCTTAAGCCGTGATCAGTTCGACAACATCGATATGGAATTCTGCGAGATGGTGAAAAATCTCTACCCTTTGGAGTACAGGTGTAGCGAGAAAATTGCGGATTTGTTGAAGGCTGGCTTTGATGACGTGATTGTTGTTGAAGAACTGGCGATGCTATCGATACACATCCGAAGGGTAGTTTTGGGAAATCGTTCGAAAGCTTAGGAGGATATTATGCTAAATACAAGGATGGGAAAATTAGGGATTGGAAAAGACAAAGGCATAGAGATACAAGCGCCGATTGAAGGAACCGTCTATGTCATCACAGAGGTCAGTGATCCTGTATTTCGGGAAAAAATTGTAGGAGACGGAGTCGCAATCTTGCCCAGCAAAGGAAGAGTGGTTGCTCCGGCTGATGGAACCGTCACACTGCTTTTTGAGACAAAGCATGCAATCAGTATGAAATCAGTGCAGGGTGTCGAGATATTGATTCATGTCGGCTTGGATACTGTTAAACTGCAGGGAGAATATTTTAAGGCCCATGTGAAAACCGGAGATATGGTGCGAGCCGGTGATTTACTTCTGGAATTCGATATGGAGAAGATTAAAGCGGCAGGTTATGAACTGATTACTCCGGTGATTATCTGCAACACCGCTGATTACAAGGAGTTTATACCGCACACCGGAGGTGATGGGAAGGAACTAGATACGATATTGACATTAAAGATATGACCTGCAGTTGACACTTTGACACGAAAGGAGGACTACTGGATGAAGGAAATCAGGTATGTGGTAACGGATGAGATTGGGTTCCATGCAAGACCAGCCGGACTACTGGTGAAAACGGTTACCGGATTCGATAGTAAGATAACGATAAAGAAGGGTGCGATGGAAGGTAATGCCAAGAGCATTATAGGAATCATGGCTCTTGGAATCAAAAAGGGGGAAGAGGTTACTTTTATCATCGAGGGCTCTGACGAGGCGGAAGCTTCTGAAACCGTAGAAAATTTTCTAAAAGATCTATAAAGAATGAATAGCTGGAAAACAGCAGAATAAAAGGAGGAGTAGACGATATGATGAAGTTTTTTCAAAAATTGGGGAAGTCATTAATGCTGCCGGTTGCATGCTTACCTATTGCGGGTATCATGCTGGGTCTGGGATATTGGATTGATCCAAGTGGCTGGGGCGCCAATAATGTAGCAGCAGCCTTTCTGGTAAAAGCGGGTGCGGCAATCATTGATAACATGGCCCTATTATTTGCCATTGGCGTAGCAATCGGCATGTCCGATGACAATGACGGTACTGCCGGACTTGCGGGTTTGGTATCCTGGCTGATGTTCACAACATTATTATCCAGTGGTGCTGTAGCAATGTTTACCGGAGCTGAGGCTGATATAGCCTTTGGTAAGATTGAAAACGCGTTTATCGGGATATTATCCGGCTTAATCGGTTCCACCTGCTATAACCGCTTTAAGAATATTAAGTTACCGACTGCACTGGCATTCTTTGGCGGTAAGCGATTTGTAGCTATCGTAACCGGAGGTGTAACAATAGTCGCCAGCTTAATTATGTTCTTTATCTGGCCCTTACTGTATGGCGCATTGGTTTCCTTTGGTAAGGCAATCATCAGCACAGGAGCAGTTGGTGCGGGTATTTACGGTTTTGCTAACCGTTTATTAATTCCTACCGGTCTTCATCATGCACTGAATAATGTATTCTGGTTTGACCTTGCAGGTATCAATGACTTAGCTAACTTCTGGTCCGGTAAAGGTACCTTAGGTGAGACAGGTATGTATATGTCTGGCTTTTTCCCGGTTATGATGTTTGGTCTGCCTGGTGCAGCTCTTGCGATGTATCATACCGCTAAGACGAAGAAAAAGAAGCTCACTGCTTCCTTACTTATGGCAGTAGCACTCTGTTCCTTCTTAACCGGTGTAACAGAGCCGCTGGAATTTTCCTTCATGTTCCTTGCTCCGGCATTGTATTTAGTACATGCGCTTTTGACCGGTATCTCTTGTTTTATTGTAGCTTTATTACCGATCAGGGCTGGCTTTAATTTCAGTGGTGGCTTAATTGACTTTATATTATGCCTTAGGGCTCCAATGGCTCAGCAGCCTTGGTTATTAATTCCGATTGGTCTTGTATTCTTCTTGGTATACTATGTGATCTTCCGCTTCATGATAACCGCATTTAAGTTAAAGACACCCGGTAGAGAAGATGATGAAGATAATGAAGAAGAGATGCATGCAACTCTATCCAATCATGATTTCACGGCAATTGCAGCTAAGGTGCTGGAGGGCCTCGGTGGAAAAGTTAATATCACTTCGATTGATAACTGCATTACCAGACTACGTGTCGAAGTTAAGGATTATACTGCTGTTAATGAGAAGAAGATTAAGTCAGCAGGCGTTGCAGGTGTCATCAGACCGAGTAAGACCAGTGTTCAGGTTGTAATCGGAACACAGGTACAATTTGTTGCGGATGAGCTCAAGAAGATGCTTTAAAAACTATCCTATCATCACAAAGAGAAGAAGCATACTATATGATAGCATAGGAGTGCTGCAATACCTTTAGGGTATTGCGGCACTTTTTGTAAGGACCTGTCGTCTATTACGGGACAAAGGTTGGCAATTTCATCTAAATTGATTCAAAAATATATGAGTTTTTTACTGTATTAAATTGCTCCGTTGATATAGGGTGTGTTATAATTTGACTACACTTGCTTTGGTTTAATACTAATCAGAACGGTGACGGAAAATATTATTTCAATCAGTGAATAGGAGAGTTTATGAGTAAAAAACAAAGAGAGCATATTGTTATGGAGAAACAAATACTTTCAATGCAAAAGGATATACCAGATGTATCAAATCGTCTAAAATACGGTATATTCACAATTTACTCACTGTTATTTGTGGCTTTTGGTTTTATCATTGATAAACCTAAGAAAATTATACAAGGGCTTTATCGAATTGTTATCGAACCGGGTGTTCTGATTACAGACTATATTGAAATTGGTGGTATCGGTGCTGCCTTTGTCAATGCCGGAGTCATTATGCTTGTTACAATTGCGATTTTGTATCTGTTAAAGATTCAAATAAGCGGGAATTCCATTGTAGCCATCTATTTGATGGGCGGCTTTGCGTTATTTGGAAAGAACATTCTTAATATCTGGCTCATCATTTTGGGTGTAATAATCTATGCCGCGGTCAAGAGAGAAAAGCTATCCCAGCACATCTATACTGCATTTTTCGGGACTAGTCTGGCGCCTATCATATCTGAGATTTTCTTTGGAAGCGACTTACCGATACCGTTAAAAATCATCTTCGGCATTATGGTAGGCCTCAGCATCGGATTTTTACTGCCTCCCTTGTCAGCCTCCTTATTTCATGTACATAAGGGCTTCAATCTATATAATGTCGGTTTCGCTGCAGGCCTTATCGGTACAATCTATGTATCCATCTTTCGCTCCTATGGTTTTGTATCCTACACCAAGCTAATCTGGAGTGAAGGAAATAATATGAAGTTTGGGATATTTCTTTCAATGATATTAGTATCTATGATAATGCTTGGTTTTGTACTAAACGGAAGAAGCTTCAGACCAATCCGGAAACTATTGAAATACTCCGGAGTAGCAAAAAGTGACTTTGTCCTAATGGAGGACTTCGGTTCGGCACTCTTTAATATGGGCTTGAACGGCTTGGTGGCCATGGGATATGTTCTTATTGTAGGAGGTTCCTTGAACGGACCTACTATTGGCGGAATCATGACGGTGATGTGCTTCGGTGCTTACGGTAAACACATTAAGAATATCCTGCCGATCTTTCTCGGTGTATTTCTCGGTAGTATTACAAAGGTATGGAATATTGATGATCCACATATCCTGCTGGCAGCATTATTCGGAACGGGTTTAGCCCCGTTCGGAGGACATTACGGTTGGATTTACGGTGTGATAGCCGGATTTATCAATTCCTCAGTCGTGCTTAATTCCGGTATACTGCATGGTGGAATGAATCTGTACAATACAGGATTTTCAGCTGGGCTTGTTGCAGCAGTAATGCTTCCGATTATTGAAGTATTTCGCATGAAAAAAGATAAATCTTAAATGCTCTTGCATATGAGATCATTTTTCGCTATGATAAATGTAGTAGTATACTTCGCATGCAATAAATCATAATATATTCGGATCGTTTCTATTATGTGCATTCATTTATGCGGAGAGTTTATTGAATACATCGAATTGGAAGAGAGGTTACCTAAATGCTGCAGGATGAATATATCAACTTTACGATTGAAAAACAGAAGCATATCGCGCTCATTGCCCATGACAGCAAGAAGAAGGAATTAGTGGAATGGGTAGAGACAAATAAAGATATTTTAAAGAATCACTTTTTATGCGGGACCGGTACGACAGCAAGAATGATTGCGGATAAGACAGATCTCCCGGTAAAGGCATATAATAGCGGTCCTCTTGGCGGTGATCAGCAGAATGGCTCCAGAATTGTAGAAGGCAATATTGATTTTGTAATCTTCTTTTGGGATCCCTTGGAGTCACAGCCCCATGATCCTGATGTAAAGGCATTGCTTCGTATTGCTGCTGTATACGATATTCCTGTGGCGAATAATAAAGCTACTGCAGACTTTATGATTACCTCCCGATATATGAATGAGGAATATGAGCGTCAAGTACTCAATTATAATGCGATTATCCAACGTCGTATTAAGGAATTGGGTAAATAGGGAAAAGATGATTTTACAAAATAGAACACAATAAACCGGAAGAAGCGCGTTATGTTTACGCGAAAATATAAGCCACAGATAGTAGTATTTAAGACAACAATACTGCCGGTCTGTGGCTTTACCTTTACGCGTAAGCTTATAAATTTTCAGTCAGGCTGTCAATAAAATATTTTGCTGCATCTGAAAGAGGAATATCGGTATTATAGGCAGCAACCAGCATACGAGAGGGAATCTCCTTGGTGGTGTTAATGACGGTCAGGTTGCTCAGCTCCTTGACACAGAAGTCGGGAAGGAAGGCTATGCCTAAGCCGATCTTTGCGAGATCAATCAGGAGGTCGTTACTGCTTAGCTCTATGGCGGGCACAAGGTCCAAGGAATTCTCTAAGAACAGGTTATGTAGGAACATACTTGTTGTAGAGCGCTTATCCAGCATCAGGATCGGGTTTTGCTGAAGCTCCTGTAGGCTGATGGGGCGATCTGTTAAAGGGAAAGCCTCCGGGTTCGCGATAAAGATATCCCGGAATTCCTTAACCGGAAGGATCTGCATCATATTATTTAAGGCGGAGTTTGGTGAGTTGGTCACAATGACATCAACATCGTTGCGTTCCAAAAGCTTTGCACACTGTAAGGAAGTAGCATTGGTTACCTTAATATGGATATTGGGATATTGCTTATGAAATTTATTCAGGTAAGGTACCAGATAGTAACGGCAGATCGTATCACTGGCACCAATTCTTAACTGTACACCACTTTTTGGGTCTGCGCAGAGCTGGTTCTCACCTCTGCTGATCAGATTAATGGCAGGTTCGATATGCTTTAGTAATAGCTCACCTTCTTTGGTTAAGGCTACACGCTTTGTACTACGGATGAAGAGAGTCTGGTTCAGACGTTTCTCCAGAGTCTTGATCGACTGACTGACAGCAGACTGTGAAATAAATAGGGTATCTGCAGCCTCCGAAAAGCTTAAGCTTTTTGCCACATGATAAAAAACCTTATACAATTCGTAATTGATGTCCATGTGATTCTCCTTTTTCTATGCTATCTACTATTCTTAATATTATATTCCATCTGTAAAAGTGACCTCTTAGCCTCGTCAAGTGCTAGATCGGCGCCTTTTTAGCATTGCGGAAGAAAATCTATAGTATCTTTCCTTGTTATACTGAGATATTTGAGTGAAATAAAGAGCCTCAATCTATTAGTTGGTCTAATAAAAAGATTAACATATATTAATTTTGATTATAAGACATGTTATGCTATAATGCAAGAGAATGATAGGGCAGAAGGATTAGAACCCATAGAGTTATGAGCTGCCGCCCAAATTCACAGGCTATGAAGAAAGGCGTGGTTATTTGTATGAATAACGTAAAAAGGATTTATGTAGAAAAGAAAACACCGTATGCGTTAAGAGCAATGGAGCTGCGGACAGAGCTTCGCAGTTATTTGGGAATGATGGGCTTGGATACAGTGCGGGTTTTAATTCGTTATGATATAGAGAATATAAGTGATGAGACCTACAAGAAAGCACTGGGTACGGTTTTCTCGGAACCGCCTTTGGATCAGCTGTATGAAGAGACGTTTCCGGCCGGCAAAAAGGATCTCATCTTTACCGTAGAGTATCTTCCCGGACAATTTGACCAGAGGGCGGATTCTGCAGAACAGTGTGTCAAGCTTCTCGATGAGAAGGAGGAGCCGGTTATTCGATCTGCTACCACCTATATCTTAGGTGGTAATATCACCCGAGAAGAGTTTGAACGTATAAAAAGCTATTGTATCAATCCGGTGGACTCCCGCGAGGCAGGGGAGATGAAGCCTAAGACTCTGATGACAGAATTTGAGGAGCCAGAAGAGGTATCAATTCTGGAAGGCTTCAGGGAGCTTACAGAGGATGAATTGAAAAAGCTCTATGAATCCTTGAATTTGGCCATGACCTTTCAGGATTTTAAGCATATACAGAATTACTTTAGTGCGGAAGAGATGCGTGACCCAGCTATGACAGAGATCAGGGTGCTGGATACCTATTGGTCAGATCATTGCCGTCATACTACCTTCTTAACCGAGCTTAAGGACATACAGATAGAAGAAGGCTATTATACGGAGCCGATTATGGCAGCTTATCAAAGCTATCTTGGAGAGAGAGAAAGGCTGTATGCGGGAAGGGATGACAAATACATCTCTCTCATGGATGTTGCTTTGCTTGCTATGAAGAAGCTGAAGGAAGACGGGAAGCTGGCGGACATGGAGGTATCGGATGAAATTAATGCCTGCTCCATCATCGTTCCTGTCCGGATTGACGGTAAGACGGAGGAATGGCTGGTATTCTTCAAGAATGAGACCCACAACCATCCCACTGAGATAGAGCCCTTCGGCGGTGCGGCGACCTGGCTGGGCGGAGCAATCCGTGATCCCTTATCGGGAAGAGGCTATGTATATCAGGCTATGCGTGTCACAGGGGCGGCAGATCCCACGGTATCGCTAAAGGATACTATGAAGGGTAAGCTGGCCCAGAGAAAGATTTGTACCGGTGCGGCAGCAGGTTATAGCTCCTATGGTAACCAGATTGGTCTTGCAACCGGATTGGTAGATGAGATATATCATCCGAATTATGCAGCCAAGAGACTGGAGATCGGTGCCGTAATGGGCGCGGCTCCTAGAAAGAATGTCATCCGTGAGAATTCGGACCCGGGTGATGTGATCATTTTGATGGGGGGAAGAACCGGACGTGATGGCTGTGGCGGTGCAACCGGGTCCTCCAAGAGTCATACAACCGAATCGATTGCTACCTGCGGTGCTGAGGTACAGAAGGGGAATGCTCCGACCGAGCGCAAGCTTCAGAGACTGTTCCGCAGAGAAGAGGTAAGCCGATTAATAAAGAAGTGTAATGATTTTGGTGCCGGTGGTGTATCCGTTGCAATCGGAGAGCTGGCAGCAGGACTTCGTATTGATTTGGATCAGGTGCCTAAGAAATATGCCGGATTAAACGGCACGGAATTAGCGATATCCGAATCCCAAGAGAGAATGGCGATTGTCGTAGATCCGAAGAATGTAGACAGAATGCTGAAGTTTGCAGAAGAAGAGAATCTGGAAGCGGTAGTAGTTGCGAGAGTAACCGAGTCGCCAAGACTGGTCATGAACTGGAGAGGGAAGGAAATCGTTAATATTTCCAGAGCCTTCTTAGATACCAACGGTGCTCATCAGGAGGCAAGCGCTTATGTGAGCATGCCATGTAAAGATGTTAATTACCTACAAACGGGATCGGTAGATCTTAATAAAGATGTAAAGGAAATCTGGCTTGGAAGCCTGTCATCACTCAATGTCTGCTCTAAGAAGGGTTTAGTCGAGATGTTCGACAGCTCCATCGGTGCGGGAACAGTAACCATGCCCTATGGTGGCAAGTATCAGCTGTCTCCGATACAGACGATGACAGCAAAGCTTCCGGTTCTTAGTGGAAGCTGTGACACCGTATCCATGATGAGCTATGGCTTCGATCCGTACCTTTCCAGCTGGTCACCCTTCCATGGTTCTGTCTATGCTGTATTAACCTCTGTAGCTAAGATTGTTGCGGCAGGTGGAAATCATACAAAGATACGTTTTACCTTCCAGGAGTTCTTCCGCAAGCTGGGAAATGACCCGAAACGATGGGGAGAACCGTTGGTAGCTTTATTAGGTGCTTATGACGCACAAGTGAAGCTTGGTCTTCCTTCAATTGGAGGAAAGGATAGTATGTCAGGCAGCTTCAATGATATTGATGTTCCTCCGACCTTAGTATCCTTTGCGGTTGACATTGCTAAAGCTGCCGATATCGTAACAACTGAGCTGAAAAAGCCGGGGAATGTATTGGTGAAGTTTAGCATCAGAAAGGACGGCTTTGATCTTCCGGATTATATGCAGGTAGCTGAACTTTATTCCGGACTTACCAGGCTGATGAGAGCCGGTAAAGTATTCTCTGCCTTTGCAGTGGGCTTCGGCGGTGTTGCAGAAGCAGTCAGTAAGATGGCCTTCGGTAACAAGCTTGGTGTGAAGCTTGAGGAAAACCTCACGAAGAAAGACTTATTCCTCCCTTCTTACGGAGATATTGTTGCTGAGCTTTCGGCAGATGATGTGAAGGCTCTGAAGGATTATGGCTTGACTGCAGCTGATTATAAAATGATTGGAACAGTTACTGAGGACAGTGAATTTAGTCTGAAGGATACTCAGATTACGATTGAAGAAGCGCTGACTGCGTGGAAAATTACACTGGAGAAGGTGTATCCAACCGGCTCCAAGGTACCGGAGCAGAAGCTTGAGACCAGGCTTTATGACGCGAAGAAAATCTATGTAGCTAAGAATAAGATAGCAAAACCGAAGGTATTTATTCCGGTATTTCCCGGAACAAATTGTGAGTACGATTCCTTGCGAGCATTTGAACATGCGGGTGCGGAAGTAGAAACCATTGTATTCAAGAATTTGTCGGCGGATAACATTCGCGAATCTGTGGGGGCCTTTTCAGAGGGAATTCAGGGGGCACAGATTCTGATGTTCCCCGGTGGCTTTTCCGCCGGGGATGAACCCGACGGTTCCGGTAAGTTCATCGCGACTGCCTTCCGGAATGAGAAGATTAAGGATGCTGTAAGCGATCTGCTTAACCTACGTGATGGTTTAGTACTCGGTATCTGTAACGGCTTCCAGGCGCTGATCAAATTAGGCTTGGTACCTTATGGTGAGATTACCCCTTTGATGGAGGATTCACCGACTCTGGCGATGAATCATATCGGACGTCATATCTCCAAGTCGGTATATACAAAGGTAGTTACCAATAAATCTCCTTGGTTAATGAAGGCAGAGCTTGGTGGAGTATATTCCATCCCGGCCTCCCATGGAGAAGGAAGATTTGTGGCTAACGAAGAATGGATTAAGAAATTATATGCAAACGGTCAGGTTGCCACCCAGTACGTGGACTTAATGGGGAATCCTACGATGGAGGAAGATTATAATCCCAACGGTTCCTATTATGCAATCGAAGGCATCACCAGTCCGGACGGCAGAGTGCTCGGCAAGATGGCGCATTCCGAACGTCGCGGCCCTTCTGTTGCTGTTAATATTATCGGAGATCAGAATCAATTTATCTTTGAGTCCGGAGTGGCATATTTTAAGTAATATTCCTTGTCTTCGTCAATAGCAGTAATTAGATGTCACTATCTAATATCGTGCTTATTCTTCTCTTCATATTGTGATATGAAAAGGGTGTTGAAAGTGGTAGGCTTTCAACACCCTTTTCATGTCATTATTCATGACCCCTCGAGCTAGAGCGAGGGTTCTGTAACAAATGTGGGAGTAATTGGTCGGTTAATAGATAGTTATGTGGTTGTATGCAAGGTTCATGCAATAGTCTATTACTGCCATTCCCATTGCAAAGAAGGAGAGGACGAAGATTAAAGCAAAAGCAGTTTTGTCATAGATCAGTGTTTCTCCCTGCTGCTTGAAGTTTGCCAGTAATATCTCGCCACCTAAAAAAATGAAAATAGTAGGCCAAAGCTTAAATATCAGGTCATAGGTTATGCCCAGATTAAATATCCGAAGCAGGAACAGAATACCGAAGATGATCAGCATACCGCCCAAGGTAAAGGTACCGACTCTGTGCGTCTTTGTCATTATAGTTGACCTCCTTTGTCTTGTAGGAATTTCTCCTTCTCAATCGCATCCAAATCCTGTTTCTTACCACGGATCAGATAGATACCGAAGGCGATGATGGCACAGGCTACGAATAGTTGAGGTATTAAACGTCCGAATTGATAAAGAGTACTATATATAAAACCTGGTATTACTTGTTCAATAATATCGACAAAATTATTCCATAGGATAGTGGAACCGATGACGATTAGTATAATTGCAAGTACATTACGGTATTTGCTCTGGATAAGCTGAGCCTTTTCTTTGGCATAGTCCGGAAGAAGTACGAAATTATCCTCCATCGCATAGAACTCATCATCCGGCATGGAGCGTAGGTTGTGTGTGTCAAAGAAAGCATAGAACCAGATAATCGGCATTAAAAACATTAAGGGTCCCAGTCCTAACCAGGTGGATAGGAAGATTACTAGAAAGAAATATGCCATTAAGCTGCTTCCGCGTCTCATGAAGCCCATATACATCTGACCGGCTCCCGGCAGTAGTGAAAAACAAAAGGTTAAAAAATTACTCTTCTTTCTGATCATGATCAGTTACCTCCATTTTGATGATGTTATTGGAGAAGTCCAATATATTCTTACTGATGTTATTCATATTATCCCGGATGGTATCGGTTAAGGAAACATTGTCTTCTTTAAGGTTTTTTATATTTGTAAATCTCTCTGTATCAGGGAGACTACTCTGGAAATCCATGCTTAGCATCAATAACGCGATGGCTGCAGCGGCAGCTGTACCAACCTTCAGGCTGTATAGCAGGAGTTGTATCCGCTTCGAGGCTTCCCTTGATTTAATAGCTATCTGTACCTCAGGGCGTTTGATCGCCTGTAATATATTATCCTTCATATCCCTCGGCGCTGGGATGATTTCTTCTGCCATAATAGTTGTAAATTGATCAGCACAATGATTACAGGAGCAAATATGATCTAAAAAAGCTTCTTTTTCTTCCATTGTCATGGACTCTTGTCTGAATGCGATTAGCTCATCCCTCGTCACATGTGGCTTATTATTCATTAATGATTGCCCCCTTTCGATAGGTTTTCTGTAACATTGCCCGCGCCCGGTAGATTTGGGTCTGGACTGTCTTTAAATTCTTACCGGTATTTTCTGCAATCTCGGCAGCAGAAAGCTCTCGGTAAAAATAATCAAATGCTATTTCTCGATATGGTGATTTTAAGCTGTTACATCGTTCGGATAACTGATTCTTGACCTCCAGCTCAAGGACATTGTCTTCGGGTGAAGGCTCCTTGTCTTTTTGGGTTAGGAAGTATTCATCCTCGGTAGGTATACTTTGTCGGTCTGCGCGCTTTATAAAATCAAGGCATTTGTTAGTGGCAATACGGCATAGCCAGGCTTTTTCGTACTGTCGATCGAAGGTAGATAGATGCTTATAAGCGGAAAGAAAGGCTTCTTGGGCAAGATCCTCAGCGTCGAAATAATCTTTTACAATTTTATAACAGATAGAGAATATTAAGTTTTGATAGGTATCTATCAGATACTCATAATACTGCTCGGTATTAATTATTTCCGCCTCCCTTCACCCTTCGATATTACTAACGGATAAAGAACTAATTTATCTTCAACTCCGTAGGATATTTTTTAGGTTAATTTAGCCATTTGGCTTTTACCGCCTTTACTAATGAAGGTTATTACTTGATTGAAGCCCAATTTACCCGTTCGATTCATGCAAACGAGGAAGGGGAAGAATTGTCTTCAAATTTCTAAAACTTTATTATTTTTATGTTTTAAAGTACATAGCTGTATCATAATACAATAGCGCCTGTCGTACAATATGGTGTTTGATTGAAAAATAGTAATTAGTCAGAAGAATATCACTTCTATTTTCTTAAAAAAATTGTAGGTAAGTTGAACTTGCCACAAATATGTGCTAGATTGAGGATAGTGTGAAAATAAAATGCAATTTTCACATTGGGAAGAATAGCGTTTACATTTCGTTCCCGGCTTGTATTATAATGAATGGATTAATCATAAGGTGAAGACAAGGAGATTTAGTAATGGAAACAATGGAATACATTATCAAAACAATAGAAACATTAGTGAATATACCCAGTCCCTCCGGATATACGAAGGAGATTATGGAATTTGTGAGAAAAGAAGCGGAGGGCTATGGCTATCCGTGTGAATATAATCAAAAGGGTGGGCTTATCATATCAGTGCCCGGAAAGGGACACGAAACCCTAGGGCTGTCCGCTCATGTTGATACCCTGGGAGCGATGGTGCGCTCCATCGATTCGGAGGGTACCTTGAAGTTTACCTTAATCGGCGGCTTCACCATGCATAGTGTTGAGGGAGCTTACTGTAAAATACATACAAGAGATGGGAGAACCTATACCGGAACAATTCTGATCAAGAGCTCCTCTGTACACAGCTATGATGATGCCAGAACCATTGAACGCACGGACCGCAATATGCTGGTCCGTCTGGATGAGATCGTAAAGAGTAAGGAGGACGTACTGGAGCTTGGTATTAACAGTGGTGATTATATCAGCTTCGATGCCAAATTCCAATATACGGACACGGGCTTTGTAAAGTCCAGACATTTGGACGATAAAGCATCCGTAGCAGTGCTGTTGGGAATGCTGAAGGAGATGTCCGAACAAAAGCTCATCCCGAATAAGAAATTAATGATTTTAATCAGTAATTTTGAAGAGGTCGGGTTTGGTGCCAGCCATCTACCACAGGAGATCAATGAATTCCTGGCTGTCGACATGGGAGTCATCGGAGACGATCTGAACGGATCGGAGTATACCGTAACCATCTGTGCGAAGGATTCCTCCGGTCCCTATGATTATGAGATGACGAACCGACTGATTTCCTTGGCCAAGGAACATGGAATCGATTATGTAATCGATATTTTCCCGCATTACGGATCTGATGTATCCAGCGCACTCCGTGCAGGCAACGATATTCGGGGAGCCTTGATCGGACAGGGAGTACATGCTTCCCATGGAATGGAACGAACTCACCGACTGGGGCTCGAGAACACATTGAAATTATTAAAGGCTTATATAGAGAAATAGCGTTAAGGCTGTTTTTCGGAGATAACACCTATAGAGTGTATCTGGGATTAGGAATAGATACAAATAGAAACAAATAAAAACAACATAAAATCGTAATTGATGATTGACTATAGCCCACCTTAATGTTACAATTCATTCGAATAAAAGAAGAAACAAATGAAAGCAAACAAAAACAACATAACATAGGAGGCTGTGATGAGTAAATCCGAGTACGAAATTAAGAATGAGATCTGCGAGATAGGAAAGCGTATCTATAACCGTAATATGGTAGCTGCCAATGATGGCAATATCTCTGTTAAATTGAATGACAATGAGTTCCTTTGTACACCGACCGGTGTCAGCAAGGGCTTTATGACGCCCGATTATATCTGCAAGGTAGATAAGGACGGTAAGGTCATCGAAGCAAATGAAGGTTTTAAGCCTTCTTCCGAGATAAAGATGCATATGAGAGTATATAAGGAAAGACCGGACGTAATGTCGGTAGTACACGCTCATCCGATGTATGCAACTGCATTTGCAATTGCAGGAATACCTTTGACACAACCGATTATGCCGGAGGCTATCATCACTCTGGGAGCTGTTCCCATTGCAGAATACGGAACCCCTTCTACCGATGAGATTCCCGATGCGGTTTCGAAGTACCTTCCTAACTATGATGCCGTATTGCTTGAGAACCATGGAGCGCTTACCTATGGCGATTCCCTGCTGGGTGCTTATCATAAGATGGAGTCGGTGGAATTCTATGCACAGCTATTATTCCTTTCGAAGCAGTTAGGCGGACCCAAGGAACTTTCAGAAGCACAGGTTCAGAGATTGTATGAAATTCGCAGACAGTTCGGTATGACCGGCAGACATCCTGCCGATATGCAATAATGAGGTGTAGCATGAAGCAATATTATCTGGCGGTAGACATCGGAGCCTCTAGCGGACGCCATATTCTTGGATGGATGGAGGAGGGAAAGCTATATACTGAGGAGGTATATCGCTTTCAAAATGGTCTGATTAAGAAAAACGGTCATTTGTGTTGGGATTTTGAGCAATTGTTCCGGGATATCGTTGCCGGTATGAAGCATTGTAAGGAAATCGGTAAATGTCCTGTCAGTATGGGAATCGATACCTGGGGTGTTGATTTTGTTCTTTTGGATGAGCAGGATCAGGTGTTGGGAGATACCATCGGCTATCGTGACCACCGTACCGAGGGTATGGACGCGAAGCTTTTTAAAATCATGCCGGAGAAGGAGCTCTATGGACGAAATGGTATTCAGAAGGCTATCTTTAACAGCATATACCAGCTCTATGCTACAAAAGAGGAGCATCCGGAATATCTGGCAAAGGCGAAGACCTATCTTATGGCACCGGAGTATTTTAATTTCCTGCTAACCGGTATCAAGAAGTCAGAATATACCATTGCAACCACATCTCAACTGATTAATGCCAAGACAAATACATGGGATTATGAATTGATGGACCTATTAGGGTATCCCAAAGATATATTCATGCCCATCTGTATGCCGGGAACCGTCATTGGAACACTCAGATCCGAGCTGGTTGAAGAGATTGGCTATGATCTTAAGGTAATGCTTGTCGGAAGCCATGATACTGCCTCAGCAGTTATTTCCGTTCCGGCTACCGGTGAAGATGTACTATATATAAGCTCGGGAACCTGGTCGCTCATGGGAGTTGAGCGGAGGACCCCGGATCTCAGTACTACCAGCCAGGAGCATAATTTTACAAACGAAGGCGGTTATGACTATCGGTTCCGTTATCTGAAGAATATTATGGGCCTATGGATGATTCAGTCGGTACGTCATGAGCTGCAGGATCAGTACTCCTTTGGAGAGCTCTGTACCATGGCGGAAGAGAATGAGGATTATCCCGGTCGAATCGATGTAAATCACGCTTCCTTCCTTTCGCCGGATAATATGACCCGGGCGATTAACAATTATCTGGAAGCAACCGGACAGAAGCTGCCGGAGAATATAGGACAGCTTTCTGCCTGTATCTATCAGAGTCTGGCTGCGTGTTATGCCGATACGGTTCGGGAGCTGGAGGAGCTTACAGGCAAGATATACCCGGAAATTCATATTGTCGGTGGTGGCTCCAATGCGGATTATCTAAACCGGCTGACAGCCCGTAAGACTCACAGGAATGTATTTGCCGGTCCGGCGGAAGCGACTGCGATTGGTAACATAGCTGTTCAAATGATCGGCGATAGGATTTTCGAAAATCTTTCTGCTGCAAGAGGCTGTATTTATGCTTCTTTTGATGTGAAGAAGTATGAATTTGTCTAACTTAGCTCAAAATATAAGATGATTTTCCGGTTTATATAATGAATTTATGATATTTTGTTCGACTTCTTGACAAGAGCGCGAAACAAAGTTACAATAGTGTGGATAAATTAACACAGCTTACTTCTAATTTCCGTCCCTATATAACTGATAAAATAGTCTGCCCAGCTTTGGTTATTTCGCTGCTCGTGCAGATTATTTTATCGTCTGGATATAGGGACTTTTTAGTAATCCAAAATTGAAATAATAATGAAAGTAGGTATGAACATGCTTGCGATTGAAAGAAGAAATCAAATATTAGCTCTTCTTCAGAAGGATAGCAGGGTAGTGGTTGGGGATCTGGCGAAGGTCTTCCGGGTAACGGAGGAAACTATTCGAAGGGATCTTGAAAAGCTTGAGAAACAGGGATATGCCAAGAAGGCATACGGTGGTGCGATCATTAATGAGAGCTTCCATATGGATCTTCCGTATACCGTTCGGAAAAAAGCCAATGTAAAGAATAAACAGGAGATTGCAGAATTGGTTCATGGTCTGGTTCAGGATGGGGACCATATTATGCTGGATGCAAGCTCAACTGCAGTATTTATAGCAAAGCAACTAAAGGACAAGAAGAATCTGACGATTATTACGAATTCCATCGAGATTCTCATTGAATTGTCCGATGTGACCGGGTGGAAGGTATTATCTACCGGAGGAGTTATGAAGGAAGGATCGCTATCTCTGGTGGGGTATCAGGCGGAAAAGATGATTAGCTCCTTCCATGTGGACAAGACGATAATCTCCTGCAAAGGTATTGATATCGATAAAGGAATTACTGACTCGAATGAGATGGAGGCCCATATTAAGAAATTAATGCTGGATTCGGCTAATATAAAGATTATAGCTGCAGATAATACTAAATTTGATAAGATATCCTTTGCAAAGATTGACGAGTTAGCCGGAATCAACCTTCTAATTACGGATATAGAACCTGACAATAGATGGAAGAAGGTATTGGATACCATTAATATTGAAAGCTATTACAAGGACAGAGGAGAATTGAACAGAGAATAATTCTCCGATTAATCTTTATTTTTCTTTACACCCAGATTGGGGATAAAAGCAAAATAGACACCAATCAGAGCACCGGTTATTATTCTGGAATCGGTTATTCCGAGGGCTCCGCATACCATTTGAAGCGTGATGTGAAAAATAGCAGCGAAAAAAATCCATACAGTAGCATTATAGATGGGATTCAAACGGCGGTTTATGACGGCCCAGAGTCTTTTGCTCCAGCCAAGTTTGATGGATAGTGTCATGAATATCGTTGCTGAAACCGCCATGACGAGCAGTTGTGGTAATAATGTCTTCATACTAACCTCCATGCTGCACTTTTGATGCAGCTCAAAATGCTGGAAGAACAAGAAGTTTGCTCCAATGAGCAAATTATCCAAGATCTTATAAAGATAATTATACCTCAACGACTGCTTGGATGCAAGCAGTCATAAATATGGTGAATTTGTGTAAAATAACGAAAAAGTGATATTATTCTTCTAAATCACTGGTAATATATGTAGAATAATGATATAATTAAACTATAAAAATCATGTGTCCGAACTAATACAAATGAATACATGCTTTAATCAGTTATAGGAACGCTGGAGGGAAAAATGGGGAAAATCGGTGATAGCTTTACTAAAAAGCTAACGACTGCTATGAAGGTACAAAAGAACGAGAAGCTTACAGATGGTACGACATCATCTGAGGGGGTCGGGTCAACGAAGACCAAAAATAAACGAAAGGAAGGCTCTCATATGAAGAAACAAGAAGTTAAGAATAAGCTTCAAACTGCCAAAGAGAAAGTAAGGACAGAAAAAGGTGAATTATTAGAGAATGCCTCAAAGGTGAGATTATTCTCTACACTTCGGTTTAAGCTGGTTGCCTCCTTCCTGGTGCCTGTTATATTCATCATTATTTTAGGTGTCGTATCTTTCTTAAAGGCTTCGGAAGGTATTCAAAATAATTATGAGAAAGCAACTGTAGATACAATTGGTATGGCAGGTGAATTTTTACGTTTTGGTTTTGAATCGGTTGAAGCGACTGCCATACAGTATGCAAATGATGGTACGATAAACAAATATTTTTCTAATATAGATGAAAAATTTGAGGCTAACATGAACAGAAAGGCCATCTCATCTTCACTCGTGGCCAAGCAGGTTACGGATGAATTTATTGAAAATATTTATTTATTATCCGATGAAATTGATTCTATCTCGACTTCGAGTGTGTTTTATAACAAAGGAATCGTGGAAGAATTCAGGGCTACGGAGCTTGGTGCAAGTATAGGTCAGACCGGAAACGTATGGGATGGTGAAGATACCTTTCTGGATGAAAAACTGGAGACGTACAGCGGTGAATACTCTATGCGTTTGATTAGAAATATCATCAATCGGAATTCCTTGGTTATCATTGAAACAAAGGCTGATGTAGTGAAGAATATTCTAGCTGATTTGAGTTTTGATAAAACCGGTTTCTTAGGGCTCGTAACTGCGGATGGTAGAGAGATTATCGATTACTCATTAAAGGAAGATGATCCGGATATTGATGTAGAAGCGTTGAAGGCAGAGAAGGTATTTATCAATGAAACCTTCTATCAGGAAACACTTGATTCAGAAGAGGAAAGCGGATTCAAGTATGTAGAATATAAGGGTGATACATATTTATTCATGTTTGCTAAAATCGGCAAAACAGGTGCCACTCTCTGTGCGTTAATGCCTAAGGCTACCATAACCAGTCAAGCGGATGCCATTAAGAATGTTACAATTATTATTGTAATTATAGCCTGCTTAGTAGCTGTACTAATTGCAGCCTGGTTATCTACCGGAATTGACAAGACAATCAAGGGTATCATCAGTAAGCTAAAATTGGCTGCAAAGGGTGATCTTACCGTTCGGTTTGATTCGAAGCGTAAGGATGAGTTTCATATATTAATCAGTGAGATACAGACAACCTTTGGTAAGATGAAGGATCTGATTCAACAGGTGAAGATATTAAGTGGTGAGGTTTCAGAATCTGCATCCAACGTATCGAAGACCTCGGAATTATTCCTTAAATCATCGGAGGACATCTCTTCGGCCATGAATGAGATAGAACAAGGTATCAATCAACAGGCCAAGGATGCCGAGGAATGTCTGGCTCAAATGGACAGTCTGTCACAAAAGATTGAGATTGTGAGTCAGAACACGAAGGAAATTGGCCAGATTGCCGATAGTACCAAGATGAGTGTAAAGGAAGGTACTGTCATATCGGAAGAATTGAACCAGCAGACGAAGTCAACGATTGAGATTACAACAGATATTATCAAGGATATTGAAAGACTTTCCGAGAAATCCTCCTCAATCAATAAGATCATCAATGTAATTAACGATATTGCAAATCAGACAAATCTGTTATCATTAAATGCCTCCATTGAAGCAGCAAGAGCAGGAGAGCATGGAAAAGGTTTTGCCGTTGTTGCCAGTGAGATCAGAACACTTGCGGAGCAGTCCAAGACCTCTGTAAATGATATTAAGAAGATCATCGGCAGCATCCAGGAGGATACAACCACTGCGGTTGAGACAGCACGTAAGGCCGAGAAGGTATTAGCGCTTCAGGAGAATGCGGTAAAGAATTCCAATGATTCCTATGCAAATATTAATGGTAGTGTTGAGAAGCTTGTAGTATCCTTAAGCTATATTACGGACAATGTAGCAAATATTGAAGAGGCGCGGGTCAGTACCCTCGGTGCAATCGAGAATATATCTGCAGTACTGGAAGAGATAGCTGCTTCCTCCAATAACGTTAATCATACAGCGTCCAATCAGGTTGCTTCGGTTGAAAGCCTCAATAAATCAGCGGTGAACCTTAATACCAACTCAGACAATCTGGTTAATGAGGTACAGAAATTTACAGTTTAGAATTGATATATTTTATTTGATGAAGGAGCGTTTCGGTTATCCGAAGCGCTCCTTTTTCTTGCGGTTGTCAGGGTGTTCAAATTTTTATTAAAACCTCTTGACATCTATTGAATGTGGTGTTACAGTGTGCATATCGAATATATACACTATAACACTATATTTGTACCATGTTGGAGGTAGGAATGAATATTCTGATCAGTAATTCCAGTGAGAAACCGATTTATGAACAAATTACATCCCAGATGAAGCAAGCTATTATTACCGGCGAGCTTGAGGCAGGAAGTTTACTGCCTTCGATGCGAATGTTGGCGAAGGAATTAAGAATAAGTGTAATCACTACCAAGAGAGCTTATGAGGATCTGGAGCGCGACGGCTTCATCTATACAGTAATAGGGAAAGGCAGTTATGTAGCCGATAAGAATATGGAGTTTGTCAAAGAAGAGCAGCTTCGTATTGTTGAGGAACACCTGAGTAAGGCGGTCGCCGGAGCTAAAGCAGGTGGGATCGGCTTGGAGGAGATTCGGGAAATTGTAAAAATGATTTATGAGGAGGAGTAAATATGCCTAACAATGTGATCAATGCTTTAGAAGTAAAGGGTCTGACCAAACGATACAAGGATTTTACCTTGGATAATGTCAGCTTCGCGATTCCGAAGGGAACCATCATGGGCTTTGTCGGAGAGAATGGGGCAGGTAAGACCACGACGATCAAGGCAATTCTGAACCTGATTAATACGGATGGAGGAGAAGTAAGTATTCTGGGGCATCCTGCCAAACAGCTTCCAATGGAGGAGAAGGCTTTCCTCGGAGTGGTATTAGATGGCAGCAATCTTCATGATAACCTCAATTTAAGGAATGTGAATTTTGTTATGAAGAACATCTATAAGAACTGGGATAGTGAAGCGTTTGAACGATATAGGAAGCGGTTTGATCTACCGGAGAGAAAAAACATGAAAGAGTTCTCCAGAGGTATGAAGATGAAACTCTCGATAGCAATTGCTTTATCCCATCATTCCAAGCTGTTAATACTAGATGAAGCGACCAGTGGACTTGATCCCATGGTGCGGGACGAGATTCTGGACATTTTTCTGGAATTTATTCAGGAGGAGGATCATACCATCCTCTTATCCTCGCATATTATTAGCGATATCGAGAAGATTGCGGATTACGTCACTTTCATCCATAAAGGACGGATTGTCTTCAGTGAGAGTAAGGATGAGCTGATTTATCAATTTGGTATTATCCGTTGTCGTAAAGAAGATGTCTTTGCTATCGATCGCAGTTATATTGTAGGCATACGTGAGAACAGCTTTGGTGCCGAGGTGATGATTAAGGGGAAGGATGACTTCTTAAGACATAATCATCAATACACGGTAGAGAGGACCTCTATCGAAGAAATTATGCTGTTCATCAGCAAAGGAAGGGAGCTGTATTAAATGATCGGACTGATACTGAAAGACTTTATAAATCTAAAGAAGAATGCTAAAGTATTTGCCATATTAGCGGTTCTATACGGCTTCATGGCGTTTACCACATCAGATGCTAGCTTTTTCAGCAGTATGTTTACGATGCTGATTGCTATTCTTACGTTAAGCGTATATTCCTATGATGAATTAGCAAAATGGGATGTCTATGCACTAACCATGCCGGTGTCAAGAGAGGATATCGTTCGTGGAAAGTACATTATCATGCTGCTTCTTACTCTTCTGGGTGGGATGATAGGTACTGTATCTACAATTGTAATAAAAATAATACAACAGGATAATCACTTGATGTCGGGAGTACAAAGCTCATGGCTTGGTGGCGCTGTTGTTATTCTGTTCTATAGTATTGCATTGCCTTTTATTACGAAGCTCGGAGTAGAGAAAGCAAGATTTATATTCTTTGCCATTTATTTAATACCTTTTGCTATTATATATTTTATTGGCAATGCGGTTGAGACGGGAGATTTTGTCATTCCTGAACAGCTCATTCGATTAGCAGAGAAGCTGGTGCAGAATGGAGCTATTCTTGCTCTCTTAGTATTGCTTTTTGCATTAGTAGTATCATATACGATTTCTGTCAGTGTATATCGAAAAAAGGAATTTTAAATCATCACCACCATAACCGGACAGTACAAACACATAATGACAGGATGTTTCTACCCTAGAATGTTATTCTTAATTTAGCGATACAGCGGATCAGTTCGGTCCGCTGTGATAAGAATTATGTCAGTGAGATATGGATTCCTGTGAAGAAGAAAGTAGAATAATAATAACATTCTATAACCTTTTTGGAGCGATAATCATAGTATAATGTATGAATTATTGCTCAGAAAGGGGTAGACAGCTTGTATAGAAATAATTGTAATAGAGATAATGAAAATACCAGAAATAATGATAATATACAAAAGCAACAGATGGGTCCGGGAGGACCTCCTCCAATGCCATCGGGTATGCCGTCTCAATTTAGGATGGAGGATATGCCGAGATCCGCACCACCGAATTTTATCCCCGAGGCACCCAGAATGGATCGTAGACAGATGGAGGAGGCGGAAGGCCGTGCCGGTTTCGGAGGCTTTCCCGGGGGCGGAAGAGATGAACGGTCTATACGTAGGGAGATGAGACGCTGTTTATTCCGTTTCACTTATATCTGGTTGTTTAACGGAAATGAATTCTGGTTCTTCCCTACCTTTATTGATGGACAGTTTGTACTGGGCTTCCGTTGGAGAAGAAACCGTTGGGTATTCGATCGTATTAATCTGAGGAGAGTAATGTTCTTCCGCTGCTTTTAGAGCGATTAATGTGTGGCTTCTTGATGACTTCAAATGATATATTATGATTGCAATTTATTGTTAAGACAAGTGAATTGGTTACCAATTCGCTTGTCTTTTTTTGACGTTATATTATCCTTAGGATCGGATGGATCAGGAGCTTTCAAAAGTGCTAGATAATTAAGTTGACATACTAAATATATTTAATATATAATCACATATATTATATAAAGCATTTTCGGCCGGCTCCGGCCGCAGCAGAACAACATTTTAAATAAGGAGATATTCTATGCTCACTGACAGACAAACTGAAATTATGTTAACAAAGCTGAGAAGGTTTGAAACAACCCTTGAGAGTCTGCTATTCGATAAGGTGGATGAGGTTTCAATGCAGGCATACCCGACGGATGGGCGTTATTATAAGGTTCCGGAATCGATGAACTTTAAACCGTGCAAATCGGGTGACTTCTGGGAGGGTGAAGGAAGCTATTGTTGGTTTCTTGGCGAGTATATCGTACCTGACGCATTAGATAAGCAAACGCTTTATATATCTCCAAAGATTGAAGGATATGAAGGACTGTTGTGGGTGGATCGGCAGCCTTACGGTAACTTCGGTACAAAAATCAAGGCATATGGTCATGGAAATCACTATTGTGACATGCTTAAAAAGAATGCAGACAAAAATGAATGCATCGAGATTGCAATGGAATACTATGCTCATCATTATGTGATCGGTACGCAGCCATTCGAAACCAATCAAAATGAGGAGTATAGAATAACCTATCACGGCGTGGATATCTGTATTAAGAATGAAGCTGTCTGGGATGTATATTTTAATCTGCTGATTGTTAACCAGATGGTAGAGAATATGAAGACGGACAGCTTTCGCCGCGCGGAGCTGATTAATACTCTCGAGCAGATTCACGATATCATATATTATGATTACGATAATGTTGACCGGGATACTTTTATCACAGCCCTACAAGCTTCTAACCGGCTGCTGAAAAAGGTCCTGGCAGCTAAGAATTCTGATTCTGCTCCCTATGCAGGTCTGATTGGTCATTCTCACATGGACACGGCCTGGCTTTGGGATATCAAAGAGACGATAAAAAAGTGTGCAAGAACGTATTCAAATCAGATTAATCTAATGGATCAATATCCGGATTATAAGTTTATTCAGAGCTCTGCCTATCATGCTGTTATAATGAAGGAGAACTATCCCGATTTATTCGAAGCTATGAAGAAACAGGTTGCTGCTGGAAGATACGAGCCTAACGGAGCGGTATATATAGAGTGCGACTGCAATATTCCTTCCGGAGAAGCGATGATCCGACAATTCTTATGGGGCCAGCGCTTCACCCGAGAGTATTTTGACTACACCTCGGATACCTTCTGGCTTCCGGATACCTTCGGATATAGTGCATCGCTGCCACAGATTATGAGGGGCTGCAAAGTAAAATACTTTCTCACAACGAAGCTGAATTGGGGAGACACTACTGAGTTTCCCTATGATACATTTTTCTGGAAGGGAATTGACGGATCTGAGGTTTTTGTGCATTTTAATAAAACCCATACAGGACCGGAACCAAGGAATATGCTAAAGCATGTCCTCGGAGAAGGTAAGGATTCGATTAAGGAGAAGAGAGTTAATAATATGCGACTACTCTCCTATGGAGAGGGTGACGGAGGAGGCGGCCCCACCTTTGAGATGATTGAGTTGGCTAACCGTTTAGCAGATGTTGAAGGACTTCCTAAGTCGAGCCATATTACAGTAAGTGAGTTTATGAACCGATTAGAACAGACTTCTGTTAAGGCTTCAACCTATACAGGTGAGCTGTATCTGGAGCTGCACAGGGGAACATTAACGAATCAACATACGATAAAGCGGAATAATCGACTGGCCGAAATTGCCTTAAGGGATCTGGAATACATCACGGTCCGGGATGCGGTTCGAAGGAAGGTTGCTGCCTCCGGAGAAAACATCAATCCGCTAATGAGAGATCTGCTGGTGAACCAATTCCATGATATTTTACCGGGAACCTGCGTTCCGTCTGCACATGATCAGTCAATAGCTGAGACGGGCTACATTATTAAAGCTGCCAATAGTATGACTAAATCAATACTGCAGCCTGCAACGGAAAATGAGGCGGTATCAGTAATCAATACCCTATCCTTCGAGAGACGGGATGTAATATATCTGGATTATACCTGGGGTTTTGTTGTGAAGGGCGATTATAAGCAACAGATTATAACAGATATCAACGGGAAACCAAAGCTGGCGATTTACGGTATAACAATACCGGCATTTGCCAGTGTGGTTCTGGAGCTGGTGCCTGGCAAGCCGGAAGGCGGGATGGCATTCTGCCTTGATGAAAATGTACTTGAGACACCCTTTGCAAAGGTGGTATTCGATGAGAAGGGTTATATTCATTCCTTTATTGATAAAAGAGTACCTAGAGAACTGAGAGGAGAAGGATATCCTCTGAATACCTTCCTTATTGCTGAGGATGTGCCCAGTGATTGGGATAATTGGGATCTGGATGCGGATATCGCCGGTAAGTTCAGGGATGATGCGGTGCTTCTGTCAAGAAAGGTAATATCGGTCGGTGAAGTCGAATGCAGGATACGTAGCGAATATCAATTAAGTACAAAATCTCGCCTGAAGCAGGATATTATCTTTTATGCTGATAGTGCTGAGGTTCGCTTTGATACGGTAATGGATTGGAGAGATAATCACCGCTTCTTAAAAACAGCCTTTGATACCTCCATTCATGCAGAATTTGCAAGGCATGAAATTCAATTTGGATATCTTTGTCGTCCTACAAACCGTAATACTCCGGTTGAAAAGGCAAAATTTGAGGTATCGAACCACAAATATACGGATCTTTCGGAGAATCGATTTGGAGTAGCAATCTTCAATGACTGCAAATATGGAATCTCGGCACAGGATTCAAGGCTACGACTTTCGTTGCATAAAGGAGGTTGTCGACCGGATAATCGCGGAGACCAAGGCGTGCATAGCTGTTGTTATAGCTTTTATCCGCATAATACGGGATTTCAGACTGAAAGTGTAATCAGGCCGGCTTATCTGCTAAATTATAAACCGATTATTGTATCGGGTGAATATAAGGAGCAGAGCCTTGTAAAGGTAAGCGCTTCCAATATCATTATAGAGACGGTTAAGCCTCTTGAAGAGAAAGAAAAAGCTTTTATACTCAGAATGTATGAAGCGGAGGGTACTTATACCAATGCAACCTTGATTTTACCGGATTGGGTTAAGGGCATTACAATAACCAATATGCTGGAGGAACCGGAGGAGGCTCTACCGTTATCACAAGAAGCTGAGCTGAGTTTTAGCGCCTTCGAGATAAAAACGATAAAGATAAATTACTAGACCGGAAAAGGGTTTAAAGTGCAGAAAGTATCGACGAAACAGGTACCTGGGGCATCCGATGAATTAGAAAAATATTCCTTGCTTTTATAATTTGCTGAGGTATAATACTGTTAAGTATATTAAATATATAGAAGAGGTGTATGTAAGTTGGATAGGGACAATTTTTTGTATATGCAGCTGTATGAAGATTTAAAGAAGAAGATTGAGGATAATGTCTATACGGAGGGCATGAAGATACCTTCTGATGAAGAGCTGAAAAATAAATTCGGCGTCAGCATGATTACAGTGAAAAAGGCTCTGAGTATGCTGAAGGATGAAGGGGTTCTGCAAAGAATACCGGGAGTAGGAACCTTTGTAAAGGCTCGTAATCCGGTAGTGGAAGAGACGTATTCATCGAATTCGAATATCACTTCTTCCAGCAAAAAAATCGGTCTTGTGATGGAGCATGTATCAAGTGCTTTTGGTCTGGATTTGTTGTATAAAATCGATCGGAAGGCTGAGGAGAACGGCTATAAGGTTATTACAAGATTCTCGTATTATAATAGAGAGAAGGAGACCGAGGAGATTGATTTCCTGTTAAATTTACAGATTGAGGGCTTGATTGTAATGCCCTGTCATGGTGTTTATTACAATCCCAAAATCTTAAAACTCATTCTGGAAGGTTTCCCGGTGGTAGTGATCGATAAGAAACTGGAAGGAATCTCGGTACCCTCGATAAGGACTGACAATATCCAGGCAATCAAGAAACTGGTTAAGAATCTTTATGAGCGAGGGTGTCATAAGCTGGCATTTTTTTCGTCAGAGATTATTGGTACCTCATCACTTCAGGAACGCAAGCTAGGATTTTACGAAGCAGCGGCTGAGTTCGGCATAGCCACACTGCCGGAATGCACTTTAGTATTTGATGAAAACATATATCAGCACCCGCCGAAGGAAGAGAATATAGAAAAAGCGGTAGAATACTTTAGAAGTAATCAGGGAGAATTGGATGGGATTATTTGTGCGGAATATAGCTTGATGTCTGCGGTAATTGAGGCGTCAAAGCTTGTGAACTTAAAGCTTGACGAAGATGTCAAGGTCTCATGTGTGGACGGTCCTCAGGGACTTTCCATGGTTCATATGAAACAGAATGAAATCGAGATGGCTGACAAAACAGTAGATTTATTAATTGCCCAGATTAATAAGACAAGCACTGAAACGGATCTTATGGTTCCTGCGATATTGGTCAGTGATTAGTAGAATTGCATCAATAATAATTTAAGAAATCATATATAGAAATGTAAAAGCCCGGATAGAGCGTACGCCTCGATCCGGGCTAATTTTTTATCGAAATAATATATTATTTACGAAAAGTATAATAAATATATAAAACTTAAATAAAAATAAACAAATTGGCCAAAATGCATCCTGTAAATGGAAAGGACGAATACTCGCATAGACATATTAACAAGATTATACATAATTTAAACCAAGATATTGGATAAAATATATAAATATATGATTTACAAATTACAATATATATGATATGATTAATATACATGATAAATATATTTAATAAATTTAATAATATTTGTTAAATGTATTTAGTCCATACATAGTTATACGAGGATGTTCGATCGTATGTAAAGATTGACATCACAACGGGATTTACAACACAATGCATTTTACAATAATCTGCGTTCGTAGTAGAAAGTGAAAAGCAGAAAGTAAAATGTGGAATTGAAAAGGAGGAGAAACATGAAAAGAGTATTAGCACTTATGCTGGCAGTAGTTCTTGGATCTGGTTTACTGACAGCATGTAGTAAACCTTCAAACAATGAGGAGGAGAAACAGAATCCTACGCCGGCTGCTACAGAGGTAACTACCGGTGAGGATAGTGCGGCCAAAGAGGCGCCGATGCTCGCTGAGCAGGTTGCTGCTGGAACACTTCCGGCATTGGAAGAACGTCTTCCTGTGGCTGAAGATGTAATGGTGGAAAAGGATATAATTTCACTGGGAGAGTATGGCGGTAGCATCACAGCAACTACGAATGATGGTGGCCGTTGGACATGGGGTCCCTATACTGAGCAGAGTATGTTCCGCTTTAAGCAGGATGGCTCTGGTGATGTTGAAGCAAATGTATGTAAAGACTTTTATGCAAATGAAGATTCTACCGTATGGACTATTGAGCTTCGCGAGGGTATGAAGTGGTCCGATGGTGCCCCCTTCACAGCAGATGATGTAATCTTCTATTATGATCATATGTCAACACCGGCATTGAACGAAGACCGTACAGCAGTTAGCGTTGAGGATGCTAATTATTATCCGGCCTATACTTCTAAGCCTTACAATTGTTATCAGGTATTAAAGGATGGTAAGAATTACTGGGCAGAGTTTGCAAAGGTTGATGATTATACCTTTACGGTAACCTTCGCAGCTCCGAAACCGAACTTCCCGGAAGCAGTGGCAGTAGATAACAAGTGGATGTTCTTACCGAAGCATTTCTATATTAATTATGTTGCACGTAAGGACGGAGTTGCAGATGATGCGACCTTCCCGCTTATCACAGAAGAGCAGGCAATTGCCAATGCAAATAAGGATTTCGGAAGAGCATGGGAAGATTACGGCACCATGGGTAAGGATATCGGATATTATAACTGGGATTATGCGATTGTACCCCAGATCAGAAGCTTTATTGCTGTAAAGGATAACTGGAATACCGTTGGTGAGACCTACGAACTGGTTCGTAATCCTTACTTCTGGAAGACGGATAGCGAGGGACGTCAATTACCTTACCTTGATAGCTTGAAGTTTATTATTATCAACGATGCGGATCAAATTGTGTTGAAGCAGACCGCAGGTGAAATTGATATCTCTTGGGTAGAAAATAGCGATTATTCAACGATAGCAACAGCAACACAGGCTTCCCATACCATTGTTTCCTGGTTCAGACCGGAATGGCAGAGTGGTCCGGCATTGGCTTTATG
>JAEZKL010000085.1 GCA_023415475.1 Bacillota bacterium | reverse complement strand
TTGGTAAGGATGGAAAGGTGGCTTAAGAGACCACCGCCTTACTGGTAACAGTAGGGGCTATGTAAACCCCACTCGAAGCAAGACCGAACATAAAGCGATACGGTTGCCCGCCGTGCTTTAGGGTAGGTCGCGTAGTGCTTGCATCGCGTATTATATACGCGTGCGGTACTGGAGCCACATGGTAACATGTGGTCAAGATAGATGATCATCCAAGACATAACCCGGCTTATCGTGCTGCTCATACTTTAAAACAGCTTCCACCAACAAATTCTTTTAATATCGAATTCTTCGGCACCGTCTCACTGGGTGCACCAATGAAATAATCCAAAAACTTCAGTAATCTCTTTGCTTCCACATACTCCGGACAATTTCGATCAATTCCAAATAAAATCGGCTCTGCATATTGCTTTAAAACAGCCAATTCATATATCAATGCCGAATTGAACATTACATCCGCATCCTCCTGGAAGGGAAAAATATTCTCATCCTCACCACGTCTAACCGAAGGCCACATAGAAATCGTTTTCTGTGCCGAGGCTCCTCTTGTTCTAGCATCTCTGACCATTCGTCGCAGCAAACGACCGTCTGTGGTAGGAATCCGATTATGCTCATCGATATTCAGCTGGGTCAATGCGCTGATATAGACTTTATATTTACTTTCTCTCGGAAGAGAATAAGACAATGCATCATTCAAACCGTGAATACCCTCGATAACCAGGATATCATCCGGACCTAAGGTTAGAAAATCTCCTTTATACTCCCTCTTTCCACTTACAAAGTTGAAGATTGGCATATCTACGGTCTTTCCATTCATCAGATCTGTCATATCCTTATTAAACTGTTCAATATCAATCGCCTCTAACGCCTCAAAATTATAAACACCATTCTCATCCTTTGGCGTCTTATCGCGCTCTACAAAATAATTATCGACCGCGATCGGATGCGGTTTTAAGCCATGGGCTTTCAGCTGTATACTTAACCGGTGAGAAAATGTAGTCTTACCAGAAGAGGAGGGCCCTGCTATCATAATGAATTTCTTTCCGCCTGCCTTCTTGATATTTTCAGCTATATCACTGATCTTCTTCTCCTGAAGCGCCTCCTGAACTAAAATCAGTTCGTTCAAATTCCCCTTGGATATCACATCATTGAGAGCTCCTACATTCGGAATGTCCATCATCTGTGCCCATTGATTGGCCTCCTTCAAGGTCCCATACAGCTTCGGTTGATTTACAAAAGGCTCTACTATGGTAGGATTTTTCTTATTGGGTAGTAGCAGCAGTAAACCTTCATTGTATAACATGAGATCAAAATATTTCAGCATCCCTGAGCTCGAGGGCATATAACCGTAATAATAATCCTCGAAGCCGTCTAGACTGTAGATATTTGCCTTGGATACTCTACGATAACGGAATAATTTCTCCTTATCATACATCCGATAACGACGGAACAGCTCAATCGCATCATCCGTTCCGATACTGCGTTTCATAAAGGGAATATCCCTCTGGATAATATCCGTCATGCGCCTCTTGATTGCCAGAATACGATCCTCTGTCATCGGAAAACGTCCCTGATAATCACAATATAAACCGTTACTGATCGCATACTCCACAGAAACCTTGTTTACATTCTCGTTACCGAACTCCGAATAAATCGCCTTAAGCATAACCAGTACCATACCCCGCTGATAGGTCTTACTGCCGGCGTCCTCGCTTACAGTGACAAAACGGACCTGGCAGTTATCATTAACACGCTTGAACAGCTCACGTAATTTATTGTTCACAAAAGCTAATATAATCTGATTGTTATAATCCTTTTGAAAATCTCTGCTGATATCTAAAAGTGATGTACCGCTAGGGTATTCATATTCCTTACCGTTAATTTCAACTTTAACATTCATTTGTTTTGCTCCCATATATATTACCCCTTCTTTCATTTATAGTATTCCAGTCCACAATGAATCAAAGCTATCTTCTCTTCCAGCTCCTTTTCCCGGGCTTTCGCATTATCTGTCTGCTCTGCCCTCAGGGCGTGCAGAATATTCTCACATAATCCAAGATCCCATAAGAGGAATTGCTGAAGGATCGGATGCTTTTCCTCTAATAAGAGTCTGCCGTAATAAACATGTTCCTTCTTAGTAAGCTCATACTGCCCCGGTTCCGATACCATTCCTTTTGGTATTGCTCTCATCATCATATAAAATTTGCCGTCGTCCTTGACCATGTTCTCTCTGACAATCATAAAATTCTGTTCCTGTAACATTATCCTGACCTTATTGATCTCGGACTGTGGTTGTAGAATTAACTCCTTTACCTGCTTCACAAGCTCCTGCTTTTCTTCAAGAATTTGTATCGTTAAGGCACCTCCCATGCCTGCAATCAGTATGGTATCTGCTTCCTCCTCCTGTAATCTCTCCAGGCCGTTGGACTTCCGAGTCTCTATCTGATTAGAATAACCATATTTCTCTATATTATCTCTCGCTCGGTCAATCGGTCCCTGATTCACATCCATGGCTATGACTTTGTTAACTATATCCTTCTCTACCAGATAGATGGATGTATAGGCATGATCACAACCCACATCAGCAACCCTGTTACCCGGAGTAACCATATCGGCTACCGCATGTAAGCGTTTTGAAAGCTGCATATATATCTCCGTTTCTTTATCAATTTTCTTCCTCACACAGGCTCTTCAGGATGCCGCTTCACGGTCACCGGGCTGCCTGGTAGAACTATGTTATTTTATATATTATCATTATTTCCGACTGATTTCCACATATGATTTCACCATAAGGATTATATTAATCCATAGAACCGGAGAAGCACGCTACTCGAACTTCTCCGATACCTGTTAACAAGCATTATTCGCATGTACACGTTCACAGTGCTCATATTTGCTTACAGGATTAGAGCGTCAAAAGCCTTACAAGTAAAAGAAGAGCTGACATATATCTTCCCAAAACCGGATTTTCATCATCCAATCCGCAGGAGCATATATGACCGCCCTCCTCAGTTAATTGTATATAAAATATATATGGTCAGTGAAGCTTAGAAATATTTATTCTAAATAGTCCTTTAGTTTTCTGCTTCTGCTTGGATGTCTTAATTTTCGAAGTGCCTTTGCTTCAATCTGGCGAATACGCTCTCTGGTTACATTAAATTCCTTACCCACCTCTTCCAGCGTACGTGCACGACCGTCATCCAAACCAAAGCGAAGCCTAAGAACCTTCTGTTCCCTCTCGGTTAAGGTTCCGAGCACCTCTACCAGCTGTTCCTTTAACAAAGTAAAGGCTGCGGCATCCGCCGGTACCGGTACATTATCATCCTGAATGAAATCGCCTAAGTGACTGTCCTCTTCTTCACCGATCGGGGTCTCAAGAGAAACCGGTTCCTGAGATATCTTCTGTATCTCACGAACTCTGTCCACCGGCATATTCATTACCTCACTGATCTCCTCCGGGGAAGGCTCTCGTCCCAACTCCTGCAGAAGTTGACGCTGAACACGGGTTAATTTATTGATGGTCTCTACCATATGAACCGGAATACGAATTGTTCTAGCCTGGTCTGCAATTGCTCTTGTAATAGCTTGTCTGATCCACCAGGTAGCATAAGTACTAAACTTGAAACCCTTGCGATAATCAAACTTTTCTACAGCCTTGATAAGGCCTAGATTTCCCTCCTGGATTAAATCCAGAAACAGCATTCCTCTGCCGACATACCGTTTTGCAATACTGACAACCAGACGAAGGTTAGCTTCCGCCAAACGTTTCTTCGCATAATCATCATCTCTGTCCTCCATCATTCTTGCAAGCTCGATCTCTTCATCAGCACTCAGCAAGGGAACCTTACCGATCTCCTTTAGGTACATCCGGACAGGATCTTCTATACTGATGCCTTCAGGAATCGTCAAATCTAAGGGCTCGATTTCTTCATCGCCCTCCAGAATGATATCCTCTTCATCCTCTTCAGATATTCTTAGAACATCAACATTATGCTTGTCCAAAAAATCGTAGATCTTCTCAATCCGCCCGGGGTCAAGCTCCATATCTGCAAAGAAATCATTTACTTCCTGAAACTCGAGGACATTTTTCTTCTTTTCGGCAAAAACCAATAGTTCCTTAAGCCTTTCCGTAAACTTAACTATACTTTCGTCCATAGATAATCCTTCCTTCTTCGACTCTTTTTATATTTTAACCATCATTTGATGAAATATGCAATTTCTGTATGTGCCCGGGACTTAGATATTATCTGCCTCCGGCTACGATAGAAAGTAAGCTTTACTAACTATTGTCATGAATTCGTAAAGGTGATACTACGTTTCTTTAGTTCTGTCTTCTCAGCAATAATCTTCATCAATAAAGCCGTATCATTTACCTCGATTGCCTTCTGACTCTGCATATCCAGACTGTTCTCCTTCAATCTCATTACGGTATCGGTTAATGCCTTATGCCATCCGGCCTCGTCCATATCTCCATGGATACCGGCGGAAAACAGTGCAGCCACCTCTGATTGTTCCTCTTTACTCTCAAAGCAGTTAATGATTTTCGCCGGATTCACGGCTTGTTCTCTTTCATATTGTTCAAACACGAGTCTGGCAACCTCTTTGTAGATACCCTCGGTAAAATCCTCCGGTCCCAGAATCCCTTTAATCTTATCGAACAAGGTAGGGTCTTCAATGAGCCAAGTTAACATAAGCTTCTGGGACTTAGATATTCCATCCTCAGGCCCTTTTCGGCCTCTGGCCGCTTCACCCCTTAATTCCTTCGGTTCACTAATCCCGACAACAAGCTGGGATCCGATCTTATTAACCAGCCTACGAAGCTGTTCTACATCGATCTGATATGCTTTAGCTACTGCATCAATATAAAAATTCCGTTCCAGCTCTTCACTAAAGCCTGTTAATCTCCTGGCGGTTTCATGGAAGAACTTCGTCTTCTGTTCCGGATCAGCCAGATCAAATTCCTTCTGAAGCACATCAATCTCGAAGAAAAAGCTGCTTCTTGCCTCACTGATTCTTTTCTGGAACTCCTCTGCCCCGAGAGCCTTGATAAACTCATCCGGATCCTTATAGGGCTTCATATTAATTACTTTAATCGTTAACCCGACATCCTTTAATATCGGTATTGCACGAAGCGCGGCCTGAGTTCCTGCCTGATCGCTGTCGAAGGTTAATAGCACTTCATTGGTATATCGTTTTAATAGGTTTGCATGGAATCCGGTAAAAGCTGTTCCTAGCGCTGCTACCGCATTCGTAAAGCCCGCTTGGTGCAATGCAATAACATCCATGTAACCTTCACAAATCAGAAAATAGGTCTTTCTGGAGGCCTTCGCAAAATTCAGGGCGTACAGATTACGGCTTTTTTCAAAGATTCTGGTCTCAGGAGTATTGAGATATTTAGGTACCTCCGGTCCTGCATTACCCATAATACGTCCGCCAAAACCGATGACTCGGTGATTGGCATCCATGATCGGAAACATGACCCGATCCCTGAATTTATCCCTTCCTCCCAGACGTTCATCTATGGTTACCAATCCTGTCTGGGATAAAAACTCATCTTCATATCCTAATTTCTTCAGATATCGGTATAGATCATCACTATATCGGTTTGAATAGCCTAAGCCAAAATGCTTTATTGTGTCTTCGGATAATCCCCTCTTTACCAAATAATCGTAAGCAGCTTGTCCTTCCGGATTCTTGAATTGATAATAGAAATACATGGCTGCCTGCTTATTTACTTCCAAAAGTCGACCCTTTAAATCGGATTGACGTCTCTGCTCCTCACTAAGCTCCTGTTCCGGAAGAGCTATTCCTGCCCGCTCTGCAAGAAAACGCAACGCTTCAAGAAAGGTGTAATTCTCATATTCCATTACAAAGGTAAAGACATTGCCTCCCACACCGCAGCCGAAGCAGTGATACATCTGCTTTGATGCACTGACCGAAAAGGAGGGGGTTTTTTCATTATGAAACGGACAAAGTCCCATGTGATTGCTACCCTTTTTCTGCAATCTAATGTAGGAGCCGATGACGCTTACGATATCGTTTCTGCTTCTTATCTCTTCTAACAACTCGTCCGAATATAACATAGTGCGCTCCTCCTACCTGATATTTTGATTAAATCTTATGCTTTAAACTAATTTATTGTAATCATTCAGAACAGCAGAAATATTTAGTAAATAGATCGTAAATGCTTGCATTCTAAGGACTGTTTTAAAATATTTCTATCGAAATGATCTACAACGGCGAGGAAATCCGTAGGATATTCGAGTCTGTACCGAATAGTTACAATTTATTAATATAGTTAATGTACATACTGCCCTCTTAATATACACTCCAAGCAGACGGAATCATTAAATCTTTAAATTTGGTGACTGCGTAACGATCGGTCATACCGGCAATATAATCGCAAACAACGCGATACGGCGGTTCATCCATGACCTTCATCCTCTGCTGATATTCCTCCGGAAGCTTCTCTAAATGCTCTAAGTAATAATGAAATAAGGTCTCCAGAAGGCGCTCCGCCTGTTCCTCCTGGTTCTTAGCTTTTTTATTTGTATAAACACTTTCAAACATGAATGCCCTCAGCCTCTTCATTGCCACAAGTATATCGGGAGACATGATGATATCGTTTTTATTCTCACTGTTTGTTATAATGTCATGAACCAGGGTATCCAATCGTTTTCCCAGACTATGACCAAGAATATCGGTAAATTCCTTTGGTATCTCTTCTTCTCTGATAATCTGTCCACGAATAGCATCATCAATATCATGGTTGATGTATGCAATCTTATCACATAACCTGACAATCCTGCCCTCCAAGGTGGATGGATTTCCTTCGGTCTGATGGTGCCTTATCCCATCTCTGACCTCCTTCGTAAGGTTAAGACCCTTGCCGTGCTTCTCCAATATCTCCACAACACGGATGCTCTGTAAATGATGCTGAAAGCCTCCCGGACATACCCGGCTAAGTGCCCTCTCTCCGGCATGTCCAAAGGGTGTATGTCCTAAATCATGACTTAAGGCAATTGCCTCCGTCAAATCTTCATTAAGAAGTAAAGTTTTTGCAATGGTTCTTGCTATCTGCGATACCTCTAAGGTATGTGTAAGTCTGGTCCGGTAATGGTCACCCTCAGGTGCCAGGAAGACCTGAGTTTTATGCTTTAATCTACGAAATGCTTTGGAATGCAGAATCCGATCTCGATCTCTTTGATACACCGGTCGGATATCACAGGGCTCCTCGTATCGGTCTCTACCAAGAGATTGATCAGAAAACGCCGCATAGGGGCTCAGTATCTCATGTTCCCTAAGCTCCAGCTTCTGTCTGATATTAATTCTTTGTTCCATCTCAATCCCTCCCTTACCAACTACCGCAATACGATACTTAAAGACGAATCTGAACCCATACTACTAATATTCTACACGTTACTTTCATTTCCTTTTTTATTTTTAAACAAAAATATGATGACATCAAGGCTGTTTTTTAGCTATATGCCTTAAGCAGCCTCCGGTTAACGACGGCTTTCAAGAACATAATAGTGCTTCTCAGGTCGTTCGAATACCAGAAGGAGGCTTATTCACCATCGAGCTCCTGGTGTAAGGGATGTTCGATGGTGCGTAAGCCTCGAATTATTCGTTCCGGTTATCAGAGTACGTATCAATTTCTATCAATCGGTATATTTACATATTATATGGATTTTTATCTCTTGCTAAATGATTTATTGTTACATATTCAAATGCTACAAAAATCCATGAAATAAATTATTGGGTGGATAACAATGAATTTCATATGTGAATCATGTATTCAAAAAAGTTAGCTTCGCAAACTTTTTATGAATCATGTATTAACTCTTTTCACATTTATCCTTCATCTGACAAGAGGTACATCCGTCGCAGCAGGATTTCCCCGCCTTCACATCCTTGGTCTTTCTATATATTACATAACCTGTGTATCCAATAATCAATACTCCAAGAATAATACCTGCCATTAGATATTCTCCTTTCTTAACTTGTCACAGCTTTCATATTAAAGCCAGGCTCCTACAAGAACAGACTTCCTATCTGATAAATCAGGGTTGAGACCAATAGCGCAACACCAAGCTGAAAGAAAATCGTGAATATGGTCCATTTCGCCGATCTCATCTCCCTCTGAATAACACCTATGGTTGCTGCACAAGGTATATACAAAAGACTGAATACCATTAAGGCATAAGCATTTAAGGCGCCAAAGCCATAACCTGCCAGAATCTCGGTTAAGCTGGCCATTCCTTCGGGAGAAGTGATATTACCGATCTGGAACAACACACTGAAGCTGGATACAACTACCTCTTTCGCTGCAACACCGGAAATCAAAGCCACAACGACCTGCCACATTCCAAGACCTGCAGGCTTTAATACCGGGGCTATCGCCATACCGATCGTAGCACCAAAGCTGTCTGACATATCGCTTACCATACCATTCGGTCCGAAATTCAAGATAAACCAAATTACAACAGATGCTGCAAATATGGTGGTTCCAGCCTTGGTTAAGTACTCCTTTACCTTTTCCCAGACATAGATAAAAATCGTCCGCATATTTGGTGTCTTATATTCCGGCAACTCAATCAACAGTGTATTTCCCACACTGTGGTCTGATTTATTACTCATTGCAAATGCAACCAATATCGCTACCATGATACCGATTAAGTACATGGAATAGGCTACGAGCATTGCATTCCTTCCAAAAAACATCTGTGAGAACAACACATAAATCGGAAGTCTTGCACTGCAGGACATAAAAGGAGTAACCAGAATTGTCTTCCTACGATCTCTCATATTCTCCAAAGATCTTGAAGCCATGATTGCGGGAACCGTACAGCCGAAGCCTAACAGCATCGGGATAAATGCACGTCCGGATAACCCAAGCTTACCCATGATGCCATCCATAACATAGGCAACTCTCGCCATATAGCCGCTATCCTCCAAATAAGCCAAAGCCAGGAATAATATGAAAATATTCGGAAGAAAGGTTAATATTCCTCCTACTCCGGCTATGATTCCATCGACAATCAGTGAGGTCATGAATAATCCTGCGTGGATGTAATCCAGCAGATACCGAACTCCGTCGGAAAAAGCCCCTAAGCCCACCTCAAATACTCCTTTGACTAAATCGCCAATCTGGAAGGTAAAGAAAAATACCAGTGCCATGATTCCTAAAAAGATAGGCAGTCCAAAGATACGATGCGTTAAAATACGATCAATCTTATCGGTGAAGGCCGCCTTTTTATGTTTATTAACAAGAACCTCCTCTATAATCTCCTCAATAAAATCATATTTTTGGTTGATGATATCGCCTTCATAGCTATGCTTTATTACCTTCGTAAGCTCCAATGGATATTTTGACATAACTGCTTCATCCATTTCCATCATTTTGATAGCATGCCAACGTAGATTTTCAATATCACCATATCTGCTTCTTAACAGCTCGCTGACTTCGTCAATTTTATCCTCTATGTCATCGCTATATACAATCGTATATTCATTATGATGTTCATGCTTATGCTTATAACTGTCTTTGCGCTTATGATCCTGCTCCTGCTTCTGGCTATGCTTTTTATGATGATGCTCCAGGTTATGATCCAATTTCTTATCCCTATGATGAGATACTGTATGCATCAGGATATCAAGTCCTGTTTTTTTTCTTGCCGATACGGGAATCACCGGTATCCCAAGCATCTCAGGCAGACGGTGGAGATCAATCTCCATGCCTCTTTCCTCTACGATATCCATCATATTCAAGGCTAGTACTACCGGCTTACCAAGCTCGATTAACTGCAGGGTAAGATAAAGATTTCTCTCCAGACTGGAGGCATCCACTATATTAACAATGACATCTACGTTCGAATCCAGAATATATTCTCTGGTCAACCTTTCCTCCATGGTGTATGAGGTAAGGCTATAGATACCGGGTAAATCCACCAGTTTAAACCGATGGTCGTGATACTTGAAGGCACCCTCCTTCTTCTCTACAGTAACTCCCGGCCAGTTTGCTACCTTTAAATTGGCACCGGTATAAGCATTAAATAAAGTTGTTTTGCCGCAATTCGGATTACCGACAAAGCCCACCTGAATTTCGCTTTTCATTAGGCTGCCTCCTTCATGTGAATTGTTTCAGCAATTTTACTACCAAGTGCCAGTCTGCTTCCTCTTACCATCAGAATGACGGCACCGCTTCGACTCCGGTTTAAGATACTAATATCAGTGCCTCTGGTAAGGCCCAGGGCTTCCAGTCTCCGCCGCGTTACCATATCCAGATTTAACGAGCTCACAGTATAAGTAGCCCCAATTTCCGCATCCCGTAATGTCATATAGTACATCCTCTCTGTCATAAAGTACTCAGTTCAATATGTAAATGATTGGTTCTAATTGATAATAATTATCATTTGCTATTACATTATAAGCTGATAGCCATCATTTGTCAACATCAGTATATGAAATGGGGAAGGGAAACATTTTATTTTATCTCTATCGGTTTTGACTTATTTCGATTTATATTAACATTTTTCATCATTCCGAATAGTATATATTAGGAGATGATATAAATCAAATCCAACAATATAAAATGATTAGGAGATGAAAATATATGGAGGGTAAACAATTTAACCCAAACCAAGTTACAGGTTCAGATATAAGTTCTAAGTCTAACTGTGTTACGGAATGCCAAGCTAGTGTTATAAGTGCAGAAACACTTCCACAAGCCGAAAATTATCCCTGGTGGGGAGGAGACTTCAAGATCCCTAAAGTACTTGCTGAATTTGTTGTTCAAATTGATTCTGAATCAAAGATCAGGCTAAACGAGCCTGCATATGAGATAAAGAGAGTCGAAAAACAGGTGTTCTTAACACAATGCAGATATATTCCTCCAACAAGTAAAGTCTTTATTGAAGGATACATCAGAAAAAATATTGAATATGCTGCTAAAAGCTGTACTAAAAACCATGCAATTGCCGGTTCCATTAAAGATACCACAGTACATGTTCCGTTTAAAGTTTATACAAAAGTTGATTTCTGCGATAACAAGCCACAAATCGTACCTAATCCTCCACCCATGATTGCCCGGTATTTTGATGAGAAACGAATGGGGAAAGATATCAGAGAGGCCGACAGGTCAAATGTTGAGATATTTAATGAACCTGTTTTTTGCGAGCTTGAATGGTCAGCAATATACGATGCAGACATCGATGATAAAGGTGTTCCGATTGGCTGCCTTATAAATGAAGAAGAGTTCCAGGAATTTACCGACAAATCCGTCCTATTCCTTTGTATCAAGCTTCTTCAAAAGCAGCAAGTTTGTTTACCGGATTATCCAAAGCACTCTAAGGAAGAGACAAAAAATGCACCCTTCCCGATGGATGGCAAATGGAATATGCCTCCTATCGATTCCTATGATATCTAATAGTCCTGTATCATAGAGCCATAACTTGCTTCTGTTCATTCCTTAATTATTATACAAGATAATAATTAGCAACAAAGGCTTAATTCCGATCCATATCAGAATTAAGCCTTTTTTATGAAACGATGAATAATTGCTGCAACAAGCCATAATTGTATCGACATAAATCCGAATCCACCAACTAATCCGGTAATCAGTCTTCGAACATTTGTCGATTCTTTTATTTTCAAAGCCTGTAGTCCCCAATCAACTAATAATGAGCTACAACCAGCCAGGGAGATAAACCAAGAGAAGCTATACATAAAAAATAATGGAAGGGCTAATAGATACCCAATCATTACACCGGTACATCTTGCACAAACAGGCATTTGATATCCATTGATAAAAAAGCTTCGTTCAGGTCTCTGATGGCATCCAAGTTTCTCTCCATATAGCATTAACTTCATCCATTGAGTATAAATCTGCATAAATACCATCCTATAATATACTTTGCCTATACTCGAAACTTTTTACCGCAATGATTGCAGATCCAGAAGGCTTTTTTTGAGGTATGTCCTTTCCCCATTCCACATAAACCACACAGCCATCCGATTGGTCCAAAAATCAGATA
>JAEZKL010000017.1 GCA_023415475.1 Bacillota bacterium | reverse complement strand
CTCAAAAGGAGAACATATGTATGGATAATTTGATCTTTCATATTGATGTCAATTCGGCTTTCCTTAGTTGGGAAGCCGTTTATCGACTGCACATCCTTGGAGAAAAGACGGACCTGCGTGAGATTCCTTCGGCGGTGGCAGGCGATATTAAGAAACGACATGGAATAATCCTGGCAAAGTCAACACCAGCGAAGAAGTGTGGTGTGAGAACGGGCGACACCATCAGTGATGCGAGGCGTCTCTGCCCTGATTTGGTTTTGGTGTCACCGCACTATGATCTATATGATACCTGTTCCAAAGCCTTTATGGAGATACTGCGGGAATTCTCGCCCTGTGTGGAGCAATACTCGGTGGATGAGGCATATTGCGATATGACCGGAACCGTTGGTCTCTACGGTTCCGCGGTGGTTGCCGCGAATTTGATGAAGGACCGGATCCACAATGAGCTGGGGTTTACGGTGAATGTGGGAATTTCCTCGAATAAATTACTGGCAAAGATGGCTTCGGACTTTAAGAAGCCGAATCTGGTACACACCCTATTTCCCGGAGAGATGGAGAAGAAGCTCTGGAAGCTGCCGGTAGAGGAGCTGTTCTACGTCGGGCATGCGACAAAACGGAAGCTCCATGCTCTGGGGATACTGACGATTGGTGAGCTGGCGAGAACGGATCTGGATATTTTGCGGGCACATTTTAAGAAATACGGAGAGGTGCTTTATGCCTTTGCTAACGGTATTGATATCGCTGTGGTATCGGATGTGGTGCCCGCCAATAAAGGCTATGGCAATTCGTCGGTCATTGCCTTCGACGTAGAGAGGCCGGATGTGGCGAAGATGATCCTGTTATCTCTGTCAGAGACCGTGGCGACAAGACTTCGTGCAGACCATGTTATGGCTACCGTGGTGGCGGTCAGTATAGTCTATACCGATTTTCATCATGAATCCCATCAGATGACTTTGTTTAGTGCTACTAATATTACAAGTGAGATACATCGGGCGGCTTGCCGTCTGTTTGACGAGCTATGGGACGGCTTACCGGTCCGTAACCTGGGAATTCATACGAGCAAGGTGGTAAGCGGGAACTCGGTACGACAGCTGAATCTATTCGACATGAATCGGTATGAGAGGCTTCATAAGCTGGATTATGTAGTTGACCAGGTTCGCGATAAATACGGTGATGATTCGATTAAGAGAGCCATATTCCTGAATAACCCCATATATCACATGTCCGGCGGTATTCCGCCGGAAAAACGGAAACCGAAGTATGCTAATAACGGAGAAGGGATTAAGTAATGTATTATATGCCTGTGGATGTGATTGCAACCTTTAATGTGCAGGGGAAGATTAAGCCGAATTATATTCGCTTGGAGGATGAGAACCATGCCCTGCAGACTTATAAGATTGAAAGCATTGTCTTCTGCAAGGAGGAGAACTTTGCAGGAGTACCGACGATGGTGTTTTGTTGCAATGTACTGTTGGGAGAGTGTCTGCAGATGATCAATATCAAGTATCATATCAAAACACACCAATGGGTCTTGGTCAATGAGCGGGAAGGAAAAGCTGTTACAGAAGCATTGCAGTAGGAGGTTGACAGCTCCGAACGACTGAAGTCAGAGATTGCTCAATTTACGATATAATGGTATGCAAGCGGACGAAGTTAAGGATAATTCATTCTTCATATAAAGTGAGACTAATTGAATAATGTAAGGATAAAAAGAAGGACCTATTTTTCACACAATGTCAGGAAGTTCAGACATTGTATGAAGCATAGGTCCTTTACTCATGATAAGTAAATTTAATAATCTATTCATCTTGTATCAATATGTTTTTGAAATGGGTTATTTGCAATCCAGCATTCTTTTCTCACAGGCCTCATAATAAACATCATCAATCTCGATACCGATAAAGCGGCGATTCAGTTCTCTGGCAGCTACACCGGTAGAAGCAACACCCATGAACATATCAAGGACGATGTCATTCTCATTGCTGGCGACGTTAATGATCTTCTTCAGCACCGCCAGTGGCTTCTGTGTAGGGTGCTTGGGCTCCTTAAGGCGCTCACTGCCCATGCAGATCGGACTTTCGATAAAGTTATGCATCTCGTTCTGCTTGGAGAAATTCCAGGTATGTCCCTTATTCCACATACATACAATCAACTCACAGCTATTAAGGAAGGAGGATTTGCGAATATTAGGGATGGGATTTGTCTTATGCCACACCATGAATTGAAATGTATCATATTCGCTGTCGAACACCTCGTGCCATTTACCGATTAGATTATAGCTGGTGAAAATGAAGATGTTACCGGTGGGTGATAGTACGCGCTTGAACTCATCAAGGAAATCGATGGGTGACAGCTCCTTCAGGTCCCATTTTGCAACATCATTATTAATCTCGCTTCTCCAGTCAAATTTCATATTACCGGTAGAATACTTTGCCAGATTATAAGGCGGATCACAGAGGATCAGGTCTATGCTGCCATCCGGGATCTCCTTCAACTTCTCCATACAATCACCATGCATTAGAAGGTATTTATCTATGGTATTTATGTCTATCATAAGGGGGTAATCTCCTCTCGTTATCTATCAGAAGCAAATTGTACTACAGACATGCGTCAAAGGATGTCCTGTGTGAAAAAATCCTGCAAAGATATCTGATGCTCCATCGGCCTGGATACGTGAAAATACAGATGCTTTATTCGTTCCAGGGAAGCCTTCATATATTCGGCACTAAGGCGGTACTGGTCAAAAATGACCTGGTAACCCTCGCGATCGTTACACACGAAGTTCCAATATGCCTTACCGATCAGCAGCTCTTCCTCTGCAAAGAAGGTCTGGACACGTTCCTGCCTCCAGGGAACATCCTCACCGAACTTATTATAAGCCGTGGCAAAGAAAATTCGAACGGTCTCGTTATTCTGCAGTGAATTCTTCAGAATGAAGAATTCATTCAGCAAAGCTATTTTTTCTGACTTTGCCTTCTTGTTATCCAGATCACCACCCGCTTTTAACTCAATCAGGTAGTGACAGCCCTTTTCCTCATCATAGAAATAATTATCCGTCTCGTGTGAGGTAATGAAGCTGGTCAGATTGGAGGGGATAAGACAGTTGAAGTTCATGTAGTCCTCTGTCTTAGGTCTGGCATCCCGCTTCTCATAAGCAGTCATCAGATAATCGATATGCTGGGTCTGTTGGGGAAGTAGATAGGATTCAATCCTGCCTCTTACCGTATAGGAGATCTTCGCAATGGCGTTGCCCATATTCTCCAGAACCTTTCCGAAGGAGCTGTCAAAGGATCGGACAAAAGCGGAATAGAACATAAATACCTCGCCAAGCTGGGACATGAAGGCATTATTCTTCTTCGCATTGATTACCCCTAAGGGATCATCAACCTCCAGTCGATAACGGGCCTCCATTACATCGACAAATTGTCGTATATGTTTATCTACGATATCTCGTATTAGATTTTCTTTTTCAGGTTTCAAAGTATAACTCCTTAAGTTGAAATAGCACAATAATGTAGAAAGGGTGCATTCCCATGGCCCTTATCAATGTAAATCTGCTTAGTCGATTATACCATGGATTTGAGGGTGGGGAAAGAGATATATGAACAAATTTTCGAGAGGAAGAAGGAAATGAAGGAAAAAAAGACAAATAAGCCTGTGTTAATAAAACCTATTGTGAGGAAAATTTTTCTAAAGCACTTGACAAAGCAGAAAGTAGATTATACAATGAATATGTAAACGGGTTTAAACTAATTTACATTAGGAGGATGAAAAATGATAAAACCTAATTTTGAAGCACTGGCTATTGATGAAAAAACTTTGGAAGCCGTATCTGCAATAGTTGACAAGACCCGCCTTCAAATCGTATTTTTTTTGAAACTGAACGGACGGGTGTGCGTGAATGAAATCGCATGCAACTTTAAAATCAGCAGGCCGGCTATTTCACATCATCTGAAAGTATTAAAAAATTGCGAGATCATTCAAAGTGAAAAGGTAGGCCAGGAAACCTACTATTTCCTACAACGCCATAATCTGGTAAAGATGCTCAGGAATTTAGCAGATTCGATAGAGGGGTGTTGTGTTGAATAAATACTAGGAATACAAAAAAATGTTAGCGCTGTTTTTCTTCGAAGCCGTCCCTTGAAGCGATTTAGAACAGCGTTTCTTTACAGAGGATTGGTAAATGAGTTTAAACCATTATACATATTAAAAAGGAGGAATGATTTATGAAAGCTCAATTTGAGAAACAATTTGAAGAATTAGAGGCCCTTTTCTATCGTTGTGAAGACGGGAATAACATGGATAAGGCTGAATCAATGTTGGAGGACTTATTAAAAAGTACCACTAATGCAACAACTTTAGCCAGAATTTATGCGGAAAAAGCACAAGCTCAGATAATACGATATGATTATGTACCCAAGGAAGAGCGTTTGGCTATGGCTGAGAAAGCTGTGGAACTCAGTAAAAAAGCGTTAGAATACGACGAAGAAAATATTCAGGCAAATCTTTGGGCCGCTTCATCCATGGGGATTCACGGTATGGAGATGGGGTTATTAAGCTCTTTGTTTTATATTAAACAGATGAAGAAGCATCTTGAAAAGGTTCTCACTATAAATGAATCATATTGCAATGCTTTGGCGCATCAGATTCTAGGTGATCTTTACAGGCTCGCACCACCGCCACCTATTTCAATCGGCAATAAGAAAAAATCACTGGAACACTTGATTCGTGCAAGAGAACTGGCACCTGAATGCCCAAGAGCAAAACTTCGATTGGCTGAAATCTATATCAGCTTGAGGAAATACGACTTGGCTAAGAATGAGATTGATGCTTGTTTAAACGAAGAGGTTACGGAGCACGGACCTATTTTTGCAGCTGAAATCAGGGATAAAGCCATGGGATTAAAGAATAAGATAGGAGCGTGATAGTATGAATTTTGCCAATGAACGTCTGTCGCCAAGATTAAGTAAAATGCGTGAATTTACAATTAAGGCACCTCAGGAAGTCAGCTTGGTTCGTGCCAGGGAATTTACACGTACTGCAAAAAATAATCCTGATTTGCCCAAAATACTGCAGTTCGCATATGGTTTTCAAAATGGTAACCGTGCGCTTCCAATCACCATTCACGATGATGAGCGGATTGTCGGTCAGCATACAGAGAAAGTGAAGGGGGCTATGCTCTACCCGGAAATAAAAAGCGACTTTTTATTAAAAGAAGTGGACAATTTTGGAGAGCGTGAATCTGACAGATTCATGTTGAGTCCAGCAGAGAAGAAGGAACTGCGTGAAGAGATACTGCCATATTGGCGTGATAATAGCGCCTATGATCATGCCATGAAAGAATTCAATGAAGAGCTTGAATATGCTACAAGGAATTTACTCTTTGCTGTGGGTCTTGATTATGGCGGCTCCAATCAACTGGCTCATGTAAATTATCAAAAAGTTCTTCAGACCGGTCTGCTGAACATCATTAAATCTGTTGAAGATAAATTAAACAATATTTCAGCGGATGCTCCCGATGCGACTGAAAAGATAAAATTCTACAAAGCCTTGCACATTTCGGGCAGAAGCATTATTGAGTTTGCGAACCGCTATTCCCAGCTGGCTCTGGGACAGGCTAAAAATTCTTTGCAAGAACGTGCCCAAGAGTTATACCGGATTTCAGAAATAACCTCGCATGTACCGGCTTATCCTGCCAGGAACTTTTATGAAGCGATTCAGTCCTACTGGTTTACATTCTTAGCTATAACGAGCCTGGATGGAGACAGCGAGCCGCCATTAGGCAGGATAGATCAGTTCTTGTATCCCTATTACGAAAAGGATGTCGAGAACGGAACATTAACACGTGAAGAAGCTTATGAACTGATAGCTGAGTTATTTATAAAACTCAATCAGTTTACGGCACTAAACGAATATGTCACATTAAAGGTCCTTGACGGCAATAATCAGCGGTTGACCTTTACTATTGGCGGGGTCGACAGTAGCGGGAATGATGCTGCAAATGAGGTTTCCCATATTATTTTAGATGTTTTGCATGACTTGATGCTTACCAAACCTAATCCCGCAATACGATTGCATAATAAAACGCAGGAAAAATTCCGCTGTAAAGTAATAGAAATGATGACGGAGGGCTCTAATCTCGTTGAGGTGTTCAACGACGAGGTGATTATTCCCGGGCTTATACAATCCGGTTTTTCACAGGTAGATGCAAATGATTATATCATTACGGGCTGTGTTGAACCTGTAGCCGGAGGAACGTACGGACCCGCTTGTTCCGGAATCATTAACACCCCCAAAGTTCTTGAGTTTTATCTCAACAAAGGGGAACCAATTATTTCTATGGCAGGAGATGAAGCTGATAATTTGCCACCCGAAATCCATTCCATGGATGAATTTTGGATATCATTTGAGGAATGGCTGGAATCGGTAGTTAAGCTGACGACCGATGCTTTATATTCTACTCAAAAAAGCCAAAAGGAGCTGCTTCCGAATCCCGTAATATCATTATTGATGGATGGCTGCATTGAGAGCGGAAAAGATGTAAAGTCAGCAGGCTCAAGGAATAACATTACCGGTGTGAATATTCTTGGATTAGGTACTCTTACCGATTCTATAGCCGCACTGAAAGAACTCATATTTGAACAGAAGAAATATACACTTCCTGAAGTAATGGAGTGGGTAAAGTCAGATTTTGATGGATATGAAAATGAAAGAAGAATGTTAAGGAATCATATGCCTAAATTCGGTAATGACGAACCGAAGGCGGATGAAATAGCAAGCAGAGTCGTTGACAAGATTTATGAAAGCCTAAAAAAATATAAAACTTACCGCGGTGGTATTTATGCACTGGGATTGCACTCGGAAACCCATCACATTATTCAGGGAATCATGGTTGCAGCTTCATTGGACGGCAGAAATGCCGGTGAAATGCTTAGCCCTGGCTGCGGGCCCACTTCCGGAATGGATCAGAAAGGCCCAACCGCAACCATGCTTTCACTATCAAAAATCGATTACAAAAAGGTGACGAGTGGGTCCTCTGCAAACATGAGATTCCATCCGGATTTGTTCAAGGATGAGAATAGAATGAAGCAATTCGATACATTACTGAGAACTTATTTTAAGCAGGGAGGACAGCATCTGCAAATCAACGTAGTAGATTCAAAAATACTAAGGGATGCGCAGGAGAACCCGGAAAACTATCAGAACCTGATAGTGAGGATAACAGGATATAGTGCTCGTTTTGTAGACCTTTCCCTGGCTACGCAAGAAGAGATTATTAAAAGATCTGAAATGCACGTATGCAGCTGAAACAATATTTAGCTCTATAAGTTGCCTGGAAGGTTGTTCAAGGAGCTATGCGCTAAGCATAATAAGCATTGTGCAGGGCTCCTTGTAACCATTAATCTAATGAAAGGAGTAAGATTTATGGGGGTTAATGAATCAAAAAAAGAATTGACCGGTGTTGTGCTAGATATTCAGAGATATTCTCTAGAGGATGGTCCCGGTATCCGCACAACAATATTCATGAAAGGTTGTCCACTACGATGCCGATGGTGCCATAATCCGGAATCATTCAATTTATCTCCGGAGATAGCATTCAAAAAAAAGAATTGCATCAATTGCGGTGCATGTCAAAAAGCATGTGATAGGAATGCTATTTTACAAGACGGGAACATCAAGATAATACGCGATCGTTGTAATGCATGCGGAGCCTGTGTGCAGGTATGCCCGAATAAAGCCCTGTTTCAGATCGGTAAATATTATACAGTTCAGGAATTGCTTCAAGCAGTGCAGCGGGAAAAAGAATTTTTTATAGAATCCGGTGGCGGGATAACTCTTTCAGGGGGAGAGGCGACGATGCAGTATGATTTCATTTACTCATTTTTGACGGCGTGCAAAGCTACCGGCCTCAATACTGCGATAGAAACCAACGGGTATATAAAAGAAGAAAAGCTGGAGGCACTTTTGCCGCTTTTAGATCAAATTTATTTCGATTTGAAAATAATTGATCCGGAAGATCATTTTCGTTATATCGGTGTCGATAATCAGTTGATCCTTTTAAATGCCAGATTTTTGAGTAAGCATACTGAAAAAGTACATTTTCGTTTTCCATTAATACCTCAAATTACTTATACGGAAAAAAACATTCTTGAAATATGCAAGTTTTTAAATGAGTTAAATCATATAGAAATAGAAATTTGTCCTTATAACAAAGAATGGGAAGAAAAGCTATCATGGCTTCCCTTTGATTGGGATCCATTAAATCTCAATTCGTTAACCAAAGAAGACCTTTATGAAGTTACCCGGTTATTTAGAAGTAAAGGAATAGAACCCAAATTAAACCGGGCATTGATGCCTGATATTAACATAGGTCCTAATACACTCCAAAGGTGTCGTAATACAGTTGATTAAAACAATTCCGTGGGAGGCACTTATTGATATCTCTCTTCCAGCGTTGCTACCAGCTGCTCATAATAATTCTTCGTATCCTTCAAGGCAGCAGACCGTTCAAATTCGACAGTCTCCCTGTTTACCTTATCCATGATCTCGGAGGATAATTGACGCTCTGCGAAGGTATATACTACAGTATCTTCCTTTTCGATATGGCGTTTTAGAAGATGGGTATAGCTGATGGCATTCGCAATGACATCGAGCTTGCTCATCTCATCACCGGCCTTAACGCGGTCAAGAGCGGCCACTAATTCCTGAATATATAATCGGCCCATATCGTGTTCTACCAGCATTCCATGGGTGATCAATTTGTTGCCTAAAGCGCCAAGGTGGGTAACCATCTCGTTGAACAAGAGCTTCTCCTCCTTGCCATGGTGGTGGGCGTCTGCATAACTGCGAATAAAATCAATCATTTTGTTAAAGTCCTCATAATTAATCTCTTTTCCTTGCAGTACACCGTAACAGGCCTTGCGTACTATCGCAAGCATACGTAGAATATATTGGTGTTCTTCCATCATCAGCTTAATACTATCCATAATAATCTCCATTCTGCTGTAAACCCGCGTATTGGGTAGCCCGCTCTTTGTGTTAGTTTGTGCCTAATCTTCGCAGCCTCTATTCTCACAATCTAATTTGATGTGTAGATACGATATGTGGTATCATCTAATTTCTCTAAGGAGTAATCAAACCCCTCTAAAAAGCCTATTAGCCAGGACTCTCGGAGCTCGTAGTATAGGCTGATATCTCCTCCCAGCTCCTCCCAGTACGGTGCATGAACGCAGAGATTACGGGTCCAGGTGATATCGTTGTCAGTCTGAGAGAGTATGCGGTTTGCATGGTCACAGGGCATTCCGTCCAGTAGCTGATCGGTAATCAGCTTATACAGCTCATTTGCCTTAAGCTTCTCCTCATTCTGACGGACTGCTTTCGCTTGATGATTACCGGCATGATATAGACAGCCCTTCAAGGTATGAAGTGCATCCGGTAGCTTGTTCGTAAGCTCTGTTACGACAAAGGCATATTTATATTCAACCTGGGAGACGCGCTCCTGCAGCCACCCATGGATATTTCCCTGGTCAATCATTTCCTCCAGAGGCTTATTCTCTATCTCTCCGAAACGGCTCTCGGCTTCTGCCTTCAGAGTAAGGTGATAGCCCTCGCCCAATCGGTACAGCTCATCGATGATTTCCTGCTGAAGGCGAATCTTATTATATAACCAATAATGGATCGGTCCTAAAAATGCGCTCATAATTTATCCTTTCTATGAAATTTAGTATAGCCTACCGGATACAATGAACTCTTTCTATCCGGTAGGTTAACCTCATTTTATAATCCTATGCAGTGAATAACTTGATGTCATCCTCTACAGTTCCAATTCCAGCGATTCCGAAGGTCTCAACGAGAACCTTAGCAACGTTCGGAGATAAGAAGGCAGGTAATGTGGGTCCTAAGTGAATGTTCTTCACGCCTAAGTAGAGAAGAGCGAGGAGGACGATAACTGCTTTCTGCTCATACCATGCGATATTGAAAGCGATGGGAAGCTCATTGATATCCTGCAGCTCGAATACTTCCTTCAGCTTAAGTGCGATTAGAGCTAAGGAGTAGGAGTCATTACACTGACCTGCATCGAGTACTCTCGGAATACCGTTAATATCACCTAAATCAAGCTTGTTATATCTGTACTTTGCACAGCCTGCAGTTAAGATAACAGCATCCTTCGGCAGAGCCTGAGCAAATTCGGTGTAATAGCTTCTGGATTTCTGACGACCGTCACAGCCGGCCATTACAAAGAACTTCTTAATTGCGCCGGACTTAACGGCACCCACCACCTGATCAGCGAGTGCAAGCACCTGATTGTGTGCGAAGCCGCCGAGAATGGAGCCCTGCTCGATCTGGGTAGGAGCAGCACAGGACTCAGCAAGCTCAATGATCTGGGAGAAATCCTTGTGACCGTTCTCATCTCGTTCGATGTGTGTACAGCCGGATACGCCGGAAGCACCTGTGGTGAATAATCTGCTCTTATAAGAAGCTGCCGGAGGTACAACACAGTTGGTGGTCATAAGGATGGGTCCGTTAAAGCTCTCGAATTCCTCCTTCTGCTTCCACCATGCATTTCCGTAGTTACCTACGAAGTTCGTATACTTCTTGAAAGCGGGGTAATAGTGTGCAGGAAGCATCTCGGAGTGAGTATATACGTCAATTCCGGTTCCCTGTGTCTGCTCCAGTAGCTGCTCTAAATCTCTTAAATCATGACCGGAGATCAGGATACCGGGCTTGGTTCCTACTCCGATGTTAACCTTGGTAATCTCAGGATTGCCATAGGTGCTGGTATTAGCAGTGTCAAGTAATGCCATACCATCTACACCGAACTTGCCGGTCTCTAAGGTAAGGGCTACTAAAGCATCTGCACTAAGAGTGTCATCTAAGGTTGCAGCGAGTGCCTTCTGCATAAATGCACTGATCTCTGCATTGTCATGCTGTAATTCATTGGCATGCTTCATGTATGCCGCAAGTCCCTTTAAGCCGTAGATAACCAGCTCACGAAGGCTTCTTACATCTTCATTCTCTGTTGCAAGAACGCCAACGCTGCCGCTCTTAGCTTCTAATTCTTCTCTGGTGGAGCCATTCCAAAGGGCTGCCTCAGGAAGCTTAGAGGTATCTGCAACCTGGCTTAAAAGGCTGTTCTTTATTTTCAAGGTTTCTAATACTCTTTTATAGAAAATCTCGTCATCAAAGTTAGCGTTTGTAATCGTAGTAAATAAATTGATGGTTACATAGTGATCAACACTTGCGTCAATCTTCTCTCCCTGTGCTCTGAGAACAGTAGTTACCGCACTTAAGCCCTTCGTTACATAGATTAATAAATCCTGCATTTTAGCTAGGCTGGGTGTCTTACCACATACACCGGATAAGGTACAGCCGGTACAATTCGCTGCCTCCTGACATTGATAACAAAACATCTTATTCTCCATTGTTATACTCTCCTTTGACCTGGTTATTATTATTATGACAAGCATATTGGCCTGCCAATTACTTTTATATTTTTCGTTACGATAGAGATTAGCGAAGCGCTCTTTCCATCGTTGATTTTTAAGAACAAGGTGAGTATAATACAGATAGAATTAAAAAAGTGTAGCTGTGGCTACAATGTGAAAAATGATTCTGCTGAGTTAAATTCCAGGCATTATTAGAGCTATTGATTGGTCTTGAAAGAACTCATTCGATGGATGAATTGGAGGAGGGTTATGGAGATATATTATCCTGTTATAAAGAATTGTGCGTTGTTTCGTAACATAGGAGAGAAGGAATTCGGACCGTTGATGTCCTGTCTGGGTGCTCAGATCAGAAGCTTTCAGGAGGATGATTACGTCTTCTTCTCCGGGGATGAGATCAACTCGGTAGGAATTGTTCTTACCGGTGTGGTAGAGATTATGAAGGAGAATCTGGCCGGTAATAAGCATATTCTCGCCTTTCTGGGGCCCTCAGAAATGTTTGCAGAGGGGATTGTCTGTACGGTGCGGAGAATCTCTCCGGTTACGGTAAGGGTGAAGGAGGCTGCCAAGATCCTTTTTATCCCCTATGAAAGGGTGATAAAATCCTGCGGCAATAGCTGCAACTTTCATATCAGTCTGATCCAGAATATGATGGTAGTTCTGGGAGAGAAGAATGTAAATCTGAATCGGAAGCTGGAGCTGCTTACCTTAAAGGGAATGAGAGAGAAAATTGCCAGTTATCTGATGAATGAAGCAGGAGAGCGCGGCAGCAATATGTTCCAGATCATGCTAAACCGCACGGAGCTGGCCGACTTTCTGAATGTGTCCAGAACCTCTATGTGCCGGGAGCTGGCCAGGATGAAGGACGAGGGCTTGATTGATTACTACGGTAACAGCTTTAAGATTGTGAATAAGGCATTGCTGGCGCAGTGTCTGGAATAGTGAATAGAGAGGAAGAAGCAAATGGATTTTCTGGACGCAATACAAGTGAGAACCTCCAGACGTACCTACCTGGATACACCTATTTCGAAAGAGGCAGCAGAGAAACTTAATGAAATGATTGATGAAGTGAACCGACAGGGAGATCTGAGCTTAAAGCTCATTCAGAATGAACCCACCGCCTTTAGTAAACTCAGCAAGAGCTATGGAATGTTCAAGGGAGTGAAGAACTATATCCTGCTGATCGGAAAGAAAGGGCCTGATGTGAAAGAAAGATTGGGATATTACGGCGAAAAGCTGGTTCTCCTTGCCACTCAGCTGGGACTCGGTACCTGTTGGGTAGGCGGGACCTTTGACCGAACTATCGGTGACTTATATGTTCAACCTGATGAGGTCTTCAGCGGTGTAATCACAATCGGGAACGTGGAGAAGGATAAGAGTTTAAAGGAAAAACTGATCTCGAGGGCGACTCATCGTAAGACGAAGGAAACCGGTGAGATGATGAAAGCCGAGGGGGAGGTTCCTGAGTGGTTTTTGGAGGGAATGAGGGCTGTACAGAAGGCACCCTCCGCTATGAATGTTCAACCGGTCACCTTCACTTATCAGAAGGGTATCGTATCCGCATACGCTTCGTCTGAGAATCATGGATTCGAGAAGATGGATTTGGGTATTGCGAAGCTTCATTTTGAGATCGGTGCCGGAGGCGGAGCCTGGGAGCTTAAGGACAAGGGAATATTCCGTAGAAGAGTATAGGCTATGGATTAAACAGAAAACCCTGACATAATCGGAGGATATTCCGGATTGTGCCAGGGTTTTGAGCTATTTATCGTTTGTGTCGAGGGATAGCTTCGGTGTAAATCATTTATAATGCATCTACTGCGGAACGCTCAATCGAAAGTCCTGCTCTGTAGCGTTTCATAAAGTCTTCAAAGCCTGTCACATCCTCGGGAAGGGGAGCTAGTGTAGAGCCTGCATTCTCGGCAAATACTCTGCCCTGTAAGTAGGAGCTTAAGCTCTCATCACTTCCCTTATGGAGCATATAGGAAGCTAAGAGTGCCATACCCCAAGGTCCGCCTTCGCCTGCGGTCTCCATGACCGATACCGGGGTATTCATGGCAGCAGCCATAATACGCTGACCGACACCTTCAGTCTTGAAGAAGCCGCCGTGACCGAACATATTCTGAATCTGAACCTTTTCCTGGCCGGTCAGAATATCCAGACCGGTCTTAAGGACACCCAGGGAGGTCATCAGATGTACTCTCATGAAGTTAGCGAGATTAAAGTGACTCTCGGGAGTGCGTACAAATAACGGACGTCCCTCCTCAAAGCCGGTGATATGTTCGCCGGACAGATAGTTATAAGCGAGCAGACCGCCGCCATCCGGTTCTCCCTCTAAGGCTTTGCGGTATAAGGTTCCATAGAGCTGGTTGGAATCGAGTTTCATTCCCATAACCTCGGAAAACTCCTTGAAGATGGACACCCAGGCATTTAAGTCCGAGGTACAGTTATTACAGTGAACCATACCAACCAGATCTCCGGAGGGAGTGGTTACTAAGTCAATCTCGGGGTGAACTCTGGATAAATCCTTCTCCAGTACGATCATCGCAAATACGCTGGTTCCGGCAGAGACATTACCGGTTCTGACTTCGACACTATTGGTTGCCGTCATTCCGGTTCCTGCATCACCCTCAGGTGGACAGAAGGGAATACCAGCGGTCAGTGCTCCGGTAGGATCGATTAATCTGGCACCTTCCTCGGTCAAGGCTCCGGCGCGTTCTCCGGCAACCAGTACCTTCGGTAAGAGCTCCCGAAGCTTCCAGGAATAACCCTTCGAAGCGACTAGCTCATCAAATTGATCTATCATCTGACTGTTAAAATTCTTGGTGGTAATATCGATGGGGAACATTCCGGAGGCTTCTCCGACACCCATTACCTTCTCGCCGGTGAGCTTCCAGTGAACATACCCGGCCAGTGTGGTCTGGAATGCAATCTCTCCTACATGCTCTTCTCCGTTCAGGATGGCCTGATAGAGGTGGGCAATACTCCAACGCTGAGGAACCTGATAACCAAAGAGCTCGGTCAGCTCGTGGGAGGCTTGTCCGGTCATCGTATTACGCCAGGTACGGAAGGGAGTAAGAAGCTCCCCTTTCTTATCGAACACCAGATAACCGTGCATCATGCCACTGACGCCGATGGCGCCGATGGTCTTAAGTTCAACACCATATTGTGCCTTAACCGTATTACATAAATCGCTGTAGCTGCCCTGTAATCCGCTCCATACATCCTCCAGGGAATAGGTCCATATGTTATTGACATAACGGTTTTCCCATTCATGACTGCCGGAGGCAATCGGATTATGATTCTCATCGATCAGGACTGCTTTAATTCGAGTAGAACCGAGCTCAATTCCGAGCACGGTCTTCCCGGATAGAATGGCCTGTTTACTTAGATTTTTATCTTCTTTCACTTGAGCACCCCAATTCATTAAAATATACTAACTAGCGAAACGCAACTGCATTCCAGCGCATCTCATTCTTCAGAGAACGGATATCGGTATTCTTATCGATGACGACACTTTCGATACCCATTGCTTCCGCCCAGTCTACCATCTGTTCAACACTTAAATCATAAGAGAAGGCGGTATGATGTGCGCCACCTGCCAGAATCCAAGCCTGTGCACCTATTTCAAGGTTCGGCATCGGTGTCCAGAAGGCAGTGGCAACAGGAAGCTTCGGCATCGGCTTCTCAACCTTCTTACATTCTACTACGTTGATGATCAGACGGAAGCGGTTACCCAGGTCAATGAGAGAAGTTGCAACACCCATACCGGTCTTGCTGGTGAACACCAGACGTGCCGGATCCTCACGATTACCCATGGATAGAGGCTGCTCCTTAATGGAGATCTTACCGTCGGCAATGGTCGGGCAGATTTCCAGCATATGAGCCTGCAGGATACCTTCCTTACCGGGAACGAAATTATAGGTATAGTCCTCTAAGAAGGAGGTACCCTTCGCATCCTTGATACCGGAGGTCATAATCTTCATCAAACGAACCATGGCAGCTGTCTTCCAATCGCCTTCACCACCAAAGCCATAGCCTTTTTCCATCAGACGCTGGATTGCGAGGCCGGGAAGCTGCTTTAAGCCACCGAGCATTCCAAAGTGAGTAACTACCGCATGATAATTATGCTCCTCCAGGAAACGCTCCATACCGATTTCAATTTCTGCCTGAACGGCAACATGCTCACGGAACTCCTTTGCATCTCTGCCTTCCAATAGTATATCATATTTGCTGTAATATTCCTCTACTAATGCTTCGGTATCTGCTTTACTTACATTATTAACATAAGCAACAACATCATTTACATTATAGTGATCAATTTCCCAACCGAATTTAATCTGTGCTTCTACCTTGTCGCCTTCGGTTACTGCAACGTTATTCATATTATCACCAAAGCGGCAGACACGAACATGGCTGGATTCGATGACACCGATGGCTGTCAGCATCCAGGAGGCAAGTTTCTTCTGAATACTTACATTAGCCCAGTGACCGACAAGCACCTTACGCTCGATTCCCATCCGGGTCACGATGTGACCGTATTCACGATCGCCATGGGCGGACTGGTTCTCATTCATGAAGTCCATATCGATGGTATCATAAGGAATCTCCTCATTGAACTGCGTATGGAAATGCAGAAGAGGCTTACGGTATTCCTGCAGTCCGAGAATCCAGGACTTTGCCGGAGAGAAGGTGTGCATCCAGGTGATGACGCCGGCACAGGTGGGATCTGCATTGGCTGCATTGAAGGTCTGACGAATTACTTCGTTCGTGATCATAGTTGGCTTCCATACCACCTCGAAGGGGAGATTGCCTGATTTATTTAATTGGTCTACGATGATTCTGGAATGCTCTGCAACATTGGCAAGGCAGGCATCTCCGTATAGGTCCTGAGAGCCTGTGCAGAACCAGAATTTATAGTTTTTTCCTGTCTGTAGCATAATAAAAATACCTCCTTTATCTATTGATTAATATCTTAATCTTATCAATAAAGGAGGCGGACAACAAGGTCGTTATCCTACTGCTTTTTAATGAAAAGTTACCTATTCCGACTTTTGGTCATGACAATTGAAAGCTCGCAAAGCGTGTTTTCTATCATATAAGTAATTTTATAGTGAATCACTCTGTTTTAGCTCTCGTAGTCTGGCAGGGGTCATACCATATTTATCGACGAAAATTTTATAGAAAAAGCCCTTGTTATGGTATCCGCACTGTTCAATAATCTCATCGATGCCAAGAGCACTTTCTTCCAATAATTCTCTTGCTTTCTCCAGGCGTATCCTCTGCAGGTACGCGCTATAGGTAACTCCTTCCCGCCTTTTGAGCAGTCGATTGAAGTAATCCTCGTTATAATGAAATTTCTGAACCAGCTCCTGAATGGTAATATCTGCTTCGTGCTCCCGAATATAGCGAAGTATCTCATCGCCGATCAGGACATTCATCTCCTTCGCCTGCTCCCTGGATAGGTTGAAATCATAGGCAAGGCACAGATGCCAGAGGAGCCGTTTGACCAGGCCGCGGCAGATATATTCCGAACCGACGTCTAGCTGCGTCAATTCCCGGATGAGATTTCCCAGTATTTCTTCAATCCGTTCATCCGCTTCATCCTTCGGTCTGAGATGAAGATATTGTTTTACTTCCTTTTGAGATAGTAGAGCGGTTGAGAAGAATTCGGCGAGTATACCCTCGGGGATGTTCTCCAGCAATACCTTATGGAATACATAATTGGAGATCCCAAGGAAAATAACCCGGGTATCCTTACCGGTCAGATAGTCCTGATGGGTACAATTGTTATCGATCAGACAGCATTCCCCTTTATGAAACCACACATCCTTACCCTGGATATTCTGACAGAACTCACCCTCCAGTACATAGGCAATCTCCAGATAATTATGAGTATGCCTTTGGGTCCTTGTTACCTGGTTCAGTCTGTATCGGAGGGCTGTGGTAGCTTCCTGAGAGAGGGCGAAGGCATACAGTTGTCCCTCCTTGAGTTCCCATCCGATGAAGAAGATCTCCGTAAGATGTTTATCGGGAAAGCTCTTGATTTCGATGGCTTTTTCATCATATTCGGGGCGCATCAGACGATTTGCCGTCTCACTATCCTCCGTTACCGGTATGCAATTTTGATAGATTTCATCGATTACTGTGCGAAAGGAGTTCATATTGGCACCTCGCTTAACTTGATTAACTCTATTGTATCGATTATAAGGGGAGCTTTCAAGCTTAATTACTGAAAGACGATCTTATGCTGAATAATATAACTGAAGAGATAGAGAATACATTCCGTAATCAATTTGCCGATTACCAGAGGTAAGCCGACAACATTTACAAAAAGGCTGATCAAAGCATAATTACAGCCCAGAATAACAACGGCCAAGATGTAGTATTCAACGATAGAAGATAGGTGGCTTTGGTTTTGTGTATTAAATACAATGGTTCGGTTAATAAAGTAGTTGCACAAAGAACTTATAATTCGCGCAGCTACTACGGAAATCAACAGATTATGGGTTAGTGCATTAAATATAAACAGGGCAATAAAATCTATGATTCCGCAGCTGATTGAAGAAAGCATAAATTTCATGATGGGCAGATAAATGCGTATGGAATCTCTGATCGGATGAAAATGAGAAGTCTCATTATTGTTCTCGTAAATCGTCTCAATTGGGATACAGAATAGCTCATAGCCTGCTGCTTTGGCTTCCAGAAGCTGATTCATCTCATATTCATAACGATCTCCTCGGATTGTAACAAGCCAAGGCAGCATATGGGCAGAGAAACCTCTTAATCCGGTTTGGGTATCCGATATCTTACTTTTTGCTATATTGGAGTAGACGAAGCTGGTAATTTTATTACCCAGCAGACTTCTTGCAGGAACCTTTCCTACAAATTCCCTGCATCCTAATATGATGGACCGGGTATGTAGGGAGACGGCGTTCGCTATCTTAAGAATATCCTGCCAGGTATGCTGTCCGTCGCAATCTGCACAGACAATATCATCCTTTCGTTGATTATTCATTAAATGGGAGAAAGCCGTCTTAAGAGCAGCCCCCTTACCCTGATTGTTCTCATGGACTAATACGGTACATCCCAAATTACCTGCTGCTTCGAATATCTCGTTACAGGAGGGAGAACTGCCATCGTTAACAATTACAATATCATAGCCACAATTATCTTGGATATTGTGAATTAAGGATATGAGCCTGTTATCAGGATCATAAGCAGGAATGATTATTTTCATATCACTTTACCTCTTGATTGATAGGGGTTCTGCTTTTTTGCAGAATCTCTTCGGCAATATTCATCCTCTCTACGTTTTGGATAACATTATTCTCCACATTGCTGATAATATAAGATCTGGAGGGCGTTTCACTGATCTCCATCGTAAAGATTACCCAACTAAGAGGGTGAAGTAGTATTTGAAGTTCATTCATCAAACAGTGAGCTATGTTCTCCAAGGTAGGATTAATGGCTTTAAACACCGAACATTCATTGATATACTTCTCTTGGAACTGCATCAGGTAATCCTCAATAGTCTTCTCAACCTCATTAAACATGACAAAGTTATCCTTGTAATTTACTACATACAAGGATATTTCCCAGGTATGAGGATGCCTTTCTCCCTTGTTACCGTCAATATAGATGGAATGGCTTGCATTAAGATAAAAATTATATTTATACTGGCTATATTTCATTCGTGCCTCCTGTCATCAAAAAGTGGGGTTGCTCATCGGATAATATGGTTTCTGCTATCTTTTCACCTTGCTGGCGATTACCTTTAGCTCCTCCACTCTTTCTTCACTTTCTGATTTGTATTTATTAATAAACAAATTCATAAATTCCATTGCTTCCTTCTTGTTCGAATTAAGCAATAATATTTTAAACCGGTTTTTGTCCCAGTAGCTTGCGATACTGTTATCTCCTTTTATTCGACCCAGGATAGCAGTAATAAAAATAAAATGCTCCATTTTAGGGTTTTCCACGATAATATCAATCTGAATACATTTATTTATCTCATCCTCGGTCATACGCGCAATTACTTCTTCAATGATAGACCGGTTATAGAAGGAGAATTCCTTCTCGGAATTAACATAGTGCTTCTTCCTGTCATTTTCCAGAAGCTCGATCAGCTGTCTGTTTTTACGTATCTCATTTTTGAATATAGTATCATTTTTTTCTTTCTCATTCAATTTATATAAATTAACAATTAAAAGAACTATCAACAGAGCACCGTAAAGAAAGAAGAAGCCCATACAATACAGTCTGATTTCTACCAGCTTAATCTTCTTTAGGTAATAGCTCTCCTTCGTACAGATAATCAAGGAATAGGTATCATCATTATACTGTAGCTCTGATTTTGACAGAAGATATCTATGATGGTCTCTTAAGGATATATTATCCTGGAGATAATCATCGATACTTTCATCCATTAAAATTGATGTAGTGTTTTCATCTTTATAAAAAGCAATCTTATTATTCTTGGTAATAATACAGTATACACTCGAAGAGGTTGGAAAATCCTCCTTAATCTGTGAGGTCAGGATATCAATAATATCATTGTTATCATTATTTGCCTGTGAAGCTGCGTTCTTTAGGAGAGAAGAGGTCAACAGCTTCTGGTTATCCTGATAAATACTAATATTCTTTTGAATTGCAATTTGAAATAGATAGAATATTAATAGGATTAATATTAAACATGAAATATTACAAATTACAATTAAAAATATTCTTTTTTTTCGATTGCTGTTTAACATATCAATCTCCATGTGAGTTGCAATAGGTGAGCATATTAGGTATATGCAGGTAACAATGGCTTATTTGTCTGAAGCAATAAAAAGCTTTATATTATGAAGAATACGTCCGACAGCTTTGAAATCGTTGTTCACAATTGCTTTACATTGTTCCAGCTCTTCCTTGAAGGTCTTTGTTCGCCAGGTACTGACACCCTTTATACTGTTGATGATACCTGCCATGCGGAACCAGTAAACGATGAAGTTGAATATAGGAAGTACAAGGATGTAGATTATCTTACTCTGATAGAATTTCTTCAACTCTTTATTCCAGCTTAAGTAATTGCAGACATTGAAATAATATAATAAGGTCGAAATCGTATATAAAATATAAATGATAATTACTGATTCGATTACAAAGGTAAAGGAGTAATTCATAAAAGCAAGGCAGATTAATGCGAAGTACCAAATCATTCTGGGAAATGCAAAGGTATGATCAAACATGATGAGTCTGGTCATCATATCAGTAAAGAACCCCTTGATCGCTCCGATTTTTTGGGGAAACATATGAGCTACTTCGATTTCTCCTCTTTGCCAGCGCTGTCTTTGTACATACAAGGTATCCATACTTTCAATCGGATCTACAAAGAAAATAGCTTTTTCGCAGATATCGATCTTCTTTTTTAGCAGAAGCCGTACCTGAAAGGTAACATGAGTATCCTCACAAACCGTCTCCGTATTATAAAGCTGTGTTTTTAATATGGTAGATTTTCGAAATGCGGAAAAAGCTCCGGACATCGTAAAAATATTGTTCCATTCTGCTTCAAAATTTCGCCCTGCCAAGAAGGCTTGTGCATACTCAAAGAATTCAACCTTTTTGATTATCTTCATTAGGCCGCGCTTTGTAGAGTTAATCGCCTCCGGGTTAGTCAGGATGGAGCCTGTCATGCAATGAATATCATCATGAGCTTCAAATCTGGATATGAGATTCAGTAATGCTTCTCTTTGTAGTACACCGTCGCTGTCCAGGTGGATGATGTATTTTCCGTTGCTGTTAAAAAGGGCCATATTAAGGGCTCTCGATTTTCCCTGTTTTGCATTCATCCATTTGATATTCACCCCCGGATGTGCCACATGATATGCTTGAAATATCTCAAAGCTATTATCCCTGCTTCCGTTGTTAACAAGGAGAACCTCTATCTTATCAGCCGGATACTTTGATTCCAGTATGGAGCTGATACACATCTTAAGGGTTGCCGCAGAATTATAAACCGGTACGATCACGGTGATTTCCGGGAAGTATTTTAGTACTGGATCGTTACTGTATCGTTTTTGTTTTCTTAGTAGAACAAGGAAACCAAATATGGCAGGAAGTATTTCCATGATCAAGGGTATTATGATCCATGCAGTCCAAAATATGATTTCACTCGCCAGCAATCTCATTATGCTCTGCATAGTGAAAGCCTCCGATTTTTTGTTTGATGATCTGTTGTCGTGTAAACACGTAATAATATAGGATTATGGTAAGTATATAAAAAACCAATCTTCCAAGTATCGTATGTGCAATATAATAGGAGCTGCTTCCGAATTGATATATCACTGTGCAAATAATCATAATGCGAATTACGTTGAATATGAAAATGCTGACACATCCTAAAAAGCTGATAATAATCCTCTGCCCCACATCGTATACCTGAAAGAAGAATAGGAGAGCGACAAAGGCCATCATCTCTATGATTCCGGAGCACTCATAATCAATATAGAGAGATACGGCGGTAAGCTCACTTTGCTTTGGGATAAAAACGATACTTAATTCATAAAAGGCTTCGCATATACCCGTTAAGCGGCCGAGGATTCCGACAACAGAGGTTACATACTGCTTTAAGATTTCCGATAATGTCGGTTGTATATAAATGCACATAAATATGAATAGTCCAACACTGCCCCATATGTACTTAAAAAAGTGCATATTACCACGGTGAAATACGGTAAGTACGTAAAACCAAAGGACGAAACAGATGATTACTAACCAATTCATTATGCTAACCTCGCCCGGTGGGATCTACGCCATCTTACGGCTATCACTATTCCGATACATAATGCGATACCAAGAATGGCTCCGGTAGAGGTTCCCAGTAGCTGGATGGATCCGCCTCCTACGTTTGGCATCCGCAGCTCAAGCTGGGAACCGCTATTCACTGTTCCTGCTTTTAAGCCCATAACCTCTTCCAAATCTTTAATATTAATTCTAATCTCCATTTTATCATTCGGATTGCCCTTCGCTACGGTTATGGCTGCATCGCCCAGAGAATTGTTCGGATAGTAGGTAAAAGGGTGAAGATTAAGGTATGTTCCATTATTGTATAAATTAACAGGATGACTCCAATCTGTAGTGTTCTGCGCATTTGCATAAGCCAGAAACAGCTGACAGGTCCGATTATTTACGGATAGATTAATTGCATAGATCGGGATCGGACTTTGATAATGCGGATGCATTCCCACATAGATATAGATATAATCATTATCCTTTATGAAGGAAACATCATGATGGGCCTCTCCGTTATTCGAGTTCCAGGTCAACATTCCCATGGGCATCTCTTCCCAGTCATCATAATATCCGTCAATCGTGATGCTGTTGCTGACAGCATTCAACTCCTGAGCTTGAACCGTTTGATCTGCATATACGATGCCGTGAAGTGACAGACTCATAATCGTGATCAATACCGGAATTACAAGTAGCTTTAAGCCTCTGTGCACTTTAATTTGCTTCTTCATCATTATCACACTCCTTCACTTTTTTCATTGGTATATAGGACAGAATAGCGAGGATAAGTCCGATTGCTGTGACCGCTAAGCCTTTTTCTGTATGAGGATATTTGATATCGATTACGGTAGTACCTGCACCTACCGTAATTAAATGATTGACTGTCTGTATGGGCTGATTACTATGGAAGATATCAATATGGGACAGGGTGGTATTAACCTGATCAAATTCTGAGGTGATCGTAATCCGGTTATTACTTTGCTGTATATCGATGGGAACTATTTCTCGCTTCGGTACAGTGGTTTCCTGTAAACCAAAGATTTCCTCAGTCAGCTTTTGAATCTCAGCATCTCTGGTCGTCTGCACATAATACACGACGTTCAGCCCTATAAAATGGAGATTCTTATTTTTCGCGGTACCAAGGAAGGGTAAAATCTTATTCGTCATATCACAGCTTCCGTCAACCTGCTCCAGTCCAAGGAGGTAAACGGTATTCCAGTCACCGACATTGTATAAGAAATCAAGACTGGTGAAGGTGTTTCCCTGATAGGTGAATACGGGAAGGCTTTCTGTAAGCGTTATGCTTTGTGCGCTTACGCCAAACAGCTCCATGGATTTCTGGATCGGATCCATCGGAACTCGGTTCATATCGATATAGATACTTACCCCATTTTCCGCCAGCCTTAACAACAGTTCTTCTGCTGCGGCTTTGTCATGATAAGTAAAGCCCGATAAGTAAATGTTACGGCAGCCGCATAATTCTTCATAGGTATATTCGTCTATCTTGTTTTTGGAGCCTTCCTCAAAGGAAGGGAAAATCATAGCAATCCCGGAAGCCGATTCACCAATGGCGATATCCTGATACTTGGAAATAACACCAAACTGTTCTGGGGTATCTTTATGAAACAGAATACTGGTACCGTCATTTACAACCGGATAATATCCTGTTACTTTGGCGGACTCAATCAGTCTCTCTACCCCTTTCGATTTTTCCTTCAGATTGTCAATCGGGATAAGTACGGTGTCATTACCGAGCTCAAATGCTCTGTCAAATAAATATACATACCAGCCATTCTCAACCGAGGAATTAAGCCTTACGATGTTTGATGCGGTGCCTGCACCTTCCCAACCGGCCCCGTAGGAATAGTTAACTGCTTCCCCGACACCTGTAATATAGTAGGGGGCAAAGGAACCGTATTCGCTTAAATCCATAAGGGCCATTCTTTGTTTTGTTATTCCCTTTGCTTCTGTAATCAGAGTCTGATCTGCTCTTTGATCCAGACTGGCCTGTACATTATCTATCCTGTATTTCGGCGGAAAGTAGATGTTTTGAACTGAGGTGGCGCAATCCACTGCCAGTAATATAACAAGTAAGAGCACAGTCCACTTCTTTAATTGCTCCCACAGAAGGAAGGAAACCATAGCGGCAGCCAATCCGATTGGGATAAAACGAATCATCCATAAAAATTGGCTGAAGGGTAATTTCGCAAATAATTCATATACGGATTTGCTGGTACATAGCAGTAAAATCAAGGCGGTTATGAAGCCTGCCTTCGAAGCCTTTGGTCCCAAGAGCATACCTAAGACGCAGATTAGGAATACGGAAATTCCAAAATAAAAGGATAACATATCTCCGTTAATTCTTGTTAACGGGTTTAAGGATACAAATATGCTTTCAAAGAAAAACTTCATTACCTGATTAGTAGAGGAGCCGCTTGCTGCCCCGCCAATCAGTGCCGGCACTACCCAAAGACCTGCAAGCAGTATGCCGGAGATACTTGCACCCAAAGCACATAGGGAACTACGTAAGGTATGATTCATGGAGGCATGAAACAAGGTAAAGATAATCGTGGTGACAAGCAACATTAACGTGATACCCAAATGACATAGTGTGATAAGAGTGGTCACGAAGATCAGAGGAAATATTGAGTTCTTCTTTTTCTCAGCCATCACTCTCCATAAAAAATAGAAGAAGAAGGGAAGTAAAGCATTGATCACACCTCTTGGGAGATTTCCCTCCAGGATCACAACCCTCATATTTTCCGGCATAAAGAACCAGAGCAGTCCGATGGCTACGGATAGTCCTATTCTGCGATACCTGATACCCCATAATAGCCAGCCGCAGCCGCCAATCATAAGGAGGACTCCAAGCAACAGGACGTAGGCGTCTAAGATACTTGTGCCGATGATCCATTCCAGTCCGGCTAGAATATATAAGGGGAGAGGACCCCAGTATCTCATGATTTCTATCCCATTGTACCAGGTACTGTCATACAGGGGAAACCAGTTCCCTGCCCGTATATTCTTTAAGAGGAGATCTGCTCTGTACAGATGGCAGAAGGTATCGGAGCCCTGTGGGTATCTTCCGCTGTCCTTAACGATATACATCATGAGCATCGCCAATGCCGCAAAGCAACCAATACCGAGGATACACCGGAAGAGCATTAGATACACCTTCGGTTTGTGTGGTGTCCGGATATCCTCTGTCTCTGAGGGAGAGGCTTCTTCCACTTCCAGGGTAAGTGCAATTTCCTTCTGATATTCCTCCTCCTTGTTCTTTTTGGAGTCAGCTTCGTAAGCCTTAATGGCTACAATCGGTTCGGGTTCCGGTTCTATATCGATCTCGGAAGCCTCGCTGATATCCTCCAAGTCAATAATCGGAATACAGTCAAGTGAAATACCTCTAATTTGATTAACGTTACTGTCCAGCTTTTTGTAGGAGACAGAATAAACACGGATAGGATTTTCTGAGATGGAAAGCTTAACAAGCTCATACCCCAGCTGACGAATCAAATCAAACATCGGATCAAACAGAGTGTCTCCGATCCCTTCAATCGTAGTAGCCTGTCCAATAAATAAATCGGTTTTGGATAATTCCTTTCCCTGAAAAGGTTCAAGCCAATCCTGAATTGCTTTTTCTACGCCATAATTATGATCGATACTGCTCCCGGCGTGAACATATAAGGTTATATTGAAGGTATGAAAATGTATATTATCTTCCTCGTAATTTACATTAGAATGAGCAGCATATAGTCTAAATTGATATTTGTATCCACAGAAGCTACCTGCCTCAAGCTCGGTCACTACCTCCGCTGGAATATATTCTTCTGTCTTTTCAGAGGAGGCCGCAAGGATATCCTCTGATTCTTGAGTTAATATATTGCTGCGCAATCCGCTGTCTGGCATAGCTTGCTTAGCAAGCTTAGTAAGTGTTGGCATGCTGACACTTTGTTCAATGTGCTCCTCTATGGTGGGATTTTGAGTGAGCTGAGGAGGGGAAGTAGCTTTGTTGCTATTCTGATTATATTCAATTTTAGTCTTTGTAATATCCAGATCTAACTCCAGATCCTCCAGGAGTGCTTGCAGAAAGCCAAGTGCTTGTACCGCATTTTTCTCATTTGTACAAAGAATATTTATTTCGTCGTTATAACGCAGCCATTTACCCCAAGTGATGGGATACTTGTCCCAGGATTTGTCGAGATAATTGTAATAAATACTCACGAGAAGAGGAGATAAGGCGGAGTCCTGATCAATACCATATCGGGTTATTCTTTCGCCGCCTCCATAGATGGTTCCTACAGTTACCCATCGTCTGATAAGATGCAGCAGCTCTTGGTCACTGATCCGCTGCTCCACTAATTTCATTAGGTTCTCTTGATTGATGCTGTCATAACCGGATCTGATATGGGCTTTAATTATGTAATAATAGTCGTTATAGGAATTCCGGAGTTCTTCCAAAGTGGTATTGAAATCATGCCTTGTTCGTAGCTCATTTGAGTTCGTGCTAAAACCAACCTTAAAAATCGGATAAATAATCATCCTGACAGCCATCTGAAGAATACGATTCTTGACTAGTGCAATGTCTTTATCTACAAATTCCTGTCGAGATGGTCTTATTCGGTATGCTTCGAATTGCAGATCCCTTTGAATTTCATCAAACAATTTATCTAATCCATAAGTCTTAACCTTCTGTAGAACATGATGTTCGATCCGTCCGCTGCCTTGACGTGCTTTTACTCGGTTCCAAGCCTCATTAAGTACAAACGGCTGATATACCTTGCTATAGAGATTAGGAAATCTAAGATTATCGTTCTTGGCAAGCTGATATAAACTGCTTTGTAGCTGCTGTATTTTGGTTTTTTTCACGAAAGGCTTGCCTCCTCGGTAATCATAATAGTTCAAACGAAAGTTAAGTACACTCATATCTGACGAATAAAAAAGCAACTAAAATGTATCTATCATACATATTAGTTGCAACCGAACTGCCATAAGAGGATGTTATATATGACCTTCCTCCCACCAGGCTCTGGCTTTGCGTCCTTATTTTTCAATAAGTTTGCCGACAATATTCTCTTTTATCCAAGCTTTAATATATTTCAAAAATAATATGAGTTATTTCAAGTGCAGGATAAATAAGCTTTTCCCTGCTTTTTAACAGAATACGACTGTAAAATACAATTTATGCATTATGATATATTATACATCGTATGAGACTAATTTACTAGAAGAAAATTGCGTTCATTGTAGCAATTAATGCCGGAAACTGCGAATTCATGTAAAAAAGAAGTACCCATTGACTGGTGTCATAGGATACTTCCCAGATAAAGTCCACTTTTCTATCTGTTTTCGTAAATCCATTTTTTCCTTTTCTTTAACCAATTCTTAAGGTACTCAACATTTGCTGCATATGTGCTATCAGGGGTTTCTCTTTCATACTTGCTATAGGTTGTCGATAAACTCCAATAGGTATCACTATAATTCCTTTCAAAAGCCGCTCCGTACTGATTGACAAGTTGATCAATTACTCCGCCTTCCGTATAAAGCTGCTCAAAGGATGGTTCAACCTGATCAAAGGTATGATCCACAAGCTGCTTGAAGAAATCATATTTCATAAGAGCCTCATACCACTCAGACGCAGCCCATAAGCCTTCTGTACTATCACCGGAGCCATTTCCGTAGGTAACCTTATCGATTATGGAATTGTTATATTTATAATAGGGCTCATGTTCGTAGATGGATGAGACATTACCCATCGAAAGATCCATATCCCAGATGGGTCCGGCATAGAGTTTGTCCCCTTTCACATAATAATAATTTGTATCAAAGGTATAATCAACATTCTTAAATAATTCTTCAAGGACATACATCGAGGCAAAGGAATCTAAATCCATAACCTTCTCCATTACAGACACATCGCCGGATATAATTGCCTCTTCAACTCTGCCTAAAAAATCCTTAAGCTGAGTCTTCTGATCGTCAGTTATTTCATCAGCATCCGGGGCTTTAATATTAAAATTTAGATTAAACACAGGAGATTGAAGCATTCCCAGGGAGGCTTTCTCTACATATGCACATCTCTCAAATATAAACTCTCGGTTATTGATGTCGATATCGACCCGGCTCTTGCCATCGGATACAGGCTCTGATAATAAATATACTCCCTCATATACACCGTCTATATATACCTCAACAAATTCTGTCTCCAATTTGACGGGCAGTTCCAAAGCTTCGGCAAAGTCATAGGAGATTTTATTTCTAATCATTGTCTTATCAAAATGATTTGCCAAAAGACACCATTTTTTGCCTTCGCCAAGTCCGAGAACATCCTTCTTAGCGGAAAGCTTGAAATTGTAGGATTTTTTATTCGTAAGTGCTGTAGAATTGCCTCTGATACATATGATTGTGTCATCATCACTAAGCTGTGGATTGCTTCCACCTGTGCTATCTGTGACAGTGATTGAAATCGGCTGATATTCCTCTGTAAATAGGCTTAAATATGGATAATCTTCGCTGATAGCAGAAGCAACGTTTGCCAAGGAGCTGTCTTTATATACACCAAATTCAAAGATACTATAGCCGTATTCTGTTCCGCGTTTAATTCCCTGCCATTTTAAATATCTTGCAGAAACCTCTTGAAAGGAATAGTCCATGTCACCGGAGCTTCCGTTTTTCTCATCAATAATCGGTACCCAATTCGCATTATCATCTGATACGGATATCGTATATTCTTTACCGTAAGCACTTTCCCAATTAATTTTGATATAACTGAACTTCTCTGATTTTCCAAGATCGATTAAGAAAAATGCATTATCTTCATAACACGAAGCCCATCTTGTTGCCGTATTACCATCAATAAGGTATGCTTCCCTTAGATTATCTGACTCACATGAATGTACGGTGACCTTTTTATCAAGAGCAAGATTATTATATGAATTAAGCTTGTTTTGATAATTCGCAGTGGTAATATAAATTCTCGGTATATCACCCTGGGAATACACGATATCATTAGATTGCTTCGCTGTACGAATACCTTCAGTCGTTGCAGTTTCTGGACTTTCATCGGGTACAACAGTGGTTTTAATTGATGAAGAATTAGAAAGCTCAGCGGTAGGGGATGATGATGTGATCGCACCACATCCGGAAACCATCATAACAAGGACAATACAACATATTAGTTTCACAAGGTTAACCTTCATAATCTTCTCTCCAAAAAGTCCCTTTCTAAATTTGACGAGATTAGTATTTTATTCCGGATAAATAACTTCTCCGGTTTCATTATCGACAATGGTTAGATTGAATTTTCTGTCCTTAGGATCTACGAGGGATATAGACTGGATGGCATCGTTAATAATTGCAGTAGCCAATATTAAGCTCAAGCCGGCGAAGCTGTTTTCATATTTTTCTCTATCTGCATACACCTTTATGTTTTGCAATAATTCATCAGCTTCGATTTTGATAAAAGCTCCACTATAATCCTCGTTGGTGATAAATTCATTTATTAGTGTGTCAAAATTATCCTTATAAAGCTTCAGAGCAGCCAATCTTTTTGATTCCCACATGGTCACAATGATATGCTCATCATCATACACCTTGGCATCTAATATATCCGGATTATCTTTTTTATAGTCTTTAGCGTAATCGCTAATAGATGAATCGTCAAAAATATATGCTGTAAATATAACATCGGTTTTCTTGTCTTTCACTGTGACGGAACATTTATACTGTTTCTTACCGACAGACGCCTTGATTACTGCAGAACCACCAGCAATTGCTTCGACTTTTCCTTTACTTACTGTGGCTACAGTTTTATCACTCGATGACCACTTAACATCTGAACTTGAACCAGATAGTTTTAATTTATAAGTATCGCCGACATTGAGGTTAATCTTAGATTTGTTTAACTTTGTAGCTGCATTTACGGTTTGAACCGGAGCAAGAGAAATTAATAACGTTAATACTAATAATAAGCTTATAATTTTTTTCATAACACCCATCCCTTTCGTATAATATTCTTCCATTATATACATATTAGCATAATATGTCAAAATAATACCTGTACATGACGGGCGCTTTACAAGAATTCGACTGCACTTAGAAGGCGGTGAATACTCCTAAGGAGATTATTTATGGTGAGCTGGATCAAGGTGAAACCGCAGAAGCCAATATCAATCAGACGGAACCGAAGGATGAACTATTTAATCATGGATGAATATGGAAGTTTAGATATGGTTAGAAAATGATAGAAAAAGGGAAGTCGAGACTCCCCTTTCGATTGGTGATCCTAATTTGATGTAATTCTGGGTTTAGGACCTTCACCCGGCGGAGTATAAAAGGGATCATCTGATGCACTGTTTGATGCAGTTTTAGAGCGATGATCCGTATGAGTTACATTTTTATTGCTAATATTGTTGTCCTCAACACTACTTTTGCCTTGCTTTTTTGAAGATGTGTCGTTGCTATTCATGATAGATTCTCCTTTCAAGTTTTTAGTAGTGTTTGTAGATCGGAAGATAATATACAAAAAAGCAGGAGGAGCAATGAGAACACTTTTATTTGTCTGGATTACTTTATTTTTATACTGACCGGATTCGTATAGCCGGTATAGATCTTCACATCATCATAAGCATTATAACTCCGAATTTTATAATAATAAGTAGAACCAGTCTTTACACTTGTGTCCATGAAGCTGGCATTATCACTTATCTGGTCATATAGTTTATTATATTTGCCATTTTTACTAGTTGCTCTATAGATGATTATACCAAAGCTGTAATCGTCAGTATTCCAGCTAAGCAAGGCGCCATCCTTTTCCTGCGTAACTTTCACGGCTTTAACGTTGTATGGAACATATAGATAGCAGGGATCAGAATACTCGCTGCGATAGCTGGGCTTTGCGTGGTTTGCTATAATTGAGTAATTGTATTCTGTAGCTTCCTTAACATTCTTGTCGGTGTAGGAAAGTTTTGTGGTTGTTGCAAGCTTACTATAGGGTATATCAGGATTGTTTACGGTATACCCATAATTGGCTAAGCGATATATGGTATAGCTTGTTGCTCCCGCTACCTTTTTCCAGGTAAGATCTACGCCTGAGGAAGAACCCTTTACGATGCTAATATCGGAAGGAGCAGGTAGCTTGACGGTTATCTTACAGGTTGCTTTTAGACCACTCTTGGTAGTCACGCTGATGACGGCAGAGCCGATTTTCTTAGCAGATAGCTTGCCCTTCTGATTAACTGTGACGACGGAAGAGTTACTTGATTTCCAAGATATAGACTGGGTTTTATCAGAGGACACCAATAACGATTCAATCTGTATAGTTGCAGCAGGAACGAGGGAAAGCTCTGAGGCTGTAAGAAGCAGTGTCTCCTTCTGCGTCGGATTATAATTGGCAAATTGCATTCGATTCGCCTTTGCATAGGTCTCTGCAACGGACCCCTTTTTACCAAAGAAGACAAGGTCTTTATACGGAACTGCATCGTCCGAGCCTATATAATAACCGGTGCAATTATCGATGGTCTTAACGCTCTCTGGGAACAGAACATACTTCAAATTGAAATTATTCGTATTGCCTGTAGACAAGGAATAATAATACAACCTCTCGGTGCCTACAGGTATCAGGTACGTCTCACCCGCTCGCTCATTAGGATAAGCGATCAGAATTTTCTTGTCTTTTGAAAATAGGACTCCGTCAATATCGCAGAAGGTCTTGTTGTCTGTGGGGACAGTAAAACGCTCAAGAGTACTATTTAGAAAATGTCGGCTATTTAATCCGTATGGATCAAATTCCATTGTCACCTTAGTATTGAAAATGATATGCTCTAAGTTCTTGGCACCGCTGAAATCAGCCTTTGAAATATCAGTAACACTGTCAGGTAACGTATAAGTGCTCTCTTTCCTGTTATAGGGATAATAAAGCAAAACAGTCATAGCTTTGTTATATACGATTCCGTCGAGACTGCTGAACTTGACATTCTCGGGATCGACCTCATACCGCTCAATACCATCCTCATAATCCTCGTCATTCTGAGAGATACTCCACCGTGTAACCGATTTAGGAATCGTAACCTCCTTAAGACTGTTACAATTGTTGAAGGCATAGATTTGTATTGTTGTAAGCGTATCGGGAAGAGTAATATGCTTAAGGTTCTCGCATCCGGAGAAAGCGTTATCCCGGATTTCGATTACGCCTTCTGGGAGGATAAGCTCTTCAAGCTGAGTACAGTTTGCAAAGGCACCGTCTCCGATTACCGTGACTTTGTCCGGAACTGAAACACTGGTATCATTTCCGATATATTTAGATAAAATTCCTTCTTCCGTAATGATAAAATCCCCATCTCCTGCATAAGCAACCCTACTTTGAGCTGCGAATATAATAAGGATTACCATCATAAAAAGATACTTTTTTAATATTTTCCCGTATTTCTCCATTTAAACTCGCCTTTCAGACCTTAAGATTGTGATTTTAAAGGTACCATTTAATTCCAGTAAATATTATGATAATTATACTGTTTATAGTTTTAAACTGCAATAAAAAATGTATTAGATGTAGTTAAGGGGGATACCCCGCACTATAATTCAATGTGTATGGTGCATTTTGTAAGGCCATCATAAATCGTCACATTAATGTCAAAGCCAGCTTTTTGGCGATGTTTCAGGAAAAAAGATGCTAGAAATAGGCTGTGGAACGGTAGCGACAAGCGGAAGCGCGTCCAGAGTTTTTATAGATAATTACAGATTTTTGTATTAAAAAAGCGACTAAGTTATTATACTTAATCGCTTTTTCCTTATTTAAAATAAACTGTTATTGCAAAGCCACCTATAAAAAAGATGGGTTTCATTTTTGACTTCTTAAGTGCAGTTGAGGGGACTTGAACCCCTACCCGGAAACCCGGACTAGAACCTGAATCTAGCGCGTATGCCAATTCCGCCACAACTGCAGGATGTTCCATAACTACGGAACGAATTTGATTATAACATAATGCTTTTTTTATTTCAACTAAAAAATAAAAATGTTGTTCAAATTATGTTTTCGCATTTCTACAATATTATTCATGACAAGTGAATTGGTTTACCAATTCATCGTGTTAATTCTCCTCCAAAGGTTTTGCAATACCCTTGGTTTTCTTCGCTTTTCGCGGTCTCTTGCAATAAGGCTCCGGATATTTTTTATGCGTCTTGTGATGCTCGATGCATTCCTCACATTTCCCGTAGCGTTTACATTTCTTTAAGACGCAGGGGCAGGAGTCGGTTCCACATTCTAACATAGCTAACCCTCCGAATTCATAAGAATTAAGGTACCGGTTACCCGGTTGGTATTATTATATTATATGGACTGAGGAGGAGGTAGCACAAATATATGGTAAATAAGTAGAACAAAGTAGAAGAAATACAAAAGAAGGAAATAAATAACAACAAATTTCATAGAAAGGGTATTGACATTAATACTGCAACGTATTAAAATTGCTAATGTATTCCTCGATAGCTCAATGGTAGAGCACACGGCTGTTAACCGTGGGGTTGTAGGTTCGAGCCCTACTCGGGGAGTTATTTTTATGTAAAGGATGTTGCAAAACAAGTAGCTTCAGACATTGTGGAAGAACTATGATATAAACCACAATACTTGAGGACTAATGTTTTGCAACATCCTTTTCTTTAGTCAGCCATAAGCTCTCTTGGGTTGACCTTACGAATGCGGACGGATACCAAGGTCGTCGTAATCAGTGTAAGTAATTCCATTATGATTAGCGATATGCCAATCAAGCTCGGTGGGATGAAGAAGCTACCATTTCTGATTCCGCTTACGGAAAGAATAAGGACACAGAGAGGATTGATAGAGAGCACTGCCAGGGCACTGCCAAGCAGCGTACTAATCAATACGATGGTACCAAGAGTAATATTATTATGCAGAATCAGCTGTCCGGTAGTAAATCCCAGCGCTTTGTTGATACCGATCTGGTTCTTCTCCCGAAGGATCTTTACCTTCACCAGATAGTAAATGATCAGTATGACGATTAAGGAGGTTATTACACCGATGGTGGTACAGATCATCGATATCGACTGCGTGATGGAAGATAGTGTGGTTTTGAAGATATCCTCCATATTAACAATAGAGATGTTATAGTCTTCCAGTGCGTCCTCCAGCAGCGTTATGGTATCCTTTGAACTGACGCCCTCATCCAGATAGAGATAGAGGGATACGGGAACATAGGAGCTGTTACAGCGTAGCATTCCTTCTTCTGTAATCGAAATGGATTGCCCCAGGTTGTTAATATGCTGTGTAATACCGACTATCATGTAATCATAGGCCTTGTCGTTGGACTTGATAGAAATAACGTCACCAATCTTAGCTCCTAGCTTTTTCTGGTTCACAGTACTGATAACAGTCTCATTGTCATGCTTCGGGTATCTGCCTTCGATTACAGTGGATACAGTTAGCTTATCGTAATCATCACAGATAAAACTATTGGTTGTGAGCTCTTTATCCCCAAATTGCACAGTCATAAGCTCGTTCGTGTAATGAAGCGATTTCGATACCCCGGAAGCTACGGCTGCGATATCGCATACCTTTTGATAATTCTCGTCGTAACAGACGACGGCCAGATCGGAGCGCTCCATACCAACCAATCTTAAGAATGTCATCTCATCCTGCACAAAGTTATGATACATAGCAATAGAGAATACGATGGCGAAGGACATTAAGGTGCCAATGATACCGATGGAGATGCTTTGCTTTCGGTTGTTAAAGATTTGTTTTAAGCCAAGAAGCAGATGGAGATAGCCTTTGGAGCTCTCCAACGGAAAATGATTTCTACCGAAATGATAGGTGTCAATTCCGTTTCGTAATGCCATCAACGGTGTGATCTTAGCAATTCGCCTGGTGACCTTAATGGTAATCAAAAGGATCATTAGTGTAATAGCAGTAAAGCATAGGAGCATACTGAGTATTCCCGGCTCCATGCGCCAGTTCAGTCCGATGGAGGAGGAAATGATATTGGTTACAGCACCGGAGCAAATCAATGATATTAGAATTCCAATCAGAAAACCAAAGATGGTAATAACTAAGAACTCTAGGATCAGGGAATTCTGAATCATTCTATTGGTAAAGCCGACAGCCTCCATGGAACCGATGTTTTTAATATCCTCTTCGATGTGTGTAATTACGGTAAAGCGGATTACCACCATCGATATGATGATTACCAGTGCGGCAAAGAAGACTAATATCATCATGATAATATTGATGGTCACCGTAGTGCCTACCTTCATGGCTTCATAATTCAGATTAATTGTGCTGCCGGAAGCATACTCCTGATTTAAGGATGCCTGCTTGACATACTCACTCTCAAAATCTCCGGAGCTGACACCCTCCTTAAGAATTGCTTTGATGCAGGAATACTTGGACATCTCACCTGCAGCATCATAAAGCTTCTGAAAGGCTTGATCCGGAACAAAGCATTTATAGAAGCTGATATTTGATGTGGTTGAGAAGAAGATATCTTCACAAAAGCCGTATATGATAAAGGTGTCTATTCTATCCTGGAATTTAATCTCTATCTTATCCCCGGCTTGGTAACCAAGGGAGGATTTAAGGGAATAGGGAACAATGATTGAGTCCTCGGTCATCGTACCGGCGGCATCAATTACTTTCATCTGCTGAATATCCCGAGCTGCATCAGCGTTCATGATGATGATACCGATACTTTGAGCCTTCTCTTGTACCTTCTTATTCTGAATGGAGCCTGTGTGATAGAGGATTACTTTCTCCTGCTCTATAGATGTGGGTTCCTCCATATCACTTATGACGCCAGCAATATAGTCGCTGTAGACTTCCGGATTGAAGGTTACGAAGTCTGCTCCGTTCAGGGCTTCATGCTTCTTATCCAGGAAGCTGCCCAGATTGAATAGAACATGTAGCCCGATGTATAGGAACAAGGTCGCGGTAATAATCAAGAAAAGAAGCGTAATCGCAGAGCTGCGATTCTTTTTTATGCTGCTTTTTGCTAACATTAATAGTTTCATATCAATACTCCTCCTTCCGACGATCGATTACCAGCCCATTCTATCTAGAAACTCACGAATAGCAGTGTGGCGCTGAGGGTCGTTCTTCACATACTTCCCCATATTCAGTTCTGCCTCTATGACACCATCCCGCAGATAAAGCACACGGTTTGCGCGTCTCGCAGACTTGATATCATGAGTAACCATCACGATGCTTTGACCCTCCTCATTCAGCTTCGTCAGGATATCCAGTACTAGAGTAGAATTCGTTGAGTTTAGAGCACCGGTAGGTTCATCGGCGAAGACGATCTCCGGTTTATTGATCAGGGCACGAACGATGGCTACCCTCTGGGCTTCACCGCCGGATAATTGCGCAGGATATTTGTGATAGCAAGCTTCATTTAAACCAACAGCGGTTAATAATTCCTTAGCTGCCTGAAGTACCTCTGCACGGCTTCTTTTTAACAGTAGACCGCAGATGACGATATTATCCAGAACACTCATGGTGTCATTGAGATGAACCTGCTGGAACACGAAGCCGCAGTGCTTCCGGCGAAATACCGCCAGTTGGTCATTGGTATGCTTGGAGATATCCGTCCCCTGGAAGCTGATCTTACCCAGAGAGGGCTTATCCATACCGGATAAGGCGTAAAGCAGTGTGGATTTACCGGAACCGGAGCTCCCCATGATTACAGTAAAATCTCCCTGTCTGATCTCGATATCCAGATTCTTAAGAACGTGCTGCATCTGCTTACCATTGGAATAGGATTTACATAAATCCTTTGTTTGTAAAATAGTCATATTTAATCTCCCTCATTTCATAAAAAACGTGTGATAAAGCATTTGCCTTAACACACGTAATTCTAGCATGGATTTTATTAACAAGTCTTTTCCGAAAGCTTATTAAATTCTTATCAGTTTCTTAATTCTATAATTGACATGTATTCTAATGAAAGACAGCCTTATTATCAAGTATTATGAGGCTTTTCTCAGAGTGAGGGTCACCACAAAGCCATGATCCTTCTCACAGAGTAAGCCACCGCCCATACCCTCCATGAATTGCTTCGCCAGATACAGGCCAAGGCCGGAGCCTGCTTTCTCAGAGGAATTACTTCCGCGGTAAAACTTCTCACAGACCAGAGGAAGATCATCATCCTTTATAGCCGCTCCGAAATCCCTGATCTCCAGGAGCAGCACCTCCTTCAACTCCCGGTAGGTTATATGGATAAGAGTTCCGGCATATTTTGAAGAATTATTCAGAAGATTATCAATGACCTGCATCAGTCGCAGCTTATCGCAGATGATCAGGCACTCCGGTAGATCATTCTGTATTCTGAGCGGGTGAATCTGTTCCATATCGTGAAAGATATCCGACAGTATCGTACTGGGTTCTTCCGCCTTCTCCACCTTTAATACCTGAAGCTCCGATAGCGTGGCATGGAACATATTGCTGATCAGGTGGTCAATCATATTGGATTTCTGATGAATGGTTTTTATCTTCTCAAGGTTTTCATCGTGAAGTAGCTTAATCTCCAGAATCTCGCATAATGCATTAATCGTTGCCACCGGAGTCTTGATATCATGGGAGAGGCTGGCAACCAGCTCCTTCTTACTGCGGTTCGCCTGATATTCGCTTTCTTTGGCCTTCTTCAGCTCTTCCCGCAGAATATCAAAGCTTTCGGTAAAGGCTCCGAAATAATTGTCCCGTTGCATATAGAGTGGGATGTCAAAATTGCCGACGGATATATTGGTAGCGAATCTCTTCAGACGTTCAAAGGGTCTTAGGATTCGAAGGTAGACCATGAGGAATGCCAGATTTATTCCCACTAAAACAATACCAACCAGTAGGTAGCAGATTAGTAGCATCTGCTTCTTTATTAATATAAGGGTATCATCACTGCGCTCAAAAATAATCTTGGCCAACAGTCGGTCTCCCTCCAGATAATCCAGAATAATATCGCCCTTATCGATGCTTTGATACAGAGTGGAGGTATAATCCGGGGAAGAGACGAATAAGATCGTACAATCATGTTCTGCCATTATGAGCTGAGCAGAGTCACCTCTCGCCAGACCGTCTTCAATGGATTTGAAGCGGTCATTAATTTGGGGAAGATCAGCAGCATGGTATTCGAGTGATCTAAGCTGTAGGGTGCAATATAGGAGCACAGCACATAAACTGATATTTAGCAGAAGGATCAGATATCGCAGCTTCATAATTCTAACCGGTACCCCGTACCCCAGACAGTCTTGATATACACAGGCTCATTTGGGTTCCTTTCTATCTTTTCTCTGATTTTACGGATATGTACATTCAGTGTACCGTCACTGAAGAACTCGTCACCCCAGACGTTGTCAAATAGCTCCTTCTTGTGAATTACCTTATTCTTGTTTTGGTACAGATAATGGAGCAGCTTGAATTCCTTCATCTTTAGCTTTACCTCCCTACCATCAACGAATACCTTCATGGCGTTCTCATCCAGAACCAGGCCGGAAGCGGCAGGAGCAGTGCTTTCATGCGTATCGCTCTGACGCTTAAGAGCGATACGGACCTTGGCAAGAAGAATGCTTAAGGAATAAGGCTTCTGTATATAATCATCACCACCGATATTCAGTGCGATCAGGACATCATCCTCACTTTGCCTTGCGCTGATGAACAGAATTGGGATATTGGTGGTCTGCCTGAGCTTAACGCATAATGCAAAGCCGCTCTCTCCCTCAAGATTAATATCCAGTAATATTAACTTCACCTGATTTTGCTGAAGAAATGTAAGACAATCCGTAGAATTAGCTACATGTGCGGCGGATATACCAAACATCTGAAAATATTCACAGGTAGCCATACCCAGCGCCATCTCATCATCAACAATTAAGCAATCATACTCCATCGATTGATCCCCCATTCGCTATAGAATGACATAAATAGCTTCAATGAGATTATTATAATCCAGATAAAGGGAAATGTCATTCTTAAATACAAGAAAATGGTAAAATTGCGAGTGCAACAGTTAAGCCCCTATTCAAAGCTGATAATATGAGTTCAATCAATGGTTCCAAGATCGGAGACGCTTTCGCTGTAACATTCAATAGAAGAGGCATAGTTATGTTGAATAATAAGTTAGTATTCTGGTAAATATAGCCTTGAGGTGAAAACAATGCATACTATATGGAAAGAAAACGGTACCTCCCCACGTGGCGGGACGGAACGGGGTGAATCCCTGTGGGTCCAGGAGGAATACCGCTATGATCAGAGTAATGTAAAAATAGCAAGGCCTGCCCTGATGGAGAACATCGATACAGAGGTGGCAGTAATCGGCGGTGGGCTTGCCGGAATACTTACGGCATATCTACTGCAGGAGAGAGGAATACCGGTTGTGGTGCTGGAGTGCAGCGAGGTGGGAAGTGGTATGACGAAGAATACCACAGCAAAAATAACCTCCCAGCATAGCCTGATTTATAATAAGCTCCTGAGCTATAAGGGCGAAGAACGGGCCTGGGAATATGCGATGGCTAACCAGAAAGCAATTGAACTCTACGAGGAGATCATAGACCGTTTGCGGATTGACTGCGAGTTCGAATTTCTACCGAATTATATCTACTCCAGGGAGAACGAGATAAAGATCCGTATGGAGGTGGAAGCGGCGAAGAAGCTGGGGCTCCCTGCTGAATTTACGAAGGATACCACATTGCCCTTCCCGGTGAAGGCGGCGATACGCTTTGACCGACAGGCGCAGTTCCACCCGCTGAAATTCCTGGATGCCGTTGCAAAGCAGCTGACGATCTATGAGAATACCAGAGTAACCGAGGTAAAAAGTAATGGTACCATCCTGACAGAGAAGGGAAGCGTCCGCGCAAAGTCGGTCGTTGTGGCAACCCATTATCCTTTCATCAATACACCCGGCTATTATTTTCTGAGGCTTCATCAGGAAAGATATTATCTGTCGGCACTGGAGGGATGTTACACAGGATCAAATAAGCGACTGGACGGAATGTATCTGGATGCTGATCCTCAGGGTTTTTCCTTACGAAATTACAAGGATTATGTAATATTTGGTGCGGTTAGCCATAGAGCAGGAGAATATAAACCAAAGGATGCATATCGGAGGATTGAGGAAAGCGCAAGGCGCTATTATCCCGATGCGAAGATTAAATATATCTGGTCCAATCAGGACTGTATGACCCCGGATTCCATTCCGTATATCGGAAGATACTCGGCAGCAACACCGAATATCTACGTGGCTACCGGCTTTAACAAATGGGGTATGACAAGCTCCATGGTATCGGCTATGATCATCCACGATATGATAACAGGTAAGAACAATGAATACCGCAAAGTATTCTACCCCAGACGGTTGATGTTCTCCGGCAGCAAGAAAATGCTGACGGATGCCGGTGTGATCTCTAGCAGCTTGATCTCGGAACATCTTAAGATACCACGTAATAGTCTGAAGGATATAAAAGTTGGGGAAGCAGGTATCATCAATAAAGGCGGACAGAAGCTCGGAGCATACCGGGAGACGCAGGATAAATACTATTTTATCTCGACCAAATGTCCTCATCTGGGCTGCAGCTTAGAGTGGAATCAGAACGAATTAACCTGGGATTGCCCTTGCCATGGCTCCCGCTTTGATTACCAGGGAAGACTAATCAATAATCCAGCTATGAGAGATGCCTTTGATACGTGTCAAAGAAAGCGTAAACAGGATAATACTGTTTAAAAACAGAAGTCATAAGACAAATCATTGATACACTTCGCGGCAGGAGAAGGTTCCATACCGCGAAGCATATCGATTACGCATATACCTTTTTCTTATTGCGATTTCTCCCACCCATTAAAAGTGCTGGACAGCAGAATCTGGGGGAGATCCCGCTAAGAATTTGTATGGAATTTTTCAAAAAAGTGTTGCAATTATGTCCTGACTCTGGTATAATTTCTATTGTTCGCTTCACATGAAAGGGAACAAAACAATCGAATTTGCAGTCGTGGCGGAATTGGCATACGCGCTAGACTAAGGATCTAGTCCGGGTTTCTGGGTAGGGGTTCAAGTCCCCTCGACTGCAGTTAAAAAATGAGAATCATGACGTCAAAGTCATGGTTCTTATTTTTTTACTAAAGTGGGACTTGAACCTCGTGGTCAACATCCCCTCGACTGCAGTATATGAAAAAAACGGGAAAGTCTTATTTTATATGGTAGGGTTGCTACAAGGTTAATATACTATTACAGTGAGAACGATTTTAGTAGCTATGTATTTACTTTGAAGGCAGAATAACACCGGAAGACTTTTATTTAGACCATAAAAACGGAAGCTGCCAACTTCCCTTTGACAGCTTCCTTAACGAGTGAAATTATACAATTAAGTCAAGAGACCAAGGGAAACCTTGATATTTTTCATTAATCTAAGGGGTTTACACAAAATTCTTTACAATCTCGAGAAGATTTAATTAATCACAGGTCAAAATTGTATTCATTTAGCAGATTAGAAACTATATCTTTTTCATGTATTAGTTGGATTTCAGAAAGCCCCCCCTGAACATCCCATTGATGGAATTTGATTTCCAAACTGTTTATACTATGTTTGCCAATAGATAACTTAGTAGCGGATCCGTCTGTTCTCAGCGAACTAAAACTAAAACAGCTTCCGTCGCTTAAAACGACAGTCCCACTGCAGTTAAATGGTTCACCATATCTTCCCCAAAGATAGATTGTATCAATTGTATGTGCATCTTCCCATTCCATCCTTATCCACGGAAGTGTATCTGATTCTTTTGGAAGCCAATTATCTTTATCAATCATACCACATACACCATTGGAGATATTAGTAACAAGGAAGTCAATTCCTCGCTCTGAAGAGGCGGTGATTTGCGCAATAGGGGTGATATCTCTTATACTGTTATAATTAGTTGTACAAATAATAATTTTTTGGCTTCGTTCGGATTCAAGACCAGCTTTATTAAATGCTGTAATCTCATATGCGTATTCGGTATTCCTGTATAATCCAACATCCATCCAACTTGTCATAGAGGAAGGGATATCCTTGCAAGCAACCCCATTCCTATAAATTCGATAGCCTTTTAGCGTATCATTATAGTCTATGGAAGCCTCCCAGGACAGAGATATCTGGTAGTTTCCAAATGCCTCCCCCATAAGATCACCAGGTATCGTGGGAGGGATACTTGTGATGTCTCCGGGGCAGGCTTTGGTACTTAAAGAAAATTCACTTTTCATTTTTATACCTATTGCTTGTACCTTGTAGTAATAGTCATTCATTAAATTATATACAACCTGCGTATCATAATAATAGGGTGTATCTATTGTGGCAAGATAATTGCCTGCACCTGGGATAAAATCCTCGTTTGTTCCTCTGTAAAGTGCATAGCATAGATAGGAATATTCATCCGGCATTGTCCATTTCACAATTGTGCCTCCTTCCGTGATACAGGCATCTATAATGCTTGGAGGCGGACAATACTCCATCTGCAGCAGTCGAAATGTTTTCCAACCATAAGCAGGAATGGAAAAGTTGAGCCTGCCTTCGCAGGAAGGAATAGGAGCAATATCATTTTCAACTACATCTGTTTCAATAATGTGTGCGTTTAACGGAAGCCCAGACATATCAACACAGACACTGCATTCAAACCCTTGTGTTTCATGGAAGCGTATGATTAACCCATTACCATTGCTTTCTGCCATTTTCACAGAAGTAGCTATAACATTATCCCGATTTATTTTGAAGAAGCTATGGATATCATGTGGCAGGAGCCCGTTTTGTGCATAGCAAATAATGTGCGATTTTAAAGGATTCGTAATGTCAAATCCGAATTTATCGGCATGTGCCTGTTTCCAATCACAAGCTTTTTGTGTGGTAATACTGTATTTATAGGTAACAGGACCAGGCTGAGTATAGGTAAAATTGGTTTTCCAAAAATTATTGAATACCCAATTATATATCCATGGGGATTCTATTTGATGGTTTTTGTCCCAGAGACAGGTGCGGCGACCTCCATATTGGACTAAAGGTGCATTCACAGAAGTAAATAATATGCTGTCATTTTCTCCCTGAACATTAATCCAGTGATTTACCACATAGAAATCAGTATTTGACCAATAGAGCTGATGAGTTGGACGATAAATATCCGGATTTACATAGGGTTCTACTTCACCAGCCGGTGTATCATGTGCAATCCGAAAATTATCCATGTTGAAGGGAAAGGTAAAGAAACCTTCCTCTGCGCATTCTGTATAATTCGGCGGCGCGTCTGCTTTGAATACTTCATTGATAATATCGATACGAGGTAAATCTGCGTACAGAATAACCTTTCTGACAATCTTTTCAACCCCGCGGGTGCGGCCGTCAGCAACAAGCATAGCCATCACAGGACCTGATTCTGATGAGATAGTTGCATTGGAGATTTCATCTTCCGTATAAAGAACATTATTGTATAATTCATTTTTTGAGGTATAATAAACAAATTGATTCATCTTATGGGGAGCAGAAGGATCTACCAACTCTTTATTATTATTTTGCTTATCAATACAACTGCAGATACAGCCACTGGTATCTAGGGTGACTTTATAAAAATCATTCTCTATTACATTTTCAGTCACAGTAACTGTTTTATTACTTTTGACTGGTGTACTTCCTGGGATTATTCGAAATGCCTTGTATCCATATTGAGGGACTTGACACGCTATAAAGCAGATGTTCCCGTCCGATGTTTTTTGCCAGGGAAGACTTATTCCTGTGTATGCATCTATGATTTCGAATGTGTGAGGAAAAGCTTCCGTTTTTATGGTAACGATGTCTGACCGTTCCCATGCACTATTGTTATATACAAGAATGGTTGGTCCTTCTGTTGGAATTAGTGACTCTAACGCTGTGAAGGAAGTGTCAAGCAGACGTCTTGCAATTCTTTGCGGCTCAAGTACTTTGTTCCGAGACCATTTTAATTGCTCATCATCAACGTAATAATTCCAACTTGCCCAGTTATGTTCGTCTGTCAGCATCATGTCATCATATGCCCGGAAAAGATCGGTATACGGATAAGGATGCGCAGGAACAAGAGCAGATGCAATCGCTGAAAAAAATTCTGCCGCCGGAACATTTTCATGATTTTCCTTGCTTACTGATGTTTCATAGGATACTTGGGCAGCCCCAAAGCTCCAAAAGCTTTCTAATGTTCCCTGTACGCTGGGAATTATGTCTTTGTAATGTGTTTCAATATCCTCAAAGAAATCCTCGACAAGTGAATTAATAAAATGTGGGAATACATAAGGCCTGCCTTCATCATCAGTACGTGAATTAAGAGCCACTATATTATGCATGACATTTGGCTCAATTCCGGAATTGTCACGAACTTTGGTAAGATGTATTAAATAGGACTCATAAGGGTAATCCTCAGATTGCCGATCTAAAAACAGATCAGTGATCCGATTAATTGTGATATCAAGTGTAGATTCCCGGAAACCAAAATCATCAAAATGGTATACAGGTCCATCAAAGGTCAGCAATTTGCTCTCCGGTGTCCTGCCCCTGAGATAAAAAAGACGAGGATACTTTGGACAGTGTCCATCCTCATAATTCCAATTGCTATCCTGCAAACGAAGGGAAAGGTATTTTTGACCTGCACTGGTCAAGGCATCAACATGTGACCAGGAAAACCCTGCATCATCGGTATGAACTGCATACTTTGCAGGAGGTGTTCCAAGGATATCATTGAGAAATCTGGCAGAATAATAATTTTGTCTGACAATTTGCTCTGTACCCATACCCTCGGTTGCAAAATGCAAATAGTTATAAGGATAGTTCATACGTTTTGATATAAGATTTTCCTTTAATTTTTCAATCCAATCGGCATTGCGAGCCACCAAGGCAGAACCGTACAGTAAGTAGGAGGCTTCCACAGGATACTTTAGCTGATTGTCTTTCTCCCACTCCTTGGTATTATCAATTTCTTCCAATACTTCATCAAGATATTCAGGAAACAATATGTGGCTTAAATCCTCCTGATAGTCAGTGTAGCCGATATCCAAGTGCATATCATGAGCTACATAGATTTTCCAGTGGCGGATTTTTTTCTGGGGAAGAGAAATAGAGGCTAATTCTCTTTCTATATTCTCACCCCGTGTAAATAGAGAAAATGTTACAATATCATTATCTCTTATTAATTCTGGAACGAGAAGTCTGATATCAGACTTACCGTACGTAACAGGTCCGAGCTTTTGATAGCATACAGGCTGCCCCGGTACCAATATACGTGCAGTAATCATACAATTCTCCAGGGAAGTATCCAGATGAAGTATGGTTTCACTTTTTAAAACACCATTATCATTTAAAATCCAGGGTGTTTGATGAATTTTTACAATTTCGAGTTCTTTCTTCATAGTAGTTCCCTTTCTACTTTGTAATAACGTTTTATAATTAACTCAGCGAATAAACTGTCTGCCCATGCGAACCAGGATCGGGTAAAAATATCAGGATTATCAGGGTGGAAACTCTCATGCATCGCACCAGTATTGCCATCTGTATTCATTAGAAGTTCAATCATTTGATCCATTTCATCAGCAGAAGAGGCTGTTAAACCTTGCATAGCAAGGCCGATAGGCCATACGTAACCATCTGGAGTATGCGGGCTGCCAATCCCTTTTGCAAATATACCGGTATAAAAGCAGGGATTATTTTTGCTCAGTACAAAACGCCTTGTATTTTGATATATTGGATCATCACAGGTTGTATATCCTAAATAGGGGATGGATAAAAGGCTTGGTACATTAGCATCATCCATAAGGAGACAATTACCGAATCCGTCAACTTCATAGGCATAAATTGGACCATAGTCAGGATGATTGATTATACCGTATTTATGTATAGCTGCATCAATTGTTTGCTCCAAATGTTTTGCTTTCTGATAAAGGCGCTGATCATTCCATACACTTTCACAAATATTGCCGATGTAACGTAAAACAACAACCGCAAACATGTTGGAAGGTATTAAATAACCATATTTGCATGCATCATCACTGGGGCGGAAGCCAGACCAGGTTAGACCGGTTTCTTTTACAGGAGAGCCTATTCCCCCATTGGTCAGAGTATCGCTTTTAGGAGCGTTGTTTCTTATAAAGGAATACCTGGATTGTGTTGGGTGGCGCTGCTCTGTTTTCCAAAGGTCAAGTATGAGGTCTACTGCATGATGGAAATTTTCATCGAATATGCTACTGATTCCTGTCGCCTTCCAATATTGCCATGCAAGGGAGATTGGATAACAGAGAGAATCAACTTCATATTTTCGTTCCCAAACCCAAGGGTTCTGTTTTGTGATATCATCACAAAAGCCGTCATTATTAGGAGCTTCATTGAAGGCATTTGCGTATGGGTCTATGTTTATATAATTAATTTGGCGTCTGATTAGGCCTTCAATGACACGCTGTAAGCTGCTGTCCGTCCTTGCGAACGGAACATACTGACGTACCTGGGCTGATGAATCCCGTAGCCACATTGCAGGGATATCACCGGTAAAAATAAAGGTGGTGTTGTCATCTATAATTTTTGTTGTTGTATTCAGTGTGGATAAAAAGCAATTAATAAACATTTTTTTCTGTTTCTCATTAACAGATAACTTATCAGCAATTCTTGTAACAGATGTTATCGTTTCGGATGTCAGATTCATAGTTCATCTCCTTAATCTATTTTTGTTGACTTTAATATATCTGATAATGAAAGGAATGAGAGTAGACGATTGTTAGTAATTGAGTGGATATTACTCAAATGTTGATAAATAAGATGGAGAATATGATTTTGCTTCATATTCCCCCTCTCAGTATCGTTTACACTATATTCAGATCAATAAATCCTTACTGAGGACATATTATCATTGCATGCTGCACCTACATTATGAGTACCATAGTTAAAGAGCCATGATTGACCGTCGAAAAGCATATTTTCGAAAATAATAATAGAATAATTCTTAGGAATTGCCAGTGAACTTACGGAGTCATTTGGAATACCCAACTGTATTAATTCGCTCAGTGAGTAGGTTCCTTTGGTAAGTGTTACCGCATTGCCTTGAAACATATCTCCGGAATAAAATGTGACACCACCATCATAATAAATTATGCAAGAAGTCATTTGATCGTTCGCTGCCGGTCCTATATTAGGAGAATCACTTGTAAATTCCCACATGGTACCGGCAAAATTATCTTCACTGTAAATTTCAACAGTACATCCATTAGGAACTTTAAGTGATGTCATCCAGTTATCCGGAACACCAGCCCTTGTGAGTGCTTCCTTAGTATATCGTCCGGGCCGTAAAATGTAAGATGCACCGCCATATTGATCATTCTGATAAACGGATATCTGAGGAGTTGGTATAGACTGCTTATTCTCAGACTGATCAGGAGGAATAACCTGTAGAAAGGCGACCGCACTGCTGGCTTCATAGGTCTGGATCATACCGCTTGAGCAGGGAACCGTATAATTTCGGTACATCAGATTTCGCAGATTATCCCTATTTGACCAAGCCAGGTTAATATTATCCTGAATCCAAGGTAGCCATTGTGTCTGTCCACAGTCATTGATCAGAATAGAAATATAATGTGCAAAAATCGCTTTCATGGTACCTTGCTCATTCCAATCGCCTTCCGCGGGTAAGATACCGTCATTATTACACATGACTTCCTTGGTATAATTGGCTGCTAAATTTGCATCGTTTAGATAACTTATGTTATCAGTGGCAAGATAGAGCATTGAAGCTGCTCCAATCATTGTTCCCTGGTTATAAGTATAATTGGTCCAATCTACAACTCCTTGGTCGGATATTAGATCAGGGACGCTGCCAGTAGATGCATTGAAAAGGTGAGTTCGTGCCCAACTATAGATGTCTGTTGCTTTATTCAAATAATCCACATTGCCGGTTATTTCATAAAATTCCAGGGCCGCTATGATTGTAGGATAGTTGATACATGAGTTTTTATGACCTTTTCCCATGCCATCCGGTCCAAATCCCCAAAAAACGCCACCATTAACAGAATCATAGGCTCTGGAATATACATTATCAAAGCCATCTGAGGCTACGTTAAGGTATTCCACATTCCCCGTAATTTCGTAGGCGCGGGCCATTGAAATAATCCACCACATTAAATCGTCAAAAACAAACCATTCTTCTTGATTATTCCAATTATAACCGTCATATTGCGCATATCCACCCTCGTAAATATCATTGATTTGGGTTAGATACTTACTGTCACTGGTTCTTTCATATGCATCCATCACCATATTCCAAAAAATTGCGTGGGTCCAAATGGCAGCAACGCTGTTCTGATCCGTATTCCCATAATACAATTTTGTGTTTGGGTTATAGCAATACTTCTGAAATGCGTCCATAGCAACATCAGCAGTGGTAGAAGTATATGCCTTAACAGTTACTGGTAAAAATGTAGAAACAAATAATGATACGGCTAAGAGTATTACAAGAACATTTTTAGTTTTACTTTTTAGAATTTTCATTAAATACCTCCTCGACTTAATAAATAAACCTCAACTAAAATGTAACATAAATAAAGTAACCTTTATTTGCTTGGTATGAAATGGATAAAAGTAAGAAGATGATTGGAAATTTCTTTGTTTTAAGCAGGCAATGTCCGGATTTAGGACAGATACACCTAAATATTATGATAAAAATCCACTGGTAAACTAACATTCGTCTACTTCGGTTTCGTAAAAATGCTGATATGATACTAAATATCATGGAAGGAGGGCAAAGGAATTGTTTAAAACTGTTTTTGACGGAGTGAAAAGAGAGGAAATAGATCATCTGGTTGAGCTTTTGTTTGAGGAAGCTTACTGCAAGCTATCCAAATTGAGTTGTGTCGCCTATGTATCAAGGGAGCCCTTGGCATTTGAACATCGGTTTCAGGGCAGAAAGATATCCCTTAATATAGGAGACAGATGGGCGGAAGATGTTTTTGACTGTGCGTGGCTGCATATTACAGGGGATAGACCAGAAGGTTATCAAAATAATGAATTGGTATTTTTACTGGATTGTGGTGGAGAAGGTCTTGTTTATGCCGGAAATGGGACAATAAAGCAGGCTATCACCTGCTACGCGTCTGATTTTGAGGAACAGCTTGGAACACCGGTGAAAAAAGTTGTTTTAGCAGATGATGATTTATATTTGGAGGGTAAGATAGATTTTTGGATTGATTGTGGTGCGAATGATCTTTTTGGTAAGATGAAAGAAGAATCCCGTATCCATAACTTGTTTATCGCCAAAATTAACAGCGAGGTCAGAAAATTGGCATATGATCTGCAGGTATTGCTTACAGTGGTTGATTATAGTGATGATGAAGACTTCAAAAATGAAATTGTAAAAGAATTGAAAGAGATTGGCTCTATAAATAGGATAGATCATAATCTTGCAATAGAAATCAGAAGAAAAATAGGACATCTGATGAACATGAAAAATACTGAAGAAGTCTTTACCTATTCAGCGATAGGGCATGGACATCTTGATCTGGCATGGCTTTGGCCTATAAGGGAAAGTATTAGAAAAGGAGCTAGAACCTTTGCCACTCAAATTAAAAATATAGAAAGATACCCGGAATATGTATTCGGAGCATCGCAAGCTCAGTTGTACCAATGGATTATGGACAGCTATCCGCAGTTGTATAAAAAGATAAAAACACTGGCCAAAACCTCTAACTGGGATGTACAGGGCGCAACCTGGGTGGAAATGGATAGTAACCTTATTAGTGCAGAGAGTATGATCCGACAATTTTATTATGGAAAGAAATTTTTTAAGCAGGAATTTTGTGAAGATATGAAAATTTTTTGGGTACCGGACAGCTTCGGATATTCAGCATGCATACCACAAATTATGCAATTGGCTAAGGTGCCTTATTTTTTAACACAAAAGATGAGCTGGAATACAGTGAACAAGTTCCCGCACCATTCTTTCTATTGGGAAGGCCTGGATGGTTCAAGAGTTCTTGCGCATATGCTCCCCGAAAGCACTTACAATTCACCAATGCGGGGAGATTTTCTGAAGAAAGGTGAAAATAACTACATGGAGCGTGGCATTTCTAATAATGCCATGATTTTATTCGGAATCGGAGATGGAGGAGCAGGTCCGGGTTATGAGCATATTGAAAGAGCAAAACGATATCAGAATCTAAAGGGTATGCCTCTGGTTAAAATGGAAAAGAGTATGAGTTTTTTTGAAAAGCTTGATAATGGTGTAACAGATTATCCGATTTATCAGGGTGAATTATACTTGGAGAAACACCAGGGTACCTACACAACCCAATCGAAAAGCAAAAAATATAATAGAAAGTGTGAATTTGCTCTACGAAATTATGAGATGCTTATACCCTTGGCTCAAAAACATAATATTGATTTACCAATTGATAAGGAAAAGCTGGAATTGATTTGGAAGGAGATTTTACTATATCAGTTTCATGATATATTACCGGGGTCATCAATTAACCGCGTTTATACGGAAAGTATAGAAAGATATGAGTTGATATACGCTGAACTGACCAATGCAATTGATTTTATTCTGGCTTATCTGTTTCCCAAGAGGTCAGTGATAAATTTTAATGCATTTGATTATGAAAAAAGCCTTAAGATTGACAAGGATTGGTATCGTATCAAAGTGCCTGCTCTCGGTGGTATAACAGTAGGTAAGAGTAACAAAATTATTGATTTCAAAGCAGTTTGTGGTATCAATCATATCGAAAATGACAAAATTATAGTTGCCTTCGAAAAAGGATATATCTCATCTTTATATGATAAACTGTTGAACAAGGAATTTGTTATGGATGGAAAACAAATGGCTGTAATATCAAAATATACGGATGAAGGAGATTGCTGGGATATTGCACCAGTTTCCTATCAACAAACAAGACAGGATGCCAGATGTATTTCTTTTAGAACAGGAGTTGACGGCCCTAAAGCTTATGCCATATGTGAATATATAGTGGAGGAAAGTATTTTTAAACAGGAGTTTTCTATTCTGGATGGAGAGAATATGGTATACATTGATCTTGAAATAGATTGGCATCAGGAAAGTTCCATGCTAAGAGTATCTTTTCCGGTTAATATTAATACCGATGAATGCAATTTTAACCTTGCATATGGCCATCTTGCCAGAAAAACAACAGAGAATAATAGTAAGGAACTAGCACAGTTTGAAGTCTCGGGACATAAATTCATTGATATGTCAGAAGATTCATATGGTATTTCTTTCATTAATGACAGCAAATACGGTTATCGTTGTAAACATGGTATAATGGATTTGGACCTGGTAAGGAGTCCTAAATATGGACCTGGTACTAATGTTGATCAGGGAAAGCAGACGATACGTTATGCATTGTTGATGCATCCGGGAAAATTAGGCGTTGATACCTATAAACAGGCTTATTATATTAATAATCCATTTGTCATGACCGGCAATGATTTTGAAGAAGCATATTCATATAGTATTTATACGACGACAAATGAAAATATTATATTGGATACGGTAAAAATTCCTGAGGATGATAACGGAATTATTATCAGGTATTATAATTGCAATAATACAAAGCAATCAGCAACCATTACGATTGATGATTATAATGCCATCGAACTTGTTGATATTGCGGAGGATAAAATAAGAGATATTGATAACAATGAGATTATCTTGAACGCTTTCGAACTCATTAATATAAGATATGTAAGAAAAGGGTAATATAGTTTTTCTTTCTTTATGAAAGGCTGTCCTAAAAGGTATCATCGAGATACTTTTCGGGGCAGCCTCTTAATTAGTATAAAGTATGTAAACTTTTGTATAGTTAAAACAAAGTTTTATCCACATATATGTTGAGATTTATCCATTATATAAAAATTTATTAGTGGGTATAATTCACACATAGACAGAGATACACAACAGGAGTAATCGACCTGATTTATGAAGGAGGCACATATGAAATTGTCAGACAAATATTTACTTAGGAGAATATGGCGTTATCGAGCTTTATATATTTTTATCCTGCCTGCAGTGATCTGGTATATTATCTTCTGCTACATACCCATGTATGGTCTTGCATTAGGTTTTAAGGAATTTCATTTTAATATGTCAATATGGGAAAGTCCCTGGGTGGGAATGCGTTATTTCAAACAATTTATAAATGACAGGATGTTCTTGCCACTGTTACAGAATACAGTGATTATCAGTGTATTAAAAATGGTAATAGGATTTCCGGCTCCGATTATATTAGCTTTAATGATTAATGAAGTATCTAACAAGTATTTTAAGAAAACAATTCAAACAGTGACATATCTTCCTTATTTTGTTTCTTGGGTAGTGTGTATTGCGGTTCTGGTTAAATTCATATCACCTCATGATGGCATCATTAACAATATTCTGGTAAATGTGTTTCATAAAGAAGCGATCTACTTTATGGGAGAGAAAAATTGGTTTTATCCGTTGGTATTATTTACCGATATATGGAAAAACGTTGGGTGGAACTCAATTGTATATCTTTCAGCTTTAGCTGGAATAGATCAGCAATTATACGAGGCAGCAAGCATTGATGGAGCCGGGAAGTGGAAAAGAATGTTACATATTACGCTACCGAATATTATGCCCACAGCTTGTATCTTACTTTTACTGAATATCGGAAATCTTCTGAAGGCCGGTTATGAGCAGATTATTCTTTTGAAGACTCCTGGAAACAGTGGTTTGTCCATGATACTAGATACACAGATTATTCAACAGGGAATCCAGCAGGGCCGTTATGAATATGCTACTGTTGCAGGTTTGTTCCAAAGTGTCATTGGACTTATCCTGGTTATCATAGTCAATAGAATTACTAAAAAACTGGCTGATGTATCCTTGTGGTAGATGATTGGAGAAGAGAAATGATGAGAAAAAGTAAAATACAAATTAGTACGATTATAAATTACGGCGCCTTATGTGTTCTTGGAATTATAACACTTTATCCATTTATTTATATTTTAGTTTTGTCGTTTAATGATGGGTACGACACGCTAAAAGGAGGAATTTATTTTTGGCCAAGGGAGATAACTTTTGAAAATTATATCAAGGTGTTTCAGGATAGCAATATCCTGAATGCATATGGAATAACCATATTCAGAACTGTCGTTGGTACTCTGATTGGAACGATCATGTGCTCCATGTTAGCTTTTGCACTGGCTTTTAAGAATTTGCCAGGTAGAAGGTTTATCGTTTTTTTCTTCTTTTTCACTACGATATTCAGCGGTGGAATGATACCTTATTACATACTGCTTCGTCAATTAAATCTTACTCAAAGCATTTGGGTATATGTCTTGCCGCAATTGTACAACTTCTTTAACATTATGCTACTGCGGACCTACTTTGAAACAATTCCCGAATCGATTGGAGAATCGGCACGTATCGACGGTTGTGGATATTCCAGGGTTTTTGTACAGATGTTTCTACCCTTATCGAAATCGGTTATAGCAACAATTATGCTTTTTTTTGGTGTGGCTCATTGGAATGAATGGTTTACGGGAGCTTATTATGTCCAGAATAAGGATCTGTTTCCGGTAGCCACCCTGCTTCAGAATATTTTAAATGAAGCAACCTTCGAAAGTGCAACGTTTGATGCAACTAAAATGAATACGGGTATTGCAACAGCAATAACCAGTACAACGCCTGAATCATTAAAGATGGCCTTCATAATGGTTATGACCCTGCCAATTTTATGCGTTTATCCTTTTTTACAGAAGTATTTCGTGAAGGGAATCATGTTAGGTTCCGTCAAAGGATAATAAGTATTGTATAATCGCCCCACAGGCAATTATAATAAATAATAGGAGGAAAAGGTATGAAAAAGAAATGTAAGCAACTAACTGGATTATTACTGGTCATGATATTTCTGCTGTCTTCATTAGCGGGTTGTCAGACAAAGGACAGTAAAACATCACAGGACGGAGGTAATTCCGAACAAACACAGAATGTCACGAGCGCTCCGGCTGATACCGGGAAAAACGAAGATGTTACACTTAAGTTCCTGATGTGCTGGAACGGTGCATCAAGCAGTGGTATGTCAGATTCTATGAATAGTCTGGTAGCTCAGAAGATTAAAGAAGCGACAGGAGTGACTATTGAAATTGAGTATATCACTACAAGTGAAGTAGAACGACTGAACCTGATGTTTGCTTCCGGAAATATGCCGGATATTGTGAATGCTCCTTATTGGGGGGGGACAAATGCCGAAACAGTAGCTATTAAAAAAGCTGCAAAGGAAGGTTTACTCTTAGATCTTAAACCATTAATTGAAAAATATGGTGAAAACTTGAAATCGGCTCTTACAACCGGTATTTCTGTTGGATATAAGGAGAATGATATCAATGATCCTGAATTTGAAGGAAAACAGTATGTTCTTCCGCAGCAGGCACCAGCTACCAATGAAGATGTGCTGAACTGGGGTGGCGGACTATATTGCAGAAAGGATATCTTAGATGCTTTAAATATAGATCCAGCAAGTATTAATTCTACTGATGCTCTCTATGACCTTATGAAGAAGATAAAAGAAGGTGGCTTTAAGGATATCAATGGAAAGGATGTCATTCCTGCTGGTGCTTGGGGAGATGGATGGGATTATGTAGAGTTCTGGCGTCCATTCCGTCAGGACCGCAGAGAAGAATTTGACTATATTGATGGAAAGTTCGTATATCGTGCTAATAATCCTGCGGTAGATGACCGTGTATTGTATATGAGAAAGTTGATATCCGAAGGGCTATTTGATCCAGAATGTTTACGCCAATCAGATACACAGGGTAAAGAAAAGATGGCAACTGGTCGTGTGGCAATCGTTGGTAACCATTATTTCCATATTAGGGATTTTATGAGTTCAACACTTTATAAAACGAATCCAGAAATGCAGTATGTCGCAATAGGACCGCTGCCTTGGTCAGATGGTAAAACAACAGTGGTAGAAATGCCGGATCGTAACGGAACACCAGTAATGTTCCTTCCTAGCACATGCAAAAATCCGGAAGCTGCGATTAAAGTACTTAATTATATTAACTCAGACGAAGGTCAGCTCCTTGCCTATTACGGTGTTGAAGGTGAGCAATACGACATGGTGGATGGGAAACCCAGAATGAAGCAGGAGTGGCTTGATAAATATAAAGCCAACCCGAAGGAGCTTCAGGAGATGGGGATCAGATCAACTTTTACAGATATGATTTGTCTTGACAAGAGATTAAGTGCTTATGGCGAATTACAGCCAGGTGATGCAGATAGTCCTGATGTATGGTATGAACAGGCAAAATCAGTCCGTAAGATTGAGTTCTTGTCCGGGTATACAATTAAAGATGTAACAAAGAATTATCCGAAGAAGGATGAGATTAGTTCCTTGATTGACTGGAATGCATATCGAGATGCCACTGAGCGTGCATACTTTGCAGACTCTGATGAGGAAGCATTAAAAATCCTTGAGCAATTCCGTCAGCAGCTTCGAGATGGCGGTATTACTGAATATGAGGAATGGGTAACACAAGAAATGCAAAAGCCGGAATACGCAGATTATATTTATTAATACAGTAAAACTGACAGTAAAGGTTACCAAACTAGACGTTGGTAGCCTTTCTGTGCTATAATTTTTATAGCTTCTAGCTTAAATCTTTTCTTCATACGAGGTGACATGTAAATTATGAAAATAATCAAAAGAATGATATTATCTCTTTATCAGGATACTCCTATTGTCCGTAAATTCATGCTCTCTTCCTTTGTCCTTGGTCTGATTCCGCTGATATTGATGTCTGTATTATTTTATAGCCGTTTTCGACAGATTATGCGTAATGAAGTGGCCTCTTCCTACGAACTGGTAGCGACACAGTATGTATCCAATTTGGAAAATAAAATCAATATATATAATAATTTAATTGATTCGATTGTGGTCAATGGCACGGTGCAGAGTGTATTTTCAAAGCAGGACGAATATAGTATGCGGGATACGATTGATATTTGGAGATTATTTTATCGTGAAATTGACAATTTAATTTATGCGAAAAATCCTCAGGAAATTTACAGCATCATGCTTTATGCAAAAGGCGATAAGTTCCCAAGAGATGGTATGCATTTGAGTAATTATAAGCAGGTGTCTGAGGAACAATGGTTTATTGAGACCTTCAAGCAACGAAAGCCATTTTATTATTATCAGTATACAGTGGATGCTTTAAATATTGATTTATTATCATTTGTAAAATTTATTCCCAATTTGAATGGTAAAACTTATACAAAAGAACTGGGATTAATTAAAATTGATTTACTCGCGCATGAGTTCTTTGGAGTAACTCAGAAGAATACTGCAATGGAAGCTTATGATTTGTTTGTTTTGGATTCAAAAGGTAAGATGATCTATACGAATTCTACCCAGGCATTCCCCGAAAATGAGCTGAAAGAAATGACTAAACCGTCACATGAGCAATCGGGACATATCATATTAAGTCAAGCATATAGTAATCGGATTGCGGTTGTAGATAAAATTAACAGCTGTAATTGGAAGGTATGTCTCATATTTCAGAATAATAAACTGGATCAAAAGTTTAATGATACTTATGTCTTTATTTTTATGATATTGCTGATTATGCTGGCTTTTATGATATTACTGACCTTCCTATTCACAACGGCATATTCCAGGAGAACCAACCAACTGATAAAGAAGATAAAAAACATAGGAAACGGGGATTTGAGTGTCAAGGATGTGATTCCTGGAAATGATGAGATTGGAACAATCGATGCTGCATTTAATCATATGATTATAAGTTTGGATGAGCAGATTGACAAGAACTATATTCAATGGATCGCCATGCAGGAAGCGGAATTAAAGGCATTACAGCTTCAGATTAATCCTCATTTTCTATATAATACGCTGGAATCCATTAGTGGTATGGCTTCTATCAAAGGATGCCCTGATATCAGCAAGGTCAGCGAAAAATTAGGAATGATGTTCCGATATAGTATTAACAAAAGCGGTACAGAGCTAGTTACATTGAATGAAGAGATACAGCACGTAATGAATTATTTTTATATACAGAATGTCCGGTTTGGTGATACCATAACTCCTATCATTGAAATAGCCGATGACCTGAAAAAATGTAAAATTCCACGTTTTATCCTACAACCAATTGTTGAGAACTCAATTATACATGGCTTTGCAGGAAACAAGCGCCAGGGTTGTATTGAAATATCTGCCATTTCTGCTGGAGACAATCTTATTATCGATATTTATGACGATGGAATGGGCATGAGTGAAAAGCAAGTAGATGATTTAAATGCTTACATCAGTCAGATAAAGACAGTTTTACATGAGGAGGGGCATAGAAGTATAGGTGTCAAAAATGTTAATACTCGTATTAAGTTAATGTTTGGAGAACAGTATGGCCTGCAGATTCGAAGCAAACCATCAGCAGGTACCCAAGTTCGCATTATATTGCCACTGAATTGTCGGATGGAGGGAAAAAATGTACAAAGTATTGGTGATTGATGATGAGCAATGGATAAGAAAAGGAATTGTATCAAAGATTATAAAACATGGATTTCAATTTGAATGGATTTGTGAATCGGAGGATGCAGAAACTGCACTTGCTTTCATTAAAGAAAATAGGCCGGATATTATTATTACGGATATTCGCCTTCCCGAGATGAGTGGAATTGATTTGATTCGGGAGATTAAAAAAGAATATGCCGAAGTGCAATTTATTATAATAAGTGGCTATGCAGAATTTCAATATGCTGAACAGGCGTTGAATATGGGCGTAAGTAGTTATTTGCTGAAGCCGGTACCGGAAGAGGAGCTCGCAGAGGCGGTTAAGCATGTTATTGTGAATATAGAAAAACAAAAAGAAATTGACCGAATGGAGACAAAAAAGAAACGTTTAGAGGAGAGTAATGAAACGCTGGTTCTGGAACGCGCTATCAACAAGGCCTTTCACAGCAGGAATGAGACTATTGGTATAGACGAACCTGTGCGGTTTAGCCCTATGGGGGAGGATAAAAGATATAATTACATGTTGTTGCTTATTCATGTAGACAGCTCCAATTATTCTGACTCAACATTTACATATGAAGATATTGGGCTAATCAAATATGCAATTAAAAATATTGCTGATGAAATCCGACCAAATAATAATTTTGCAATTATGGATAATCTCAAGGATGTAACACAAGTTATGATTATTGTTGCTCATCCTGATTCAGAGGAGCTTCAACGTTTATGTAAAACTTTTGCATATGACCTTTATTCAAAGACGGTTAAATATGTAACCGTTTCTGTTACCATTGCCATTAGTGGCGTATGTAACGGGATATCACAGGAAATCTATAAACAAGCTATATCGGCATTGAATATGAGACTGGTAAACAACAGCAGGATATTCTGCTATGACACGATTGATTATAGTGCGAAGTTTGAATTGGCAGAGCATCAATTGCGTATATTGGAGAGATATATTACTGTTGGTGACTATAAGAATATAAGAGTTATATTACAAGATATCTTTTCATATGATAATCTTCGCAATCGTAAAGCTGAGTATATTAAAAGTATTTATTACGAAATTATTCGTATTATACTGAAAAATTTCAACGTAATGGATGATTTTGATAGTAGCCTTGATATTCAATGTCTGCTTTCTGATGAAGTAATTGATCGTTCTGATAATCCACAACAAATAGTTGAATATTTGTATAATACCGTGACACGAATTCTTAAGGAAGATAAGAATGCAAACGCTAATTGCCGTGAGATTATTGGAAAAGCAAAAGAATATATCAAGAGAAACTATACGAATGAGATTACTGTAAAGGAAATGGCAAGTCATTTTTCCGTTAACCCTAATTATTTTTCGACAATTTTTAAACAGGAGACAGGAGTTACTCTGACGAATTATCTGAAGGATACCCGTATTGAAAAAGCTTGTGACTTGTTAAGAAATACACAGAGTACAATTCATGAGATTGCGCAGATAGTAGGTTACGAAGACACTCAATATTTTTATAGGGTATTCAAAAAGACAATGGGAATAACACCGCTGGAATATCGAAATAATGAATAGAAAAGCCATCTAAGAAAAACAGGATTTGGAGTAGGCTTGATTTATTTATTATTAATAGTTTGATTTGTTACATTAATATTTTGTAGTCACGATTCTATATATTAATATATTTTATGAAAGTTATTATTAGAAGAAATGCTGGGTTTCAAAAAGGAGAATGAGCTATGAAGATAGGCGCATTAGAAGCAGGCGGTACCAAAATGGTATGTGCAGTCGGAGGAAGTAACGGTGAAATCTATAACCAGATAACTATTCCGACTGAAAAACCAGAAGTAACGATTCCGCAAATTATACAATTTTTCAAAACACATGAAATTGATTGTCTGGGTGTTGGTTGCTTTGGACCAGTAGATCTCAACAAAAAATCCGAGACATATGGATTTATTACGAATACGCCAAAAATTGAATGGAAAAATTATAACATACTTGGAACCTTGAAGGAAGCCTTAAATATTCCTATTGGATTTGATACCGATGTTAATGGATCTGTATTAGGAGAAGTGACTTTTGGTTGTGCACAAGATCTTGATTGTGTTATATACATCACCGTTGGAACAGGAATAGGAGTAGGAGCCTATATAAATGGGCGAACCTTACAGGGAATGATTCATCCAGAAGCAGGACATATTTTAATTAAAAAGAACGATGAAGATGATTATGAAGGGAAATGCCCTTATCATAAAAATTGTTTGGAAGGATTAGCATCTGGTCCAGCTATTGAGGAACGATGGGGAAGAAAGGGAACTGATTTAAAAGAAAATTTAGAAGTATGGGAATTAGAAGCATACTATCTCGCTCAAGCCATCATTAACTACATATATACATATTCACCACAGAAAGTAATTTTAGGAGGAGGAATAATGCATCAAGAGCAGCTTTTTCCTTTAATTCGTAAAAAGTTATTTGAATTAAATTCTAATTATATTAATTGTAATGAAATGGTAAATATTAATTCTTACATTGTACCACCAAGTCTTTATGATAATCAAGGTATAATGGGAGCAATTGAACTTGGCAGAAGGGCATATATCGAAGGTTGTATTAATTAGATCTAAAAGGAGAGTGATTATGAATATGAATGATCCTGTTTTTGCATCCTATTAGGTCTTTGATCTGAAGTTAGGTGACTCTGCAGTTTCGGACTGGTGGCTCGAGACGCGAGATTATGGCGTCCTTTGGAGTTGAGGATTTATCTCTTCTTTAGTTCGAATATAGACTCCATCCTTAAATCTATAATTCTAAGCCATTCTGGTTTCGGAAATATATCATGTCCTGTATTTATGATTACACTTTTGATTACACTAGAAAAGATGATGTACAAAAGCTCCCTTTCTATGCGGGTTTCAGCGCAGTCCAAGGGGTTCAAGTCCCCTCGACTGCATATAGCGAGAAAAACACTCGCATTCAAAAAGAAGGAGTTATGACGAAAGTCATTACTCTTTCTTTTATTACTAAAGTGGGACTTGAACCCCTTGGTCACCTGAACGAAGTTCAGGTTGTCCCCCCTCGGCTGCAGTATTAATTATAACGGGAAAGCTTGATTTTACCAGGCTTTCCCGTTTTCTTTGTTCGAAAACATTGAAAAATTAGGTAGTTTTTGTCCACTTTTATTATCGATAATGTTATTATTGTATACTAAAAAAAATGATAGAATCGAATTATAGAAAATTCTTGTTATTAAGGAGGATATTATGAAACATATTATAATGGAAGGTCCTAAGAGAAGTAAGGTTATTGATGTCCCAGATGTGACTATTACTGACGATCAGATTTTAGTTCACCAAAAATATGTTGGTGTTTGTATGTCTGAGCATTATGACTGGTCAGTAGCGAAGGAAGGCCAAGCGTTTGGTCATGAGCCAATGGGTATTGTGAAAGAAGTAGGTAAGAATGTTACAGAATTTAAAGTAGGTGACAGAGTCAGTGGTCTATGGGGCAATACACTTCCTGGAGGAGGCGGAATGGTAGAGTATGCAGCTGTAGATCCAAAGCAAGAAATAGTTGTAAAATTGCCTGACAATGTTAGGGATGAAGATGCCATATTGGAACCCTTATCATGTTTGATGAGTGCGGTTAGTAAAGTAAAATTAGATATGCCTGGTGTAACTGTTGCAGTAGTTGGTTGTGGCTACATGGGATGCGGTGCAATCAGTCTCCTTAAAATGAAAGGTGCTTATGTAGTAGCTATCGATATTCTTAAAGAGTCATTGGAAGATGCAAAAAGATATGGTGCAGATGAAGGATATCTGGTAGATGAATTTAAAGAGAAATTTGCACCACATGGTTTTTCGGATTTTAAGGGCTATGATTTAGTCATGGAGTGGGGCGAAACTAATGAATCACTGGACTTTGCGATTAATATCACCGCTACGTGTGGACAACTTTGCATCGGGGCCTACCATACCGGTGGAAAACGCTTAGTAGATGTTCAACAGTTAAATATAAAAGCGATTGATTGCCTTAGTACCCATCCACGAGAAAGAAATTTAAACCGTGATGGAGCGATATTAGCAGCTAAACTATTAGGCACTGGAGCATGGGAATTCAAAAATATTCCAGTCAAAATATATCCCATGAATCGCTTTGATGAGGCTCAAGAGGAATTAGAGTTAAAACATGGTAAATATATGAAAGCGATTATTGATATGAGAATGCTGGATGGCGAGCCTTATATTATTTAGGATATCCGATGAGCATTAAAAAATTTCCTTACAAAAACAATTAAGAGGAGAATTATGATGAGAAAAATACCAATTGCACTTCAAGTTTATAGTGTACGAGATGAAGCAGAAAAAGACTTTGTAGGAACAATGACAAGAATAAAAGAAATGGGTTACGATGGGGTTGAACTGGCGGGAATGTACGGACTTTCTGCTGAGTTCATAAAAAAGACGTTAAGTGATATAGGTTTAGTTCCAATCAGCGCCCATGTACCTTATGATCAATTAGTTAATGATCTAATAAATACAGTGGATCAGTATTTGACAATTGGATGTCAATATATAGCTGTTCCTTATCTAGTACAAAGTGATAGACCCGAGGGGGGTAATTTTGGAGGTGTGGTAGATAATATAAGAGATATTGGAGCTTACTGCAAAGAGAAAAATATTATTCTATTATACCACAATCATGATTTTGAATTTGCTTGTATGGAGGATGGCAGATATGTTTTAGATTATCTGTATGATACAATATCTAAGGATATATTGCAGACAGAAATAGATGTATGTTGGGTAAAAGTGGCAGGAGAAAATCCGGATCAGTATATTAGAAAATATACTGGAAGATGTCCGATTGTACATCTGAAAGACTATGTAGGTGGCAAAACAGATGATATGTACCAATTAATAGGACTTGAAACAAAAGAACAGAAAAATAAAGTTGGTTTCGAATTCCGGGCCTTGGGAGATGGAATACAGAACATACCAACAATTATGAAAGCAGCAGAAGAATCCGGAGCACAGTGGTTTGTTGTAGAGCAAGATATGCACTATGAAAACAGTGCATTAGAGGATACAAAACGCAGTATAGATTATATTCGAAGCATAATACAATAGCTGATTAGGCAGTAATACAAAGTGATATATAATTTGACTTTTGATTGTTTAAAATAGATACGTCAAGCATGCCAAATATAAAACACACAAGGACAGGAAGGTGAAAATATAAGTAACTAATTGCTTACCTCCTGTTTATAAAAGCTATTTTGTACTAAGATTCAAGAAACTGTTTGGAAGGATTGATCTTAAAATGCTTCCGATATAATCTTGAAAAATAGCCTGAATCATAATAGCCAGACATGAAGGCTACTTCTTTTACCGAATATTTTTTGTTATTCTGTAATAGGGTTTTCGCATAATCCATACGCATTTGTATTAAATATTCCAAAGGGTTAACTCCCAATGCTTTTTTAAAGCATCTTCGTAAATAATCCTTATTGTAAGGGAGCTTATCCAGTGCGACATCAAGATGGAATTCCGGATTGGTAAAATTCTGGACAATCTCATTTTGTAAAAGTTGTACATGATCTACTAATTTAATATTAAAACTTTGATAATACAATATCCTGGTTATAATTAACAAGATACTAGAACATATTTCATCCCATCCTGGTTTTTTTTGATAATAAATACTAATTATCATTAGAAGTAGAGTTTCAATTTTTTTATCAATATCATAAAAGATAGATATATGACTATTCTCGATGAATGGAATTCCTGAGAATTGAATAAAGATATCTTCAAATAAACCATCACTTACATGTTTTGAATGATTCAACCCTGGAGGACAAATGGTAATGCAGCCAGGGGTGAAAGGTATCGACTGATCTCCAATATTTGTTATTCCAGTACCGGACTGGTGTAATACAAGTTCCCATTGATCGTGTGAATGCATTGGAGAAGTTGAAATTGGCGAGTAAGTTCGCCCTATCATTAGTATTTGCATATAACACCTACTTATTATATAGATAATATGATTTAAACCTAAAATAACATATAGGGTCGTTTATGTCCATATGCAATTAATATTATGTGTAAAATTTTAGTGAGTGACTTTACTATTATCGTTATTGTCAGCCTTATAATTAAGAACATGAGTATATGATGGATATGATATTGGATTTTAGTAAGTATTAAGTAATGAGTTAAGAATTAAAATGAGGAGACACATATGAATAAGAAGTTATTATGCCCATCAATGATGTGTGCAAACTTTGGAAATTTAGAAAATGAAATCAGGGAATTAGAAGACGCTGGTATTGATATTTTTCACATTGATATTATGGATGGTCAGTTTGTACCCAACTTCGGTATGGGATTACAGGATACAGAATATATTCGCAAGCATACTAATGTTCCTGTAGATGTACATATTATGATAGAAAACCCGGGTGATTATACTGATATGTTTGCGGATTTAGGTATTGACATTATATACATTCATCCTGAAGCAGATTTGCATCCTGCAAGAACACTGCAAAAAATCAGGGATAGAGGCGTAAAGGCAGGCTTGGCATTTAACCCGGGAACCGCAGTAGAAACCATAGTACCATTACTTTCATTAGTTGATTATGTTATGGTAATGTGTGTAAATCCCGGATTTGCAGGACAGAAATATTTAGATTTTGTAGACGAGAAAATAGAGAAATTATTTGAATTACAGAGTAAGTTTAATTATGAAATAATGGTAGATGGTGCATGCTCACCAGAACGGATCAGTACCTTAAGCAAAAAAGGTGTGAAAGGGTTTGTACTTGGCACTTCTGCGTTATTTGGTAAGGACCGATCCTATAAGGAGTTGATACAGGAGCTTCATGCCATATAAAAAAAAGAGGCCTGGATTTATGATTAACGACTACGCATCCATATCTATGGAGGATTTAATATCATGAAAAATCACTATATTGGAATCGATATAGGGGGAACAAATATCAGAATTGGAGCAGTGGATGAAAATAAAAATATAGTTGCTTTCGAAAAAAAAAGAACACATGAGGTGTTTTTAGATGAGAGAACAGAGGATTCATTAATTAGTTTAATTGAAGATTTTATGGATAAATATAATTTACAAGACAATGTGAAGGCTATTTCAATTGGTTTTCCTGCAACGATTAACAAAGAGAGAACCATAGTATTACAGGCACCGAATATTAATGTGTTGGACAATTTAAATGTTATTGAAATATTATCTAAAGCATTTAATATTCAGGCATACATCGTTAAGGATGTTTGTACTGCACTTCAGTATGATATTGATAAATACAAAATACCTGAGGATGGAATACTAATCGGTTTTTATATTGGGACAGGTATTGGGAACATTATTTATATTGACGGCAAAGAAATTACTGGAAAGGATGGAGTGGCCTGTGAATTAGGACATATTCCTGTGATTGGTAACTTGGAAAGCTGTGGTTGCGGAAACGCAGGGTGTATTGAGAATGTTGCTGGTGGTAAATATTTGACGAAGCTATGCCAGACATGCTTTACCGAAACTTTTATTGGAGATTTATTCGTTAAGCATAAAGAAAACATGGCGATAAAAAATTATATTGATAATTTAGCAGTTTCAATCGCTACGGAAATTAATATTTTAAATCCGGATTACATCCTTTTAGGCGGTGGAGTTCTAGCAATGACAGAATTCCCGCGGCATGAATTAGAAATAGCGATTCGTAAACATACTAGAAAACCGTATCCGGAACAAAATTTAGACCTGATTTATGTAGAGGATGATGAAAATAAAGGAGTAGTTGGGGCTGCATTGTATGCAATGAAAAAAATCAAGGAGAAAGTATATGATAGCATTAGCAAGTGATCACATTGGTATTGAACTTAAAAATAAAATCATGAATTATTTTGACAGTCAGGGATTACTGTATAAAGATTTTGGCACATATAATACGGATCGCAGCAACTATCCGGAATATGCTTTAAAAGCAGCGAAAGCAGTTGCCAGTGGAGAATATGAAAAAGGGATTATATTTTGCGGAACAGGAGTAGGGATTTCTATTGCAGCAAATAAAGTGAAAAAAATACGCTGTGTTAACTGCAGTGAACCATATTCAGCGCTTCTATCCAGACAGCACAATGATACCAATATGTTAAGTTTGGGCTCGAGAGTAGTTGGAGGAGATCTGGCTATTATGATTGTCAAAGCTTGGTTGGAAGGTGAATATGAAGGTGGAAGACATGCGATAAGAATTCAACAGATTGCAGAAATAGAAGTCTTAGATAATATTGAGACAAAATAAGAGTTTTGCAATCCTATAACCCCAAACAAATACAAGGAGAACATTATGAAAAGATTATTGTATGGTGCTGCATATTACGATGAATATATGCCTTATGATCGGTTAGACAAGGACATAGAAATGATGAAAGCTGCAAGTATCAATGTAGTACGAATCGCAGAATCTACCTGGAGTACACTCGAGCCTCAAAATGGAGTTTTTGATTTTTCTCATATTGATCGGGTTCTGGATGCGATGGAGGCAAATAATATCTATGTTATAGTGGGGACACCTACCTATGCTATTCCTGCATGGATGGTTAAATCACATCCTGAGGTTATTGCAACGACAAAGAAGGGAAAAGGGATGTATGGTGCACGACAGAATATGGACATCACCCATCCGGTATATCTTTTTTATGCAGAACGGATCATTAGAATGCTGATTTCCCACGTGGCAAATCGTAAATGTGTCATCGGTTACCAGATTGATAATGAGACAAAACATTATGATACTGCCTCGTATAATGTTCAGTTAGGATTTGTAAAGTATTTACGAGATTTATTTCACGACGACCTAAAGGCGATGAATTATGAATTTGGGCTAGATTACTGGAGCAACCGAATCGACTCATGGGAATGTTTTCCGGACATAAGAGGGACAATTAATGCGAGCCTTGCAGCAGAGTTTTCTAAGTATCAGCGTGGCCTCGTTGATCATTTTCTTCAGTGGCAATCTGACTTAGTGAATGAGTACAAAAGAGAGGATCAGTTTATTACTCATAATTTTGACTTTGAATGGAGAAATTATTCGTACGGTGTACAGCCAAGTGTGAACCATTTTCATGCTTCTAAGGCTCTAACCATATCTGGCTGTGACATCTATCATCCTACTCAGGATTCTCTAACAGGGGAAGAAATTGCCTTTGGTGGTGATTTGACACGTTCTACCAAGCAGGACAATTATTTGGTCCTGGAAACACAGGCGCAAGGTCATCTTTCCTGGCTTCCATACAAGGGACAGCTGCGTCTACAGGCATTTAGTCACCTGGCAAGTGGTGCTAATAGTGTTATGTACTGGCATTGGCATTCCATTCATAATTCTCTTGAGACCTATTGGAAAGGACTCCTAAGTCATGATTTTGCTGAAAACGACACTTATCTGGAAGCGAAAATAATTGGAGCTGAAATGCAAAAATTAAGCTCAAAGCTTGTCAATCTTAAAAAGAATAATCAGGCGGCTATCCTTGTCAGTAATGAGGCTTTGACCGCCCTCGAATGGTTCAAAATAGGTTCCGGAATGATTAATGGCCCAAGCTTGAATTATAATGATATCGTCCGCTTATTTTACAATCAGCTGTACCGTTTGAATATTGAATGTGATTTTATCTCACCTGAGACCCAAGATTTAAATAAATATAAGATGATTGTTGTACCTGCTTTATATTCAGCACCGGAAGATTTACTCCATAAACTAAATAAATATGTCTATAATGGCGGTAATCTTATTACAACTTTTAGAACAGCTATAGCAAATGAGTTCGTAAAAGTGTATCATGATAAGCAACCTCATATTATTCATGAGTGTCTCGGACTAAATTATAATCAGTTTACTAGTGCTGATAATGTTTATATTACGAAAGGTAACTATGACGTAACCAAAGAAGATTGCAAAATTCACACTTTTATGGATCTTATAAAGCCAACCACCGCGACTATTATGGCTTCGTATGACCATTATAACTGGGCCGGGTATGCGGCAATTACCCAAAATTCATTTGGTAATGGTCTGGCTACTTATATCGGATGTATTGTTTCAGAAAATTATTTAAAGGAGATTATAAAAGATTGTTTGAAAAAAGCAGGCTTATTTACAACTGCTTATGAACAATCATTTCCCCTTATTGTCCGGAAAGGCATGAATGATGAAAATCACCTGATTACTTACTTTTTTAACTATTCCATGGAAGAAAATAAATTTTCATACAAAGGTAAGGATGGAATTGAGTTGATTTCGGAGAAAGCTATCCGGAGCAATGAGATGGTTACATTAAAACCATGGGATTTTATGATAATAGAAAGTGAGACATGATTGAGATAAATTGACAAAAATGATTTTCTAGTGTAATTCATTTTGATTCGTTATAGGAGATGAGTATATGTTAAAGTCGATTATAGTAGAAGATGAAAAGATAACGAGAAATGGGTTGATTAAGCATATACCATGGAATGATTTGGGAATCCATAAACTCGAGACAGCGGAAAGTGCTGAGGAAGCCCTAAAGATATGTGAGAATTTTGAACCGGATATCATTATTTCTGACATTAAGATGCGAAGTATGAATGGAATTACTATGTGCAACGAGCTAAGAAAACGATATTCTGACTGTCAGATCATTTATATTAGTGCATATTCGGACAAGAAATTTTTAAAGGCGGCAATTGAACAAGGTGTTGTGAATTATGTGGAAAAACCAATTATACTTTCTGAACTAATTGATGCTATCAAAAAGGCAATCAGTATGAACCAGAAAGTATATGAGCAAAAGAACATGAAGAGCCGCTTTAAAGAGGATATTACAGATATAAAAAGCAAGGTATTGCATTCGTTAGTTATTTCAGATGATTTTGGTGAGAACACAGAAAAGTATGTGTATAATTCGGGTCTGTTTTCTGCAGACATGACAGATTGTCGGATCTGTATACTTTATGGTTCTTCCAAAATAACAAATTATAGTAGATTCAAAACAATATTAGATACGAAACTCGAGGAAATCTGTAGCAAATATGAAGCTAATTATTATTTCGATATTTCGGATGCTACGAATATTGTGCTTCTACTTAATTGTAAAGAAGGAGAATTAGAAAAGGAAAATCCTCTTTTAAAAGAAATTCAGGATTTTATCATGGGTATTAATTTTCAAACTATAGTGTTTTTCTTGGCTATTGGCGACTTGATAAAAGCTCCGCGAGACATGGCGGTATCTTATTCTTCTGCAAAAAATGCATTAAAATCTTTATCATATAAAGGATTTGGAAGCTACGCATATTCGGATGAACCTTACACAGATAGACATTTTGAATTGGATAGAGACATCCTGAGTGATTTTTCAAGGGCATTAATGGAGTTTGATTATGAAGCAGTATCTCATATTTTAAATAAAATTTATAATGACATTATGAAAGAGCGGCCAATATTGAATCTATCCGTAAGAAATATATATTATAATCTTGACAATGCTATATTTAATATCGAAAAGACGGTTATGTGCTTGTATCAGAAGGAGCAATATCAATCTTTGGAATACAGCAGTAAGCAAATTGACAATGCCAAGACATTGGCAGATTTGAATGCTTACATAGCGACTCATGCGAAAAAAATGATTAATAATCATCAGCAAGAGCTACATAACAATTCTGCGGTACTTCAAGTTCTTGATATTATTATTAAAGAATACAATGATCCAAACTTATCAGTGAATACACTAGCAGATAAGGTATATCTCACTCCAACGTACCTTGCAGGATTATTTAAAAAAGGTACAGGGAAAACCATAGGACAACATCTTACTGATTTCAGGATTGAAAAGGCAAAAAACCTTTTGAAGAATAAGCGATATAAGCTGTATTATATAGCAAATATGGTAGGCTATAGCGATTCAAATTATTTCGCTAAGATTTTCAAACGGGAGACTGGAATGACACCATCCGAATATAGGGAGAAATACTTGCAGTGAAGAGCTTGTTGAATATAGTAAAAAATAAATATAAAAGATTAAGTATGAGTACAAAACTGACCGTATCCTTTTCTGCACCGGTTACTGTGCTTTTTCTGATTCTGTTTTCAATAGGATACAGCAAAATATATCATAATTACTCGCGTCAGGTTTTAAATCTGGCGAATCAGTCCTTTGTTCAGGCCACAGATTTCTTAAACAATACCATTGATTATATGACTTATGTATCAGACCAGATATATTATAATGGTGATTTACAAAGAATACTGACGTCTGACCAGTTTCATGGTAACAGGGAGATAGGAGACCAATATCGGGAATATCTGGTGTTAGATAAAATCTTTTTCTCTGCGGAAATGTCAGACACTATTTTTCGAACGGGAATATACATACCGGATGATCTGATATATTCAAGCAATGGTTATCATTTTATGAAGGACACAGAACTGTTAGGCAGAAGTGATTATGAAGAATTTGTGAAAAGTACCATAAATAATCAATATTTTTTCACAACCTCGGAAATTGTACAGTTTGCAGGTCTGAACCAGTCTGTGCAAATTGTTTCTATGCTTCGGGAGGTTCGATCTACAGATGGTGATTTCAAAAGCCTATGTGTGGAACAGGTAAGTATAAGAATTAGTGATATCCTTAGTATTATTGAAAATGCTGATATTACGAAGGCGGGCCTAGTATACCTTATCAATGACAGAGGAGAAATTATATCATCATCAAATGAACCAATGATTACGAAGTTACAGGAAACAAATAGCCTGCCAAATCACAATAATAGTTTGGAATGGTGGGAATGGTCTGCAAATGGGAATAAATATTTGGTTAATAGCAAGTCAATACCAGATGCAGCATGGCATCTTATTGCTATCATCCCTGAAAGTGAGATGAATAGGGAGAGTCGGAATATGAGCATTTTATTTTCTGTTATCTCTATTCTTGTCATTGTTGAGGTTTGTATTATCTCATATTTGTTAGCAGGGCATTATGTGAAAAGGCTTAATAATCTTAATTTAACCATCCATCAAATACAAAAAGGAGACTTTGATGTTAGCCTTTCATTAAGCTATGGAGATGAAATAGATGAGCTGTCTAACAATTTTTATCACATGGCAGAACAGCTTAAACATCTTATGGAGGAACAATATGAATCCGGACGTGCTGTTCAGTCAGCTGAGATGCGGGCACTTCAAGCGCAAATTAATCCGCATTTTTTATATAATACTTTAGACCTTATCAATTGGGAAGCATATGATTATAACGCTTTCGAAATTTCTGAAATTGCGCAAAGTCTTGCACAGTTTTATAGAATTAGCCTAAACAAAGGTATCAATGTGATAACGATTGAAGAGGAATTGAATCATGTTCGCGCCTATGTAAAGATCGAAAATTTTCATTTCTCAGGTGCTATTCATCTGGAGATTGACGTACCTCAGGAGATACAAGAGTTATCTTGTATCAATATTATCCTACAACCGTTCGTTGAAAATGCTATCATGCATGGAATTGCAGAAAATGCATCCATCCATGAATGTAATATATTGATAAGTGCGAGAATGGATGAGAAAAATGTATGGTTCTACATAAAAGATGATGGAATTGGCATGAACGAAGAGCAGATAGAGTCGATCTTCACCAAGAATACGTATAAAAATAACAATGGATATGGTGTAAAAAATATTAATTCAAGATTGAAACTTTGTTATGGGGAAGAATACGGAGTTAAATTCGAAAGTGTACATGGAGAAGGTACTACAGCAATTCTTAATGTTCCGATTATGACGATGGAAGAGGCAGAAGTAAAGGTGTTACGATAGGAGCGAAATGAAATCTTAGCTTTATAGGAAGTAACCGTTAAAGAAAACGATTTATAGGACTGTAATGGTATATTGAACTTGTAAAACTCCTACCTAATAGATCAGTATCTACTAGGTAGGAGTTTACTATGCAAAAATTTATCGATGAAACAATACTATATCAAACTGATACTTCCAAAACTGGATGGAAAACTGCTTCAATTTTTAGACAGAATGCTTGACCGTTACAGTAAATAATATGTTAAAGGTGTTGGAAAAATTATGATACATAAGCATATAAGTATACAAATTACACAAAAAAACATAAAATTATCTTCATTATAATAGTATTGTCTTGTTTTCAAGAAAATGCTAATCAGTTATACTTAATTTAAATTCTAATTCAATTGAATCGGAGGATAATTAATGAAGAGCTTGATTAAGGAATTGAAAAAGAATCGTGTATTGTTTCTAATGATTTTACCGTTGGTGTTGTTAGTATTTATCTTGCAATATTTACCAATGAGTGGGATGGTACTGGCTTTCAAGAATTACCGCTTTGATAAAGGAGTGTTTGGAAGCGCTTGGAATGGTTTGGAAAATTACCGTTATTTATTTTCCTCCGGAACCGGCTGGCTTATCACTAAGAATACTGTTTTGTTTAATTTACTCAACTTGTTTACATCGCAGTTATTATCTATTATTGTAGCCATTACCATTTCTGAGATGAAGGGGAGAGTTTTTAAAAGAATATCACAGTCGGTTATCTTTCTGCCTTATTTCATAAGCTGGGTTATCGTAGGTACATTTGTATATAGTATTTTTAATTATGAAACTGGCGTTCTCAATAACCTTCTGACTACTCTTGGAATGGAGAAGATAAATGCCTATGCAATGCCAGCAATTTGGCCATTTGTAATCTGTATTTTCAATTCCTGGAAATGGGTGGGATACAACTCGATTATTTATATAGCTGCGATTACTGGAATTGATAGCGAGTGCTTTGAAGCTGCTGATATTGATGGAGCTAACATATTTGAGAAGATCCGCTTTATCACAATACCATCGATCAAACCTACCATGATTGTTATGCTACTTTTACAGGTAGGACGAATACTTCGCGGTGACTTTGAGATGTTCTATCAAATAATCGGGAATAATGGGCAGTTATTTAATGCAACAGACGTTATTGATACATACGTATTCCGCTCATTGATGCAGAATTCTAACCTGGGTATGACTGCAGCAGCGACCTTTTATCAATCTGTACTCTGCTTTGTCGTTATCGTGCTGGTTAATGCAATCGTAAAGAAAGTTGACAAAGATTATGCGCTATTCTAATGGAGTTTACTGAAATGAGAATAAATGCTATCAAAAAGATTGAAAAAGGGAGAGTTTTAGATGGTTCAGAAAACTTTGGTTAAAACCTCAAGTAAAATTAAAAATGGTAGAGCGACAATTACGTTTAATGTTATAGGCTATATTTATATTGGAATATTGGCAGCTATTTGTCTATTACCTTTTATTATATTAATATCAGGATCCTTTTCATCAGAGCAAGCAATCGTAATTGGAGGATATTCAATTATTCCAAGAGAATTCTCACTGGAAGCATATCATATAGTTTTCAAATATCCCGAAAAGATATTAAGAGCTTATGGAGTGTCTATTTTAATTACTTTAGTAGGTACAATATGCGGATTGTTTTTGACAACAATGGCAGCATATGTTATTTCAAGAAAAGATTTTAAATACAGAAATATATTTTCTTTCTACTTTTATTTTACTACATTGTTTAATGGAGGAATGATAAGTACCTATATATTTTACATTCAATATCTGCATTTAAAGGATAGTTATATTGCTCTCATTCTTCCCGGATTATTTAATGTGTTTTACCTGCTGATCATGAGGACTTTTGTATCCACTATCCCAGCTTCTTTGGCGGAATCCGGAAAGATAGACGGAGCCGGAGATTTTAAGATATTTATCAAGATTATTCTGCCCCTGTCGAAATCCGGTTTGGCAACCATTGGGCTTTTCATTGCATTGGCATACTGGAATGATTGGTATAATGCCATGCTTTATTTAAACACGGCAACAAAGTTTCCGTTGCAGTACATGCTTTATGATCTGCTGATGCAAACGCAGGCTATGGCACGAATTGCAAGTCAGGCGGGAATTCGGGTAGAAAACCTTCCGTCTAGCACGCTAAAACTTGCAATGGCAGTAGTTGCAACAGGACCTATTGTTTTGCTGTATCCTTTTGTACAAAAGTATTTTGTAAGAGGTATTACAATCGGTTCTGTCAAAGGTTGATGGCCGGTTTGAATATAATTACTTTATGGAGGGAAATTTTATGAAAAATGCAAGAAATTTATTAAGTGGATTACTTGTGATGGTGATGATGGTAGTACTATTATCAGGATGTTCATCAAAACCAGATGGTTCAAGTAATACAAGTACTACACCAAGTACTACAACAAGTACTACAACAAGTACTTCAGAAAGTACGGAAACGTCTGATAGCGGTAATACAGATGCAACGCTGGATACTTCTAAACAAGTTGAGCTAGTTCTCTACGTTATGGGAACAGAGCCAAACAAACAACAGGAAATGAACGACAATTTAAACAAACTTTTATTGGAGAAATTCAATTGTACATTAAAAATCAACTGGGTTGGCTGGTCTGATTATGCCAATAAGTATCCCCTTCTTTTTTCTTCAGGAGAAGAATTTGACATGGCGTATGCTGCATCATGGCTGAATTTTCCGTCATTGGCGCAAAAGGGTGCCTTCATGAAATTAGATGAGTTGTGGCCTACCTATGCACCCGACAATTTTGCTTTACAATCTGAGACTGCAAAAAGTCAAGCAACAATAGATGGCCATTATTATGCGGTACCTACCTTATTCGCCAGCTATTCTGCCTATGGTCCGATTTATAGAACCGATATCATGGAAGGTACAGAATGGAACGGAGAAATGAATAATTTTGATGATATGGAAGCTTACTTAGATATTGTAAAAGCTAACAACCCTGAGTTGGAACCTCTTGAAATTTATTCATCAGGTTCTGAGATAGATGAAATATTTATACATTATAATTCAATCTATCCGAGTAAGGGTGCTACAAATGACTTTTTATTCCTAGATCCTAAAGAAGAAAATCCAACATTTTTTACTTATTATGAATATGAGAAAACACCAGAATTTTTAGATATGATGGCACGTTGGAACCAAAAAGGCTTTTACCCTAAGTCTGCACTTTCTGACACGGATCCAAGTAAGACCCAAAATGGCAAAGCTGCGATTAGAGTTCATAACATTGACACTTATCAAGGATATTATATTGATCATCCAGAATGGAAATTTAAATTTTCAAATTTTGCTACCGACATATCCAATATGTCATTTACTCAGGACGCTATGGTAATATCCAACACTTCGAAGCATCCAGAACTAGCCATGGCGGTATACAATTATTTAACGACTGATGAAGAAGCTTATCGCGCATTCCAATGGGGTATTGAGGGTACTTCCTATAGAATTACGGAAGACAATCAACTTGAAATGCTTAATACAGATGATTATGCTCAGTCAAGTATGTGGGCTGCACGTAATAGCCAATTTCATCTAGAAACAGCAGGCTCACCTGCAGATATAAAAGAGTTTAAGGCGGATTTTGATAATAGAATTAAAGATGGTGTCGGCATCCAGAAATATCGTTCCTTTGTAATAGATACATCTTCAATAGAAACAGAGTATGCAGCATGTCAAAATGTACATCAGCAGTACTGGTGGCCTTTAGAGCTTGGTTATACCGATGTTAAAACAGGACTAGAAGAGTACAAGCAGAAAATGCAAGCTGCGGGTGTTGATAAAGTGAAAGAAGTTCTTCAGCAACAGCTTAATGAATATGTAGCAAATCTGAAATAAACAATATTAGTTTCGTAACAACAAAATAGGCGGAGCGAGGATAAACCTCTCTTCGCCTATTTATCTTGCTTTTATATGAATAATAGATGCGAAAAGCCATATGAGGAGTGACCTTATGACAATAAGATAGATAAATATTTACTACTTACTGGTCATCTGCTCTACAAGAGTTAAGATAACAGATTTTTGTAATATTTACCAAAGATTGTTGTTATACCTAAGGACGAGTGATATAATCGAAGAGTAAACTATTTTATTTAAGGAGGTTCAATCTATGAAAAGAATTGGTAAATTGTTTATTTCATTATCACTGGTCCTAGCTATGACATTTGGCTTGTTGCCGGGAGGTATCATTGCCTTTGCTGCCGGCAGGACGGTCAATCACAGTGATATCGTCATTCTCTACACAAATGACGTGCACAATGGTGTAAATCAAGTAAAGGGCCAGGATGGGACTGTCACAAACATCGGCTATGCGGGTGTTGCGGCCTATAAGGACAAAATGGAGAAGGAGTATGGTAAGAATTATGTTACTCTAATTGATGCCGGCGACGCAGTGCAGGGGGATGCTATTGGTACGCTTTCACATGGGCAGTACCTGGTTGACATTATGAATCAGGTCGGCTATGACATCTTTGTACCTGGAAACCATGAGTTTGATTATGGCATGGATCGTATGCAGGAGCTGATGAAAAAGCTTGATGCAAAAGTGATTTCCAGTAACTTTACCGATTTAAGAACCAAAAAGCTTGTTTACAAACCTTATACCATGGTCACCTATGGAAAAGGTGCCAGCAAAACAAAAGTAGCTTTTGTGGGTATTACGACACCGGAAGCCTTTACAAAATCCACACCTGCATATTTCCAGGACGCCAAAGGAAAATTTATCTATAACTTCAAAGAAGGAAATAATGGACAAGAGCTGTACAAAGCCGTTCAGAGTGCAGTAAACGATGCCAAAAAGAAAGGTGCACATTATGTGATAGCCATAGGGCATTTGGGCATTGACGAGCAATCCAGTCCATGGCGTTCTACCGATGTAATCAAGAATACCACGGGAATTGATGCCTTTATAGATGGACATTCCCACAGCACCGTTGTGGGTGACGTTGTACAAAATAAAGACGGTAATGACGTCATTCTTACTCAGACCGGAACCAAGCTGGCTACCATAGGACGTTTGGTGATCAATAGTAAAGACGGAAGTATTACCACTAATCTGATCAAAGGCTATTCAAAGCAGGATGCGGCTACTACCAGCTTTATTACAGATATAGAAAAGAGTTTTGCAGATGATTTGGCTGCCATTGTAGGTAAGACTGAGGTGGCGCTGACAGTCAACGATCCGGCGACGAATAAACGTATGGTACGAAGCAGGGAGACGAACCTCGGAGATCTGTGTGCCGATGCTTATCGTTATGTTCTGGGTAATGGCAAGTCAGGAGCGGAAAGCGGCCCGGCTGACATAGCCTTTGTGAATGGCGGTGGTATCAGAGCGGATATTAATGCAGGTGACATCACCTTCGGTGAAGTTATCGCAGTACATCCATTTAATAATGTTGGTTGTGTTGTGGAAGCGACTGGTCAGGAAATCCTCGAAGCATTAGAAATGGCTGCACGCGTGGCTCCACAGGAAAACGGAGGATTCTTACAGGTCTCCGGATTGACTTATACCATTGATACCTCCGTAGCATCGACGGTAGTGATTGATGACAAAAAGAATTTTGTTAAGGTCGAAGGTGATTACCGAGTTAAGGACGTTAAGGTTGGAGGAGTAGCCATCGATCCAAACAAAACCTATACATTGGCTTCACATAATTATATGTTATTGGACGGAGGAGACGGAATCAATATGTTCCGGGATAACGAAGTCGTTGTACAGCCAGTGTTACTGGATAATCAGGTTTTAATCAGCTATATCCAAAATTATCTGAACGGCATAGTCGGCGAGAAGTACTCAGATCCTTACGGACAAGGCCGTATTCAGATAAAGGATGATAAAACTGTTTCCGTGGCAGTAGATTACTGGGCATCCAGAGTAATTGACTTAGCGATGAAATGTGGAATTTTCTTGGGACAACAGTTGGCTGTGAAGGGATAATGTACAATTGCACCTCGTATCCGATTTGGATAATGCCAATTAGGAATACAATCTTGAAATATGATTCAATGGGACATGCCTTGGGCATGTCCCATTTCTACTCTATTAACAGCTTCACTCATAATCGACACAGTTAGACATTTTTTTCATATAATATTATCGGAACATTATTGTGTTCTACTTAAATATATGAAAAAGGTGGCGAGCTTAATGGATATCATTAACAAGACTAAAAAGCCGACAGTTCGGGAGTTTGAAATTGAAGCAATATCCATACCAATTGTATATAACAAATATGGAGATCATGATCCCAATGGTCTTTTGTATGTTCTAAAAAAAGATGCGAGCAGAATTAAAACAAAAGCCTTGGAAAATTTCAAAAAAGCAATACCACAGCCATATGAAGAAGTAAGACCTCTTGTAATACGTGCAAATGTAGGTGATGAAATCGTTATAAAGTTTTATAATTCATTAGATAGAAAAGCATCAATGCATGTTCAAGGACTTTCCTATGATGTAAATACCTCAGATGGTGCTTTCGTGGGAATGAATCCGGATACAACAACTTCTAAGCAGATTACTTATAAATGGTTTGCAGAGAGAGACGGAGTTTATCTATTCAGTGATATGGCAGACACAAGAAGCAGTGAAGAGGGGACAAATGTACACGGGCTGTTTGGAGCAATCATTATAGAAAAACCAGGATCAACCTGGCTTGATCCTATTACGGGAAAACCACTGGAAAGTGGGTTATTCGCGGATATTTATAATCCGAAAGAGAAGAGCTTTCGTGAATATACAGTTTTCTTTCATGATGAACTAGAGATAAAAAATAAAGACGGTAAGGTACCGATGGATCCGCATACCGGTCTCCCTTCAGGAACGACCGGTATCAGTTACCGAGCAGAGCCTATGCGAAACAGGGATGCAGGTGCAATTCCACCGGCAGCAGAAATGTCGGAAATGCCTCATGAACACCTTGTCATTGGGGAGGATATTTCTATGAGCTCATGGCCGTATGGAGATCCTGCACCGGAAGTTTTAAGGGCATATGTAGGTGACCCGGCCAAAATCAGATTAGTACATGGAGGGATGAAAGAAACCCATGTATTCCATCTTCACAACCATCAATGGAGATTAGAGCCGGATAATCCTAATTCAACCATTATTGATTCACAATCCATTAGTCCACAGGAATGTTATACGTTTGATATTCTTTATGGAGCAGGAAGCTTAAATGGGATGATTGGGGATGCAATCTGGCACTGTCATCTTTATCCGCATTTTCATGAAGGTATGTGGAGCCTATGGAGAGTATTTGACAGATTGGAGGATGGCACAGGGAAATATCCCGATAATACCCCGGTAAAAGCACTGATGCCATTAAAGGACAGACCGATACCACCCAAAAAAGACAAGGATCATCCGGGATTTTATAAATTTATCAATGGTACCTCAGGAGAAAGACCGTTACAGCCTCCGCTTGGAATTCTTACTCCGGAAGGGAAGAATAAAATAAACCCGACTGATTTAGAAAAAGCAAACTTTGTGAAGGGATTCGCCCCGGGAGCCTTATATTCGAGAAGCTGCATGAATGTTAAAGATTGCAAAATAAAAGTATTTGAGATAGCTCTCGTTCAGGCTAAAGTAATATATAATAGTTATGGCTGGAATGACCCACAAGGCAGATTTTTTGTCCTACTGGATGATATAAAAAAACATGGCGGGTTAGATGCATATGTAAGCAAAGTGGAAAAGGGAAGCATTAAGGCGGAACCCCTAGTAATTAGAGCGAATGCAGGTGATTGTATTGAGATTCGTCTTACGAATCTCCTGCCGGAAATTCTTGAAGGCAGTGCCTATCAATTAAAGACGTTAACGGATATTACCGGTTACCATATCCATTTAGTGAAGTTTGATACAATTGCTTCTGACGGTGGGAGCAATGGGTATAATAATATTGCGGGAGCAGGACAACGCGAAACCTTGATAGAACGTTTTTATGCAAATGAGGAATTGCATACCGTCTTCTTCCATGATCATCTGTTTGCCAATTCCCATCAACAGCACGGCGTGTTTGGAGCCTTAATCGTAGAGCCGGCAGGTTCCACCTTCCATAATATTCATACCGGAGAGAAAATTCAAAGTGGTACCCAAGCAGTTATCCGTAAAGCGGATGGAAGTGCATTTCGTGAATTTACTTTATTTGTCCATGACTTCGCATTGCTTTTTGATAAGGACGGTAAGCCATTGAATCCACCTCCGGTTCCGGGATCAGATCAAGACCCGGGTGTTATGGGTATTAATTATAGATCGGAGCCAATGAGAGAGAGATTGGGCAAAAAGGATGACCCGGCTTATATTTTCAGCTCCACCGCTCATGGAGATCCGGCAACGCCAATCTTAGAGACTTATCCCGGCGATGAAATGATGATTCGTATCATTGACGGTGCACATGAGGAGCAGCATGCTTTTAATGTTGTTGGAATGTCATGGAAACGAGAGCTTGATGATAAGCTGTCACCTTTGGCTGCATCACAGACCATTGGAATATCGGAGGCTTTTAATTTAAGAATTGACGAGCCATATGGAAGCGGAGATTATCTATATTATTATGGCGGTATTGATGATGCATGGCTGGGATTGTGGGGAATTATCCGTGCATATGATAAACTGCAGAAAGCTTTGCCCCCTTTGAGGAAGGGAAAGGAGATTACTCCTCAGCGTCTGCAGCCGGAGAAAGGTGCTGTTATACGAAAATACGAGATTGCAGCTATTCAAAAGGATATTAAATATAATAAATATGGAGATCATGATCCGGATGGATTAATATTTGTTCCATTAAAAGAGATGAAAGACGTATTAAGCGGGAAGAAACAACCAAAGCCACTTATTTTAAGGGCGAATGAAGGGGATTGGATCGAAGTAACTTTGCATAATAGATTGAATCATCAGGTACCTTTCCATGATTATCCAATCGTTCCACTGGATAAGGTGCATAAGCCTTCCAACCGTGTTTCCATTAATCCGCAGTTTTTAAAATACGATAATAATAAATATTCCGGAGTAAATGTAGGATGTAATAAGGAGGAACAGACGGTAGGCCCTGGTGAAACAAAGAAATACTTGTGGTATGCGGATAAAGAATATGGAACCTGTGGATTGCAATCCTTTGGTGATTTGCGTAATCACAGATATCATGGACTGTTTGGAGCAATTATTATAGAACCGCGAGCAGCTAAGTGGCATAAACAGAAGCTCCTTGTTAATGCCGATTATGAAGAACAGGTAGTCGTTACTGCACCAAAAATCAAAAGCTACAGAGAGTTCGTGGTATTCATACAAAACGGTATTCGTTTGCTTGATGCCGATGGAAAACTGATTAAAACAGCAGGGGATGCTGGGATGGAACCGGGACCGGGTCATGAGGCACCTGGTGCACATGATAGTGTTGATCCTGAGGATACCGGAGAAAAGGGGTATAATTATCGGTCAGAGCGCTTTCATAATAGATTAAAGAAAAATAATAAAATATCAGAAATCTTTAGCAGTAAGAAACATGGTGACCCTTCAACACCTTTATTTGAGGCCTATAGTGGGGAACGTGTCATTTTCCGTACCTTGATGCCTGCAGATAAACCGAGAAACGTAGGTTTTGGAATCCATGGTCATATGTGGAGAGAACAGCAAAAGGACCCTAAGTCAAGAATGATTCCATTGCAAGGAGCTATTAGTATTGGAAGTGCCTACAATATGGAATTAAAAGATGGGGCCTCCTGCCCCGGAGACTATCTATACCGCTCCGGATCATTAAAATGGGATGTGGAATCCGGAATGTGGGGAATCCTCCGAGTTTCAAAAGGTTCAATTATTAGTAAATGCAAGAACATGTATAAAAAAATAACGAAACGTCCCCAATAATTATGTTAACAAAATGGGATATGATGCATCAGGTCATATCCTATTATTTTAGCCAGAGTATAGACAAAATGTTGCATCGTTAGGCTTGCTGTGTTATTATTTATAGGACTAAAGTATTATTTTGATTAAATACTTCAAAGACATTGAGAATTATTGGTTCGAATTTAGTATGGTTACGGAGAGAGACCTATGAATTTTGAGAATTACGAGGAAGGTATTCGGGTATTAATCGATCAGGTAATTGAGTTACGGGTCAAGCAGCCGGAGGAGACAATTAGTATCTGTAAGAAGATTATCAGCCACGGAAAGCAGGTGGGCGACAGCACATTACTGGGCTTCGCCTTTTATTATCTTGCCGAGGCTTATTTTGATTGCAATGAGTATGATGGTTTCGTTCAGAACTTAATTCTTGGCTTGGAGCACCAGCTGGAGGCTTCATTGGTAAGCCTCATTGCCAAGTCCTATAATATGCTGGGAATCAATGCGGATAATCAGGGTAATATCTCTGCTGCGATAGATTATTATCTTACCTCTCTAAAATATAGTCGTGACCATGGATTAGTATATGAAGCCGGACTTGTGAATTCGAATATTGGGCAGATATATAAGCAGCTTGGAGATTATAAGTCAGCGATTCTTTATCTGGAAAAGGCGCTCATCTATATGAAAAAGGATGATACGAGCGGCATCGGAAACAAAATTATTATCAAGACCGCCATTGCGACCTGTTATTTACAACTGGGAGAGCTGGAGACTGCTTTCAATTGGTTCCATAGAATAGAACGGAAGCGTGAGCAATATCTGGAGACAACTCATTATCCCTTGTTCATTTACTGCTTTGAGGTTCAATTCTACAATCAGATGGGAGAATATCAAAGGAGAGATGAGCTGTTAGATAAGATGCTTCTTCTTCTGTTAGAAATACCTTCTCTTCTTGATATATATGATGATGTATTTCTTCTGTGTGAGTTTTTGATGGAGGCCGAGCGTTATGAGGACCTGTGGAGAGTACTGGAAAGAATAGAGAAACTGACCAAGCAGGCAGGAATTACGAATATGCAGCTGCGAGTATTAAGGTATAAGCTGCGATACTATCAAATACGTCAGAATGAGACGGAATACAGACTTGCTTGTACAGATTATGTAGTATTGTCAGAGCAATTGGAGAAAGAAAACATAACGAATGCAAAGAGAGCGATCGAGCTTCGTATCGATTTGGAATACGTGAAGGAAAATCAAACCTTGATGCAGGAGGAGAATAAGCTTCTGCTGGAAAAGTCGGAACGAGATCCTCTTACGAAGCTTCCTAATCGGGAGAAGTTAAATGTATATACGGAAATTGCCTTTGAGAAGGCTTATCATAACGGTACGAATCTTGGGGTGGAAATCTTTGATATTGATTTCTTCAAACAGTATAATGATACCTATGGACACCAGGCTGGTGACAAATGTCTGAAGAAGATCGCTCAGCTCCTGCACTCTCTGATGGAACAAGGAATATTCTGTGCCCGTTATGGCGGTGACGAATTCATCATCATTTATGAGAATATGACCGATGATGAGATATTAGCGATTGCAAGGCAATTAAGACAGAGGGTTATGGATTTGAATATTGAGCACATCAACTCTACAGTCAGCCCGGTTGTAACTATCTCACAAGGGATCCGTAATTCGGTTCCAAGGTATGGGAATAAGATATGGGATTACTTCTATGTGGCAGATATGACGATGTATCATGTGAAGCGTACCACGAAGAATGATGCATTACTGTTGCATAGCTCACTAGAGCAGCAACAATTAGAGGGCAAGGGGAACGAAGATGACGACAAAAATTAAGCGATGGAGGTGTGCAATCCAGCTTTGTTGCAGTATAAGTATCCTGGTTGCTTCACCGGGCCGGGTATATGCAACGGACATTACGGGCTACGAAGATCAGAAGCTAGAAAATAGTCAGGACATCGCGGACGACCAGGAGATGATAGAAGCAGATGTTGTGGAAAAAGATTACACAGGAGAACTCTCTTTTCCCTCCGATCAGCTTTCTCTTCAAGAAGGGGAAGAAATAATAAATAAAGTGCTACTCACAGAAGAAAATCTTTCCGGTGAGGATGTAGTTTATAAGAGTAGTAATGATAAGGTCGTTACGATATCCGCGAAGGGTGTAATGGAAGCGGTTCACTACGGTAAGGCAACCGTAACTGCAACCCTTGGTAAGGCAAAGGCCTCTTGTAAGGTGACGGTATCCAAAGACGTGAAGATCACGATCAGTGCAGCCGGGGATGTTACTTTATCCAGTGATATCAAGCAGCCGGCGAGTGTTAATTTCTTCGCGGTTTATAACAAACAGAAGAATGATGCATACTTCCTTAAAAATGTGAAGTCAATTTTTGAACAGGATGATATGACGATTGTTAATTTTGAAGGAACCCTAAGTAATAAGGGGAGCAGAGTTGATAAACAGTGGGCATTTCGCGGAAAACCCTCCTATATTGATATTCTGACCGAAGGCTCCGTAGAAGCGGTTGCCTTCGCCAATAACCATGTCCGTGATTATGGAGACGTGAGCTATACCGATACCATCAAAAGCTTTGATAAGGCGGGTATTGTCTATTCCTCCGATGCTCAGATCGGAATCTTCGAGGCACAGGGAATCAAGATCGGAATGATCTCTATCCAGGAGACGAACCGAAGCGATTATAAGACAATTCTTCGCAAGGCGATTAAAGCGATTAAGAAGGAAAAGCATGATATGCTTATTGTCAGCTTTCACTGGGGAATTGAACGAACCAGCCGTATCACAGGGACCCAGAAGGAGCTGAGTCGCATTGCGATCAAGGAAGGCGGAGCTGATCTGGTGTTAGGTCACCATCCTCATGTTCTCCAACCGGTTGAAAAGTATAAGGATGCTTATATTGTCTATAGTCTCGGTAATTTCTGCTTCGGAGGGAATACGAATCCGCCGGATAAGGATACCATGATCTATCAGCAGACCTTCACCTTTCATAATGATGTGCTGGTACCGTCGGACGAGGTAAATATTATTCCCTGCTCCATATCCTCCATCACCGCAAGAAACAACTATCAGCCTACGCCAAGCACGGGCAGTGAGAAGAAGCGGATTCTAAAGAAAATCAACGGCTATTGCAAGGAATTCGGAATTGAGTTTGATAAGAACGGGAAAATAATAACAAATAAATAAACAGAGGTTCCGTCCTTCTCCATCCGGTACCCGGTGATGGAAAAAGGGGTTTCACGGAAGCTGTATAAGCATTAATATACTGCAAATATTTATATCCGAGTAATGAATGGAAGCACTTTACAATAATAATTTATCATAGTATACTTGTTTTTATTGCGAAGGTTACACTTCTTGAAGGTCAATCTTCCGATTTAACATGCGACTAGCAGATAATATTATGAAAGGGGAAAGATGTATCTGAAAAATCAGCTATATCTTCAAGGACATGAACAGCAAGTTAAAAGGTAATCTGGCAATTATATTAAAAGGCTTTGTCATCGGTTCCTCCATGAGTGTGCCGGGTGTCAGCGGCGGAACAATGGCAATTTTACTGGGAATATATGATAAACTGATTGGTTCGATCAGCAACTTCTTAAAGGATCTGAAGGGAAATATTCTCTTCCTGATGAAATTCTGTCTTGGTGCGGCAGCCGGTATCGGATCATTGGCTTTTGTGATCGAATGGCTGCTGGGGAGATTCCCTCTGCCCGTATCCTTCTTCTTTCTGGGAGCGGTAATCGGCGGAATCCCCGCACTTTATAAGAAGACAAAGGAATCTGAAATGAAGCTGTCCTCTGCGATCTATTTTCTCATCGGGCTTGTTGTTGTGATAGCCATCGGGTTTATACCGGTCGGCAATTTTGATATCGGCTCAGGCTCGGGCTTTATTCATTATCTGATGGTACTTGGGACCGGAATAATCATAGCTCTTGCTCTGGTACTTCCCGGCATCAGCACCTCGCATATGCTACTGGTCCTTGGAATGTATGATGCAATGATTGCTGCTATCACGGAGTTTAACCTGGTTTATATCGGTATTATCGGCATCTCAACCGTAATCGGAATCTTCCTGATTACAAAGCCGATTGAATGGACCTTGAATAAATTTCCGCATCAGACCTACTGTATGATTATCGGCTTTGTTCTGGGATCAACCTCGGAGATCTTCCGTGACAAGATAATCCCTGCAATCCCTGCAAACGGAGATTTGTCCTGGTGGGTTCCCTCTGTAATCATATCAATTATTACGTTTGTACTCGGATATTTTGCAATATTGTATTTATCAAGGTTTTCCAATGATTAAAGATAGAATGCTTAGACGATAAATAAAAGCATAATCGGATATTGCAGCAAAGTACAAAGTCCCATCGCAGGAAGCTTCCTTTCCGCAAAGGGACTTTTTTCTTATAATGAAAGGTTGCAAAGTGGTTTATATGCCGAATGCCTGTCCTTCTATTAGAGATTCTTTGCATTTTTGTGAAAGTTTGATTAAAATCTCGCATGAACCAGAAAAATCTGATATACTACTAACAGATTGTTAAATAAAGGGGGTTTTGTCATGGTAACAATCTATCTATGCTTCCTTGCGGGAGGAGCGGTTCTTCCGTTTCTTAGTGTTTTATTCGGTTCCCTGAGTAACGGTACAGATGTGGATGTGGATACCGACCTTGATATTGATGCCGATTTTGAGGTGGATACGGATTTGGATACCGGGTCAGCTTTGGATTCAGCGGTTGATAGTCCGGAGCTTGATCCGGGATCGGTATTATCAATCGGACTGCTTCCAACCTCTCTCATGTCATTATCAGCCCTGGCAATCACCTTTGGTGCGGTAGGCTCTGTAATGACACTGTTAGGAAGGGGGAGCATCCTAACCATAGTGGTCGCAGCAATCACCGGATATATCGCGGCAGTGATTGTTCAGACAATTATAAAGACTCTGAAGAGGATACAAAAGAGAAATTATGGGATCAATGAAAATGAATTGCTGATGTATGACGGAAAGGTTGTTGATACAATACTTCCCGGACAGCTGGGAACGGTAAGCTTCAATACCCTAAAGGATGTTCATGTAAGCTATCCGGCACGATGTGCTGATGGACTCCTTAAGCTGGAAACAGGCAGGCTCGTAAAGGCTCTGGAGGTTAATAACGGCATATTCACGGTTGAACCAAAGAACAGGTATGAGTAACAATAGTAACACAAAATAATGAATATGGAGGGACAGAAAATGGTTTTATTAGCAGTATCGGGCGTATCCTTTGCCCCAATAGTGATCACTGTATTTACGGTTGCAGCTTTGATTTTTGTTCTGGTCAGTATCTTCAGTATGTGGAAGAAGGTTCCCCAGGATAAAGCAATGGTAGTAACCGGTATGAAGAAAAGAATTATCACCGGTGGAGGTGGAGTGGTAATTCCGATTTTAGAGCGTACGGATACCATTTCCTTAGGTAATATCCAATTAAATGTGAACACTTCACAGACCATGTCTTCTCAGGGTGTTCCCATTGATGTTGCCGGTACGGCTGTAATTAAAGTAAGGAACACACAGGAAAGCATCTATCTGGCAATCGAGCAGTTTACCGGAATAAATGAGAATCAGATACAAGGCTCTATAGCAGAGCAGGTTACCCTCATACTGGAAGGTAAGCTCCGTGAAATTGTAGCTTCCATGACCGTTGAGCAGATTTATAATGACCGTGAGGCATTTTCAGCGAAGGTACAGGAGGTTGTCGGAACGAAGATCGGAGAGATGGGTCTAGAGCTCAAGGATTTCTCCATCAAGGATGTAAATGATACCAATGGATACATAAAAGCACTCGGCGCGAAGCAGATCGCGGAGAAGAAGAAGGATGCTGAGATTGCTCAAGCATATGCACTAAAAGAAGAATCCATCAAGAAATCAGAAGCAACCAAAGAAGGGGAAAAGGCTCGCCTTGAGGCACAGACAGAAGTAAGTGCTGCTTTAAAAGCCAAGGAGGTACAGGAAGCGCTGTATCGAATTGAGCAGGAGTCGGCAAAAGCAAAAGCGGATGCTGCTTACGAGATACAGAAGAGCATAACCAATAAGGATATCATCGCGGCTCAGATGGAGGCTGATATTCTCAAACAAGTGAAGCAGAAGGAATTACAGGAAGCACAGCTTCAGGTTGAAATAGCCAGGGAGCAGAAGCAGACTGAGTTAGAGCAACGCCGTGCAGAGAAGACCCGTGAAGAGTTAAAGACGAAGGTTGTTGAGCCTGCTAATGCAGATAGAGAGCAGAAGAAAGCAGAAGCAGATGCAGAGAAATATACTGCGATCGCTGCGGCTGAAGCTAGAGCAGAAGCAAAGAAATCAGAAGCTCAAGCAGAAGCAGAAGCAATTAAGGTTAAGGCTCAGGCACAGGCTGATGCGGAAGCAATCAATGGTGAGGCTAGAGCAAAAGCAATCAGTGCTGTCGGTCTTGCAGAAGCGGAGGCTATCAAAGCAAAGGGTCTTGCAGAAGCAGAAGCGATGGAGAAGAAAGCGGAAGCCTACAAGAAATACACCGGAGCTGCTATGGCAGATAAGCTTATTGAGAAGCTGCCTGAGCTTGCGAAGGCGATTGCTGAGCCTCTTGGACAGATCTCTGATATTAAGATTTATGGCGGCGGGATAGAGAATGTGTCTGATAACGTTCCTACCGTTCTTGCTAAGGTATTCGATACCGTTCAGAGCGCTGTCGGTATCGATATGAAGAGCATCGTAATGGCAGACAGCTTTGAGGCCAGAACAACAAAGAATATCAATGTATCAGGCATCGGCGAGGATCTGATTGATGAGGCAACAAAGTAAAATGATATAGGAATAGCGTCTGTATGGAACTTCCTAAGAATAGTGGGATATATGCCTCGAGCTATGGGACATTGTTATAAAGCATAATATCAGAAAGCATTAAAATGGCCTGTTGGTATATATACCAGCAGGCTTTGTTTGATGTAAGCATATGAAATAATTACTGTAAACAGGCATCGGAGAAGCTTGCGAAGTATTCTTCTTCCGGTTTTTGATTATAGAAGAGTTAAGACTAGCGCTCGAACATTCGAAGAAGACGGAAAAAGTGATTTGCTTCGCGCAGGGTGTGATCTCCGAGCAGAGGGATAATAATTGATTTTACCTTACATTCAATTAAGCCCTCAGTTGCCTGAGCTTTGAAATTGCGAATATCTCTCGTGGCGGCAAGGCTGTTTTCGGTTACTCTTCGAATTGGAACAGCCCGATCCATCGCTGCCTTGGATTCTTCCACTAATTGATCAAACTCATTCGCGAAATTATTGGCTGTTTCAATTAATTCCTCTTCATCGGGATCGAGAAGTCCACGGATAAACTTGGAGTGTTCCGCCATGATTCTGTTCCAGAAGAGCTCCTGATCAACAATTTCTCTCCGGATATTAATGCTCTGTCTGCTTTGGAAGCGCTCAATCATCATAAGATAAAGCTTTGCTTCACGTGTAATGTGATCCAGTAGCAAGGGATAATTAACGGTGAACATCTTGCACGCTAAAACATTTGCTAATATGTTGGATTGAAACTGGATGATCTTCGTGACTAAATTAATGGCTCTTTCGTTGATACGAAATACTCTTTCCTCTAGCGCAGAGGTTACGGGTTGCATTGTGCCTCCCCTCAGTCCGGCCTCCGCACGGGTGATTTCGGTAGCAATATCAACACCGGTATAGAAGGATGAGGCTGTTTCGGCACTCAGGGTGAATTCTGTAATTACCTCGCCGGATCGGAGAACCTCAGGGTTAACGACACCATTGGACAGAGCAACAACATCACTTAACAGCTTATCAAATTCTTTACGAAATTGATCGGCTTGTTCCGTGAATTTAGTGTCTCTTGGGGTGAAGCCTATTTCCAGAAAGAAGGAATGCTCCTTCATAATTCTGCCGAAGAACAGGTGTGTCTCGAGTGAGTGGCTTACAAAGTCTCTTGATGATAACATTTCATAAGTCCTTTCGTTAAATTTATCTACTATATATTATCTTATGATAAACGTGAGCCGGTGTGAAATTATATTGAAAAACAAATTAATAGGCTTCTCACAATACCCCTACCTGGGAGGTGCTATTACTTGTTTTGGGAAAATGGTTTTCTTTAAACAAGCTATGTAGTATAATATCGGAGAAGATTTGGTTATGTGGATAAAACTTGACATAATATAAATGATTTGGAGGAATGCATATGATTAACCCGGCTAAATTATTCAAGCTGAAGAGCTTATGGGATCGGTTTGTAAAGAATCATCCGAAGTTTCCGCAATTTATGAATGCAGTACAGAGTAATGGAATTAATGAAGGCTCAGTGATAGAGATTATTGTAACTACCCCGGATGGGAAAAACATCAGTACCAATGTCAAGATAACTGCATCGGATAAGGAGATGTTTGCTGAGCTTGCAGAGCTTACGAAGGGAATGTAGCCATATAGTAAAGCGATCAGAGGTATTAGAAGTATAAGAAGAATAAGAACTACAAGAACTACAAGAACTACAAGAACTATAAGAACTATAAGAACTATAAGAAATGAGTGCCCCTAAGAGTTGTTTTCAACTCATAGGGGCACTTGGAATCTATTGCACCGCAATCCGTAGTCGAATTAATCCTCTACCGTAATATTTCCACTGCTGGTTGCGAGCTCCAGTTGGAAATTCGGATTGACCCCTACAGTCCCGCTTGCATAATCGCCATCCTTCTTAAAGCTTAAGCTATCATCGAAGGAGGTATCGATATCTCCACTGGAGGTCCTGGCTACAAAATCAAAGTTCAAACCGGTAGGCAGCTTCAGTTCCACCTCACCGCTGGAGGCAACCGCCTCGATATCTTCTCTGTTCTCTGCTAATTCATCTGTAAAGGATACGTTAATATTGCCGGAGGTGCTTTCGAAGATACCGGCGCTGCCAAGATCAGAGATGATGATATCACCGCTGGAGGAAGATGCTTTCACAAAACCACTGCATTCGGATAACTTAATTACTCCGGAGGTGGTCTCGACTTCCTTGGCCCCGATGGCTGCTTCGACGGTAATATTACCGCTGGATGCCGTGGCATTTAGTTCACCGGTATTCTCGCTGATTGTAATATTACCGGAGGTGCTGGAGACCTCGGTATCTCCGTTGCCTCCCTGAAGCTTAATGTTACCGCTGGAGGAGGAGAAGCTACGATTACCTTCTGCTTTATCAAACTCAATATTACCACTGGAGGTTGCTGCACTAATCTGGGAAGCATAAACCTCATTAAAATCAATATCACCGCTGGAGCAGGTGGCTGCGAATTCTGATAGGTTAAGCACAAGAGCCGTTTCTATATTACCGCTTGAGGTAGATGAGGATATGCTTCCATGATAACCAGTCGGAAGATACACCTCTACATAGCCGTTATAGTGGTTAAAGATCCAGTTCTGGTGCGTTCTGTCTCCACCCTGTAATCTAAGCTCGGAGCCGCTTTGCTTGATTTGGGTCAGTTCATTTTCATTTGGAGTAATATTCATATACTCCTTTAAAACAAGCTCCGGAGTATCACTCTCATAGAAGTAGATATCGTCACTGGAATAATCAAGGCTTAATACCTCAATACCCTCCATACTTAAATTACGGGTTTTTACCAACTCTATACCGGCGATCATATTGGATGAGATGGATGCCCCGCCGGAGTTGATTACTAACACCATAAGGATTATCAATCCGAGAGCGATCACGCCGAAGACTGCAATCATAGATACTATAAATCTTCTCATTATCTCATCTCCTTCAAACGGAATATCAGCTCAACAATTGCCTGAACACATGCGGCTGCGATAAAAATGATCCAGGTGATATACCAGTCAAAGGTAGCAAAGCTTGCAGCAAAATAGAGTAGTAAGGTGGCAGTCCATACGATACAGGTTACCGCACCCTTTATGGATTTCGTTTTCTTAGTCTCGCTTTTCCATTCCTTAAATTCTTCGACTATCGTATCTTCGGTTTTACGATATTTTGGATACATATTAGCTGCATAAACCAGCATACAGGTTGGTATTATTGCAATAAATACCATAGTTGCCATGCCGATCAGAGTAAGATCAAGTATGGAGTACATATCGAACATCGCGCAAACCAGAAATATAAATACACTGAAGATATACAAACCGACGGCTACGGTTCGTATCACAGCGATTTTCTGGATTCTGGCCTCGAGCTCAGCCTTATCCTCCACCTTTGGCTCCTCCAAGCTCTGAAATAGCTCTTTGACATTACCGATGGAACTGATGACATGCCGAAAGGCATCATCTTCGGAGACTCCGGTTGTCAGGAGGTCTTGATAACGTTCCTCGGAATTGACTAATAATTCTTCCCTCAGCTCAAATGCTTTTCGTGTCTTGGGAGCGTCTTCGAAAAGCTTTTCAATGTGATTCCTCATTCTTTCATTCATTTGATGACCCCTCCATCTACTTTAATAAACTATCAATTATTTTTTTTACGTTTTCCCAGTCCTTCTTGTACTCCTGATAGGCATCTCGCCCTTTATCAGTGATTGCATAGTATCTTCGCCTTGCTCCGACATTCTCGTCTCCCCAGTAAGATATAATCAGTCCGGCTTCCTCCAGACGCCGGAAGGCGGAATACAAGGTGGCTTCCTTTAACTCATATAAGTTATTGGTTTTTTCCATGATTTCTTTATTAATCTGATAACCGTAGCTGTCCCCCTCAATCAGATGTGCCAGAATAATGGGCTCGGTATGGCCACGTATTACGTCCGATGTTATTGACATGGTTTAATACCTCCTTTTATTGAGTATCATTATATTCGTAGATACCTCGCCTGTCAAGGTATATTTTAAAATAAATTATATTTTTTTAAGTATCTATCGTCCACATGCAAATCCAATGAGCAAACTTCTAAGTGTGAATTATGTTTTTTATAATTCATACTATTATAGGTTTCACAATTATAGATTAAAAAAGGATTAAATTGGTTGTGTCTTCCAGTTGATAGTGTTATAATTCGTCTGACTCTTATGGAAGCATTAAATCTTGGAGAGATAATTACTACCATAGGAAATAAATAATTGGAGGGTTTTTATGAACAGAAAATGGATAAGAAACGGTATATCGATACTCTTGGCAGTTGTATTGATCTCAATACCTGCTAATCCCAGGCCGGTAAGTGCAGCCTCCACCTATGATGAGGTGGCGAAGCAGGCTCAGGCCACCGCGGATATTCTAACTGCTGTGTACGGTGCAACCAGTTTGCAATATGCATTAATTGACGGGGATGAGATTGTTATATCCGGTCACTCAGGTGCCTATGAGAAAGGCGGAGATACAGAACTGACGAAGGAGCATATGTATGGAATTGGCTCCATCAGTAAGATGTTCGTAACGGCAGCGGTTATGCAGCTGGTCGAGGAGGGAAAGGTGAAGCTGAATACCCCTGTTGTAAAGTATCTGCCTAAATTTAAAATGGCTGATACCCGTTATAAGGATATCACGGTAAGAATGCTTCTTAACCACTCCTCCGGAATAATGGGAAGCACCTTAGGTAATGCAGAGTTATTTGATGACAATGATACCTCATGTATGGATACTTTACTTGCTACCTTAAAGGAACAGAGATTAAAGGCTGATCCCGGTGCCTTCAGTGTTTATTGTAACGATGGCTTCAGTCTGGCACAGCTGTTGGTTGAGGAGGTAAGCGGCTTAAGCTTCAGTGAATATATGGGTAAGTATATTTCGGAGCCGTTAGGGCTTACGAAAACAAAGACACCTCTTGATGAATTTGACCGGGACCAGCTGGTTAAGACCTATATGCTGGATCCAAACAAAGCTACTCCGGTAGAAAATGTGAATGCAATTGGAGCCGGCGGAATCTATTCCACAGCAGAGGAGCTTTGCCGTTTTGCCTCTGGTTTCTTCTATAAGGGGAAGGATACCATCCTTACGGATACCTCAGCCAAGGCGATGGCCCAGAGTGAATATAAGAATGGTCAGTGGTACCCGGAATCGAATTCTTTATTATCCTACGGTCTGGGTTGGGACAGTGTAGATACCTATCCCTTCAATGAATATGGAATCAAGGCCTTGGTAAAGGGTGGAGATACCTCTCTGTATCATGGAAGTCTGGTGGTATTGACGGATCAGGGAATGGCAATGGCGGTTCTTTTCAGCGGCGGTAGCAGCGTTTATGGTCAGGCATTTGCTCAGAATGTACTTATGAACACTCTGCTGGCAAAGGGAGTGATTAAGGAAATAAATGCAGATAAGACCTTTACCGCTCCGGTAAAGACCGAAATGCCGAAAAGTGAACAGGATAATGAAGGCTATTATGTATCGCTGGGTGGATCAGTGAAGGCTGAGATCAGTGATGCAGGAATATTAGAACTTTATGTGGGGGAAGAATCTCAGAAATTTATCTACACAGGAGAAGGTAGGTTCTATTCTCAGGATGGCAGCTCCTTTATCGATTTTATTAATCAGAATAATAATACTTATCTATACGTTGAAGGCTATGGAACTCTGCCATATTTGGGCCAGATGGCCAGCTCCGGATATCAAGGCCAAAAGGTAGCCTCTAATCCACTATCGAAGAAGGTGAAAGCAGCCTGGGAGGGTAGAGAAGGTAAGCTTTATTTATTACTGAATGAGAAATATGATTCGGTATTCTACCCGTTATCCTCAGGCATAATTAAAATTCAATTGACACAGGGACTGGAAGGATACTGTGCAAATGTAAAGATAATCGATGCAAATCATGCAAAGATGCAGTTTCAAATTCCCGGTTTATATGGAAGAGATATGAGGGATCTGAGCTTCAATATGAAGTCAAAGGTCGAATATCTGGAGACTGCAGGCTTCTTATTTATCAGTGAAGACGGTCTGAAGACCATGTCCGCGAAGAACTTCAAGGTTACAATCGGGAAGGAAGGTTATGCCCAGTGGTATAAGATAGGAACTAAGTCAGAGGGGAAGAAGCTAAAACTGACGCTCCCGAAGAATACTTCCGTCACTGTATACGATAAGGATTTTAAGTGTACCTATTACTCTCTTACTGACGATAAAAACTCGTTGACCTTACCGAAAGGTGGCTTTATTGTATTTGCAGGTAAGGCAGGGGCTAAATTTTCTGTAAGCTATCAGTAATCCATCGCACCAAGGCTCTCCTAATCGAAGCTTATCCCATGAGAACCCTCAATCTCATGAAGCCTTTGGTTAGGGGAGTCTTTGTGTCTGTAGAGATTATAGTATTCGGGTTCCTTTTTTGTGTGATGGAGGGACATCTTAGCAATAATCAATAAGAAAATAGTTCAATATTTTATTGCTTTTTTATATATTCATGATATTATGAAGCTAATTAGCTTGTTGGGGAGGATAGCAGGCTCAATACTTATGGGTGGAGGGAGCAGAACATGAAGGTTGCGAGGAAGGTTTTACTCTTATTTATATTAATGGGAGCACTGGTGCTGGTCGGCTGCAAAGGCTCAAAGACAGCCGAAAAAGATAAGGATAATTCGCCGGCTATGGCGGTGGAGGATGATGAGGCTGCAGAGATACAGAAGCTGGGCGATTATGAGATTGCATTTTCGGAAACGGGATACCTTTACGGAGAAGATCTGGAGCTTAAAATCTATAGCAGTAAGCCGTGTGAAATCTACTATACAACGGATGGCGTTGACCCGGATAAGAAAGCGAAGAAATATGAGAAGACGATTTTGTTAGTCGCAGGGGAAGCATTTAAAGCAACGGCGGTAAAAGCAAAAGCATTTTTTGAAGACGGGACGGAATCGGAGATCATTGTACATACCTATTTTGTGGGTGAAAATATCGATAAGAGATATGATACCCTGGTGTTCTCCGTAGTAACAGATCCCTATAATCTCTATGACTACGAATATGGTATCTTTGTGGAAGGAAAGCTAAGAGCGGATTGGATTAAGGAAAATCCCCAAGATAAGATAGAGCCCTATGACCCTGCTAACTTCAATATGCGCGGGAAGGCCAGCGAACGGGAGGTATATCTGGAGGTGATTGAGCCGGATGGCACACCGGTAATTAGCCAGAAAGCCGGTATCCGGACCTACGGAGGCTGGTCCAGGGCAAGTAAGCAAAAATCGATCAAGATGTATGCTAGAAAAGAATATGATGAAAAGAATAATAAATTCCGTTATGAGTTCTTCCCGGATAGAACAGGAAAGGATGGAACTGTAATCGATGCCTTCAAGCAATTAGTGCTTCGTAATTGCGGTAACGACAACGGCTTTGCCTTTATTCGCGATGAGCTGTTCCAGACTCTGGCTTCCCAGGCTGGTTATCAGGACAATGTGGCGGTTCGGCCGGCAGCGATGTATGTTAACGGGGATTACAGGGGTTTCTTCTGGCTCCATGAGGTATACGGCGATGAATATTTTGAGGATCATTACGGGGATTACACGGGGAGCTTCGAGATACTGGAGGGTAGTGAGACCTATAAGGAGATCGATGAGGATGGTGAGAACGAAGCATTTGTAACCGATTATACCCTGATGTATGACACATATTCTAAGATGGATTTGACCATTGATGCAAATTATCAGGAATTATGTAAGCAGATGGACGTGGAAAACTATCTTGCCTATTATGCTCTGCAGGTGTATATCGGTAATGAGGATTGGCCTCACAATAATTATAAGACCTACCGTTATTATGCTGCTGAGGGAGAAGAGTATCGCGAGGCACCCTTTGATGGTAAATGGCGCTATCTGTTGCATGATTTGGATTTTAGCACGGGTATTTATGATACCGGAGCTTTGGTTGATAATATCGGGAATTTCGTCGGACCCAACGGAGAAGTCAGAGGAACCTGTCCGTTATTCGGTCAGTTGATGCAGCGTGAGGATTGCAGAGAGATCTTCATCAAACAGACGGCGGACCTGATCAACGGGGCATTTGCATCAAAGCACCTGAATAAGGTACTGGATGAGATGAATGAATCCAGAATGAATGAGCTTAGGCATACCTATGGTAAAAATCTTCTGGAGGATTGGGTACAGCCCGGTCAATTGGAGTATCGCCTTGAGGTACTGAAAACCTACGCAAGGGAGAGAGCCTCCCATATTCTCACCAAGTATCAAAGCTATTTTGGGTTAGGTAAGATCTATGAGCTGAAGGCTTCCCCTGCGGAGGGAGGTACCATTAAAGTGAATACCTTTGTTACGGATGAATTCTTCGAGGGTAGCTATTATGAGGATTATAATACCGTCATAACTGCAACCCTTCCGGAGGGTACGGAGTTTGATTATTGGCTTGTCAACGGTGAGAAGGTCCTGGATGAGGAATTAATCATCACACCTTCCTTGGTTAAGGATGGATTAGTCGAAGTGAACTGTATGGTGAAGTAACAGGATATCAGCATCTACTGGTCTATGGCAGCTCCCTTAAGGAATACCTTCACTATCTCGAGCTTCTGATCCAGCAGTACGAGGTTGGCATATTTACCGGGAGTAATACTACCGTACTTATCATAGATTCCGATTTCCTTCGCCGGATTCACTGCGGCACACTTGATGGCAGTGGTTAACGGAATTCCGAAGCTGACCGCTATTCTCATGCATTGCATCAGATTAGTGGCAGAACCGGCAATTGTTCCGTCGACAAGAGTTGCTTTGTTGCCAACTACAGTAACTGCCTGACCACCCAGGGAATATCTTCCGTCCTTCAGGCCGGTCGCCATCATGCTGTCGCTGATTAGAATGATTCTATCCTCTCCAAACATTTTGAAGGTAGCCCGAACGACACTAGGATCTACGTGAACGCCATCGCAGATAAGCTCGACATGTACATGCTCACTATCGAAGGCTGCTCCGATTACACCGGGGCTGCGATGCGAGAAGGCAGGCATTGCGTTATAGAGATGAGTTAAGTGGGAAGCTCCCTTCTCAAAGGCTTCCAAGGATAAATCATAATCCGCGGTTGTATGTGCTAGGGAGATCACAACCTCATCCTTTAATTCCTCGATGCACTCTAATGCACCTTCCTCCTCCGGGGCGATGGCGAGTATCTTGATTAAGCCTCCGGAGAGAGCCTGCATTTTGCGAAAATGCTCGGCATTCGGGTGTTTCAAGTACTTCGGGTTCTGCGCACCCTTCTTAGCATGGGACAGATAAGGACCCTCCATCTTGATGCCGGCGAGGATTGCTCCGCTTTCACTTTGATATTCGGAAGCATTCTTAAAAATTTCAGTCAACTGTTCGTCATCCAGTGTCATGGTAGCCGGTGCGATGGTGGTGATTCCGTTTCTGGCCTGATACTCAGCCATAGCCTTGATGGCCTGCTGTGTTCCGTCGCAGAAATCGTAGCCGACGCAGCCGTGAAAGTGGAGATCGGTCAAGCCGGGAATGAGATAAAGACCCTCGGCGTCGAATTCCTCCCGATGATGATGGCTGCCTTCATTGCTTACGATATATTCTCCTTCGATTACTATGTCCTTTTTAACAAAGCTGCCATCCTCTGTATAGACCATTGCATTTCTAATTATCATAAAGATACCTGACCTTTCTTACTATGTTTTGATTATTTGCTCAAACTGGACAGTGCGCCTTCATCTGCAACAATCGTGACGTCGTTGTGGAGCTGCAATACAGAAGCGGGAACCGCCGGAGTGATGGGACCTTCGATTGCTTCCTTAAGAATATCTGCTTTACCCTCGCCGTGCACTACCAGAAGGATTTTTTTCGCGGACATGATGCTGCCGATTCCCATGGTATAAGCATATCGGGGAATATCCGCAGCTGATTGAAAGAAGCGTGAGTTTGCTTCGATCGTACTGGGGGTAAGCTCGACACAGTAGGTGGATTTGCGGAATACATCGCAGGGCTCGTTAAAACCGATATGTCCGTTATTACCTAAGCCTAACAGCTGCAGGTCAACCTGACCAAAGGAGGCAAGCAGGCTGTCGTAACGCTTACATTCCTTCTGGATATCATGTTCCATACCGTTAGGGATATTGGTGTTCTCCAGATTTATATTAATATGCTTGAATAGATTCTCGTACATAAAATAATAATAGCTGCAGGGATTTTCCTTGGATAGGCCGACATATTCGTCCAGGTTCACGGTCTTAACCTTGGAAAAATCAATATCTCCCTTGTTGCACCAATCAATAAGCTTTTCGTAGGTGCCTACGGGAGAGGAGCCTGTCGCCAATCCGAGAATACTGTCCGGCTTAAGGATTACCTGTGCTGAAATAATATTGGCGGATTTTCTGCTCATATCCGCATAGTCTCTTGTGCTGATGATTTTCATAATGTTCTCCATTCCTATCTTGAATTAATTGCATTTATAGCCCTTTTTTAATATTTCTACTGTTCTGGCTCAGAACAGGCTCACAAATCCTACGGATTTCCTCGCTGTTTCGGGTCATTCCAGTAGAAACAATAAACAAGTCCTTAGAATGCAAGCATTCATGACTTTTTTATTATTTCTACTGTTCTGCCCCAGAACAGGCTCGCAAATCCTGCGGATTTCCTCGCTGTTTCGGGTCATTCCAGTAGTAATATTAAAAAGTCCTTAGAATGCAAGCATTCATAGCCCTTTTTTAATATTACTACTGTACTGGGTGGTTACAAATTGACAATAAATGCTGGTTATGCTAAACTTGTTATAACAACATAATTACTTGAATCAAAAATAACACATATAATATAAAATGTAAATATGAAATTAATGAAAAGAGGGCAGATCTATGAAATCACTTCCACGTTATATGCAGGTTATGAATTATTATATCCCCTTAATTAAGTCCGGAAAGCTGAAGGAAGGTGACAAGATGCCGACGGAGGAAGAGATCTGTGAGCTTTTCAACATCAGCAGAATTACAGTGCGCCGTGCGCTGGAGGGCTTGCAGCAGGGCGGTTATATCTATAAGCAGCAGGGGAAAGGAAGCTTTGTCAGGATGAAGAAGACAGGCTTCCAACTGAATCATCTGAAGGGATTTACAGAGGAGATGAAAGCCCTCGGTAAGGAGCCCTCCAGTGAGGTGCTAACTTTTGAGATAATTTCGCCAAGCGAGAAGGCAGCTGAGACCTTAGGGATTGATACAAATCAGAAAATTTATTTGCTGGAGCGCTTACGACTTGCAGATGGGGCGCCGATTGCGATTGAGAGAGTGCATTTGCCCTTTTATCGTTTTCCTACGCTTAAGACGCAGAATATAAAGGAATCTCTTTATGAGATATTACTATATCAATTTGGTTGCGAAAGCTATAAGGGAATACAGGAGATTCATGCCGGGCTGGCCTCAGAGGAAGAAGCAAGGCTGTTGCAGATTAGTCCCGGTTCCGCTGTCCTCCATATTAACCGTACAACCTTTGAGCAGGAAGGTATGGCATATGAATATGTGGAATCAACCTACCGGGGGGATCAATACCAATTTACGGTGACTCTGTATAAGTAGGCTGTGAATATGGTGCTTAACTTGTTATAACAAGTAGATGTGTAAATGTGACATTGCAGACAGCATTGTCTTAAACTAGGAAGGGAATAGACCTCACAACGATCTAGCGTATAAGGGATTTTAATAAGGGTATACAAGTGATGGTTTGTTCGGCAGGATTAAGAGAGGAAAATGTATGAATAAAGAGCTGGTAGAAGAGTATTCCTTCCTGCCAAGGCTGACGGCCTTATTGCAGGAGGTTGAGAAGCTGGAGGAGACTGCCATGGAGGCAGCGGCAGGAGCAGCATATCGATCTATTCTAGGTGGTGGATTGCTGCACGTATTTGCAACAGGCCATTCCAATATGATTGTAGAGGAGATGTTCTTTCGGGCAGGAGGTTTGGTTCCGGTTAATCCGATAACGGATCACTCCCTGATGATTCAGGAGGGAGCAATACAGAGTATGTATAATGAGAGAAAATCGGGATTAGCCGGTAAGATTCTATCGGCAGCCAATCTTCATGCAGGAGATACCATCCTTATTTCCTCCAATACCGGAATTAACAGTGTCCCTGTTGAAGCGGCCATGTTTGCAAGGGAGAAGGGGCTTACGGTTGTGGGTATCACCTCTTTGCAGGCCTCAAAGGAGCTTAGTGCCAGACACAATAGCGGGAAGAAGCTATATGAGCTCTGTGATATTGTAATTGATAATCATGTTCCCATCGGAGATGGGTTATTATCCATCCCGGAGAATGGGCTTGTGACCGGCGGTGCTTCCTCCTTTAGCAGTCTGTTTATCGCACAGAGAATTGTCTTAAAGATAGAGAATTGCTATCTTACAGAGGGTAAGCTGCCACCGGTTTATATGAGTGCTAATCTGCCGAACGGAACGGAGCACAATTCTGTCCTCATTGCAGAATATCAGGATAAAATCAAATTACTTCGCTAATTAAGAATAACCTGATCTTACGGTGAAATACTATCTTTACCGTAGGAAAGGAAGTGATCGCTTGAGCAAACAAGCAAATCAGAGATTTCGTAAGGAGAAGGAAAAGGAGCATCTTAAAAAGGCCGGTGTGACCGATACGGCGTCCAACTCAGCGAAGGATACGAATAACAGTAAAAAATATAACAATAATACCTATAATACAGAAGGATAAAGAGATATATGCACCTGATAGTAGCTTCAAGGAAGGATAAGGACAGACTCCTGCGCTAAACGATAGCGGTGGTAGGTCTGTCCTTTTATCCGGATTATACTTCCTTATACTTTAACTGGTACTGCTTCGGTGAGATATCCTTATAAAGCTTGAATTGCTGGATGAAGTAGCTGGAGGTGGAGAAGCCTACCTGCATTGCAATCTCTGTGATGTTCAAATCGGCAGAGGTAAGGAGATGCTCTGCCTTCGTTACACGTACATAATTTAGATATTCCCGGAAGCTTCGCTTCATAATCCTTGTGAATAGTCTGGAAAAATAGCTATAGCTTAAGTTGCAGCGTTTCGCCATATCCAGTGCAGTGATATCGTTTTGATAATTATCTTCAATATAGTCGAATACTTTCTGAATTCTCTTTACCGTATCCTTGTTAATCTCTTCATCAATATTCAGGTCGACATTTTGCTCATTCCATCTGCGAAGAATAAAGAGAAACAAATTATAGATATTCGCCCGGATGGCAAGCTCGTAACCATACCGCTTGTCATGATATTCCTGGTTAATGCCGCGGATGATATCAGGAATGATCGTCTTCTCTATCTCCGCCCTGCTAAAAATCTTCTGGTGAGTAGATTCGTTCAGGATGAAGGGCATAACATACTTCATCTCAAAAAGGGACTGTGCTGTGGTATACAGCATCTCCGGTTCGAATTTGATCACAATATACTGGTTAAGGCCGGAGGAGAGGGAGAAGATATTATGAATCTCATTGGAATTAATCAGCACCATATCGCCCGCTTCAAAGCTATATGCCTCATTATTTAATAAAATATGATATTTTCCCGTAATCGCATAAATGATTTCTATATAGTTGTGGATATGAGCATGCGCCATAAGTCCCGCACCCGTAGATTCCTGAGTGTGAGAGCTAAACTGCAGCGATGCGTCATCGTTCATATCTCTGGTTTCCACATAGTAAGATCGCTCCAAGTATGTAACCTCCAATGACAAATTATTGATATTTTATTGTAAATAAATTATATCATGGGAAACACTTTTATGCTATGTTTTATTTACGCGTAAGCAAAGCGAACATAATGTGAGAACAGCACTCGCATAGCGTGCTTCCTTCGGTCAGTGGGGTATGCACATATTGAAGAACGTAAAACTAAATAATAAAAAGGAGATAAACTGCTATGGAGAAGAAGATTAAAGTTGGTATCATTGGTTGCGGAGGTATCGCAAACGGTAAGCACATGCCCTCCCTTAGTAAATTAGGTGATGTGGAAATGGTTGCCTTCTGTGACATCGTTCCCGAGAGGGCAGAAAAGGCAAAAGCAGAATACGGAACACCGGACGCGAAGGTTTATACCGATTATAAGGAGCTGTTACAGGACAAGGAGATCGAGGTGGTTCATGTATGTACCCCGAACCGTTCTCATGCTCCGATTTCGATTGATTCCCTTCATGCAGGCAAGCATGTAATGTGCGAGAAGCCTATGGCAAAAACTGCAGAAGATGCCAGAAGAATGGTGGAGGCAGCGAAGGAGACAGGAAAGAAGCTTACCATCGGTTATCAACACAGACATAAGCCGGAAGCAATCTATTTAAAGAGTGTAATCGAGCGCGGTGATCTGGGAGATATTTATTTTGCGAAAGCATTTGCAGTTAGAAGAAGAGGAACTCCGAACTGGGGTGTATTCTTGAACGAATTTGAACAGGGCGGAGGTCCGTTAATTGATATCGGCACCCATTCTCTTGATGTTACGCTCTACCTTATGAACAATTATGAGCCTAAGATGGTAGTTGGAACAAAATATAGAAGGTAAATAATGCGGAATGCGGCAATCCTTGGGGCGGCTGGGATCCGGAGCAGCATACCATGGAGGATAGCGCCTTCGGTTTCATCGTCATGAAGAACGGTGCAACAATCATTCTGGAATCCAGCTGGGCACTTAATACCAGTGAACCGATTCAGGAAGGCAGTACCGTACTCTGCGGTTCTGATGCAGGAGCACAGATTAAGAATGGTGTAACGATTAATAAGGGTGAATTCAATCGTCTGATTGAAGTAAAGCCTGATCTGTCCAGTGGCGGTGTTGCTTTCTATGATGGTCATTCCATGAGCCCTGCAGATGTGGAAGCAAGACGTTGGATTGATGCGGTTAAGAATAATACGGACCCTGTCGTATTACCTCAGCAGGCTTGTGTGGTATCCGAGATTTTGGAAGCAATCTATAAATCAGCGGAGAGCGGCCAGCCGGTATATTTTGACTAGAGAAGGGGAAAGTTGATGAATATAGCAATAATTAGCTATTGGCATGTTCATGCGGAAGGCTATACGAAAGAGATACTTGACAAGACAGACAGTAAGATAACGGCCATATGGGATGAGGATGCAGAGCGCGGATTAAAGTATGCGAAGCAATTCAATGTTAAATTTTATCACGATTACGATGAACTGCTCCGTGATAAGAGCATTGAGGGTGTAGTGATTACCGCTGCAACCGCAGAGCATACCGGATTAATATTAAAAGCAATCGAAGCAGGTAAGAAGATCTTTAGCGAGAAGGTTCTGGCTCTTACCACAAAGGATTGCATCGAGATTAAAGAAGCTCTTGAGAAAAATAAAGCATCCATCACTCTGTCCCTTGTAAAGAAATGTGAGCCACAGTTCTTATTTGCGAAACAGCTGGTGAGCAGCGGTGCCTTAGGTCGCATTACTTATGCCAGGATGCGTAATGTGCATAACGGAAGCATTGGCAATTGGCTGCCGGCACACTTTTATGACTTGGATCAATGTGGCGGCGGCGCTATGATTGATCTTGGTGCTCATCCGATGTACTTATTAAATTGGTTACTTGGAGATCCAAAAACAATTCAATCTGTATTTACCAATATAACCGGTCATGAGGTGGAGGATAATGCCGTATCGGTGATCGAGTTTGAGCAGGGAGCAATTGGGGTATCCGAGACAGGCTTTGTATCTGTTTATAACCCTCCTACGCTGGAAATCAGTGGTACAAAGGGTGCTTTACTGATACGTAACGGTGTTCAGTATGCAACCGAGGAGACGAATGGACAATGGATTACTGTGGAGCAGCTGCCTGAGGAGCTCCCATCTCCCATCGTTCAATGGGCGAACGGGGATAATGCGGTAGATGTTGACTTCGGTATTGATGCTGCCATTATGCTGACCAGAATGATGGAGGCGGCTTATCGCTCCTATCATAATGGGAAGAAAGAAAACGTATAGGAGGAATAACGAATGGAAATATCATTACAGCTTTACTCCATCCATGAAGAAACAAAGAAGGATTTTACCGGTTCTGTTAGGAGAGTCGGAGAGATTGGTTTTCAAGGTGTTGAATTTGCAGGCTATGGTGATTTGACTTGTGGTGAGCAAAAGCAATTGCTGGCAGAAAGCGGTCTATATTCCGTAGGTACTCACTGTGGATTACAGGTATTCACAGATCGTTTTGAGGAGGAACTTCAATATAGCAAGGCAATCGGATCAAAATATATTATCTGTCCTTATGCTAAGCTCGACACTCTGGAGGAAGTCGATCATTTGGCACAGGTGCTGAATGCGGCAGCGAAAAAGGCTGCGAGAGAAGGCATCAAGGTAGGTTATCATAATCATGCTCACGAATTCGCTATACTCGATGGTAAATATGCGCTTGATTTGCTGGCAGAAAAGACCAGCGATGACGTAGTTCTGGAGCTGGATGTATTTTGGGTTGCCTATGCAGGTGTTGACCCGGTGGAATACATTAAGAAATGGGGTAAGAGGGTTGAGCTTATCCATATTAAACAAATCGATCAAAATAAGGCTAATGTAGATATCGCTGACGGAATTATCGATATGAAGCAGATTAAGGATGCAGCGAGGTATGCCACATATTTTGTGCTGGAGCATGAAGAGTATGATAAACCGGTTTGGGATGCTCTGATGAATGATTTTGAAGCATTGAAGCGTATCAATTAATTCACTCCTCTAATTTGATAAATTATACACATACAACAAGGGATATTACCAAGGAAGCAATCAGGCTTCCATGATAATATCTTTTGTTGCATTATAAAGATTTTTGCAATTTTCCGTTTCCGACATTGTATCTAATAGAAATTTGTGTGATAATCTATGAGACAGGATACATAATATAGGTTAACGTACCATAATTATCGAGTATTACAATATGGAGATTTTAAGAACAGAGAGAAAGAAAAGATGTGGTTTTATAATTTATTATTTTAAAGACTGGGGGGTCTAATTTGAAAACAACAGGATCAGAATTCCTGACAAGGAGTAAACCGTATGTGCGTAAGCTCATCGAGCTGCTGTCAGAGAATTATCAGTATGTATCCGTACTTGGTACGGATACCAGAGGTAAGTTATACCGTGTAGGAAAGACGGGTACCGAGGTGAATGATGTCATGCTGGCGGAACGTGGATTTGTAGTACGGATTCATAACGGGGTGAATTATTCTGAGTATTCCTTCAATGAGATTGATGAGGATAAGCTGCCCGGTATCGTCTCTGATATCAAGGATAAGCTACATAAGATATCAAAAGAAATCAATGTGAATGAGTATGCATTGATGGAAGAAGAAGAGCTTGCGAAGCAATTTTTCAGTGAAACAGAGATTGATCCGGAGAGCATAAGCGCCGAGGATATCATTAAGGAATTAACGTTACTAAAGGATATGGGATGTTCCCTGTCTGAGCTGGTTGTCAATTTTAGAGCCGGCTTAAGCTGTACTCATGTATCAAAAATCTTTCTTTCCGAAAAAAAGGACCTGGAGCAATCCTACACCATTAGCGAAGCTACCTTACTCTGTGTTGCAAGAAGAGATGAGAGAACGAAATATTATTTCCGAGGCTTCAATGGTATGATGGGCTATGAGGTTCTTAAGGAAATGAAGACGCTGTGTCCTGTGGTGGTAGATCAGTGTATTAAGCTCTTGGATGCGAAGACAGTCCAGCCGGGTGAATATGATGTCATATGCGCGCCTGATATAGCCGGCTTGATTGCCCATGAGGCCTTCGGTCACGGTGTTGAGATGGATATGTTCGTTAAGAAAAGAGCGAAGGGTGTCGAATATATCGGCAAGCAAATTGCTTCAAAGGTTACGACGATGCATGACGGTGCGGCAGCAGCGAACCATGTATCCTCCTATCTTTTTGATGATGAAGGTACCCTTGGTACAGATACCACCATCATAGAAGATGGAATCCTGAAAAACGGTATCTCCGATTTGCTGTCAGCCCTGAAGCTTGGGACTACTCCCACCGGCAACGGAAAAAGACAATCCTTCGAACGGAAGGCTTACTCCCGAATGACGAATACCTTCTTTGCAGCCGGTAAGGATAAATACGAGGATATGCTGGCCTCTATTCAGTATGGTTACCAGATTGAAGGACTTTACAGCGGTATGGAGGACCCTAAGAATTGGGGTATTCAATGTATTGCGTTACTGGGAAGAGAAATTGTAGACGGTAAGCTGACCGGTAATCTGATCTCACCCGTCGTTATGACCGGCTTTGTACCGGAGCTGCTGCAGTCCATCTCTATGGTATCAGAGACGGTTGAGCTGGAGGGCGGCGGTTATTGCGGTAAGGGCTATAAGGAGTATGTTAAGACTGCCAATGGCGGTCCCTATATCAAAGCGAAAGTGAGGTTGGGTTAATGTTAGAGCAAATTAAAAAAATCCTCATGAATAATAAAGATATCTCAGGTTATAAGATCAAAGAAACGCAGGTCCATTCCAATGAGTTGTTCTTTGTGAAGAAGAATGTGGATATGGACCGGGCCAAGAATGTACATCATTTTAATGTAACAGTCTATGTAGATTTTACCGAAGAAGGTGTGAAATATAAGGGTTCCTCAACAACAAGCATTCATCCTACCATGAACGATGGTGAGATTGAGAAAGCAATCCGGGACGCAGCCTTTGCAGCCGGCTTCGTAAAAAATCCCTATTATCCGTTAGTAAAGCCGGCCACATCCGATGCAGTTTTACCGGAGAGTAATTTTGCAAAGGAAAGCCTTCCCTACTGGATGAATGAGATTACGAAAGCAATATATAAGAATGATATCTATGAGAAGGGCGGCATCAATTCCTGTGAAATTTTCTTAAATAAAATAGTAACAAGAATTGTCAACTCCGAGGGTGTTGACGTTTCGGAGGAGGGGTATCGCTGCATGGTAGAGTTCATCACCACCTGGAAGGAAGAGGGGGAGGAAATTGAATTGTACCGTTGTATTGATTGCTCCGAGTTTGATGCTGAGCTTTTGGCCAATGAGGTTAAGAATATGATCAATATCTGTAAGGAGAAGGCAATTGCGGGGAATACGCCTGCTTTAAAGACTTTTTCCGTAATTCTTACCAGGGAGGCGGTAAAGGATTTCTTCGCTTATTATTACTCCAAGAGTAATGCTTCATCCGTATATAACCAGGCTTCCACCTGGAAGGTTGGGGACAAGGTACAAGGGGATGAGGTAAAGGGTGACCGGATTACCTTAACGCTCGACCCGTTCATGAAGAATTCAACCAATTCAGAAACCTTTGATTCAGAGGGCTTTCCTGTAAAACCGGTGAAAATCATTGACCGGGGTGAACTGAAGCAGTATGCGGCCGATACCAGATATGCATATTATCTTGGGGTGGCACCGACCGGTAATATCGGGAATGTTGTAATTGAGAGCGGAAGCAAAACGATGGAAGAGTTAAAGAACGAGCCTTACCTGATGACGGCAGCCTTTTCTGATTTTTCGGTTGATGATCTGACCGGAGATTTCTGTGGTGAGATTCGCCTGGCCTGGTATTATGATGGAAAGACAACCATCCCTGTAACCGGAGGCTCCATCTCAGGTAATATCGCCAAACTCCAGCATGAGATGTATCTATCGAAGGAGCGCCAGAAGGACAATAACTTCGAAGGACCGGCTATGGTGCTGCTGAAGAAAGTCACAGTTGCAGGTATTGAATAAAGATAAGAGACGGTTTCAATACATAATAATACAATAGAAAGCATGCTTCTCGAACTTTTTAATGAATACATGATTCAAAAAGTTTGCGAAGCTAATTCTTTTGAATAGGATAAGGAAAAGATAATACACTGTTTGACGAATGTGTATTATCTTTTCCTTAGTTAACAAATTATCTATTAAATAATTGGTTTTATTATCTCAGACTATAGTAATTCATTACGGATTGTTCTACGAAGCCACAGGATTGGTATAAACCAAGAGCATTACTATTGGTACATACGACATCCAGCTCAATAACCGTGACACCTTGCGCTTCAATTAACCTTAGAGTTTCTGTTAATCCCTTTCGTCCATAGCCCTTTCTACGATATTCCGGTAGGATTCCAAAGCCGCATATAAAGGCATACTGTCCGTGATATTCTACATTGATTTTACCGATGGAGCCTCCGTTAAGCTCGATCATATAGGTCTTCTCATTCTCCGGCTGTTCCTCCAAGGGTGTGGTCTTATATTCACCGGTCTCCTCCACGAGCACCTTTTCATCGAAAAAGATTGCATTATATCGCGCAATTTCCTTCTCGTCTTCTTTACAGGCAAGGCGTAATGTTACCGCTTCGGTAGGAGCCTGCTCTGAACCGGCTACCGATTGTGAGGTTGAAGCAGATAATCGTTTCATTCGATATTCTGAGTGGGCATAGCTGCTGCTGTTTGCCTTCATAAAGCTCATACCTGACTCGGAGCTTCCATCAGCCAGTATTAGGAGCCTCTTAAAATCAGAGTGTCCGCATTCGTTCAAAGCAAGAACCAGTAGTCGATGGAATATTCCCTGTTTTCGATACTTCGGATGGGTCATTCCGCAGAGCTCTCCGGTAGCACCGTCAAAGCATGATATTCCCAGATAGGCAACGAGCGTATCCTCGATATAATATAAGAACTCTCTTATATTGCCGGATAGCCTCTCCGTAGCTTTCTCAGCAAGGCTGTTTAAATGGAGCTTATAATCCAGCTCCAGCTTTAGATTGATGCTTTCCTGTTTGCAGCATATATCCATAAGCTGATTAATCCGGTCATATTCTGCTTGAGATATGTAATCCAATACCTGAATATAATGCTTTTGTTGTTTGCGTAACATTAGTTATCCCCCCGTTCCGGTTTTTGGTGAATTATATGCTAAGTATATCAGATATCGGATGATAATCAATTGCGGAGATTAAAGATATATTAAATTTATTTTGTACCTCTGTCATAAAGAATAAGGTTATGCTATTATGAATGTGAAGAAAGGATTTATATAAAGCAATAAATCCTTAGGAAGAACTTTGTTCTTCTATGTATTGTGTAGCGTATGGTACATACTGATTCATGGGGGAGGTAATTATGAATATTCAGGGGATACCTTTTAGTACAATTGATTGGAACTCAGTCACTTCGGTAGCTCATCCCGGCATTACCGGAGAGGCATACTGGAGAACTTTTGAAGCAGGTAATATACGAGTAAGAATGGTGGAATATACACCGGGATATATGGCGGATCACTGGTGCAGTAAAGGTCATGTAGTCCTGGTCCTGGATGGTGAGCTTGTTACTGAGTTAAGCGATGGAAGAACAGTGACCATGAAGCCGGGCTGCAGCTATCAGGTGGCTGAAGATATTGCACCTCATCGGTCAAGTACGGAGACGGGAGCCTTATTATTTATTGTAGATTAATAATAGGATAAGCATGATACTTTAAATCGGGCGACCCTGACTTTTATATATTTTTTACTTTTATGTCATGACATGACACGGCTCTCTGTTATATATTTGTTAGAAGATAAATATCCTCACGATAATCAATGACCTGGTAGCCATGAGAGGGAGGAGTATTATGCCATATCAATTAAATGATAAATTAGTGATCGGAATATCCTCCAGAGCCTTATTCGATCTGGAATATGAGAATGGAATTTATAATGAAAAGGGACTGGATGAATACATCCGTTATGAGATTGAACATGAAGAGGAGGAGCTGAAGCCCGGAACGGCTTTTTCCTTAATCAAAGCATTATTGAACCTGAATAATCGATTTAATTCCGGAATCATCGAAGTAATTGTAATGTCCAGGAATAGCCCGGAGACAGGACTTCGTGTATTTAATTCCATTGATCGAAGGGAGCTTGGGATTGAGAGGGCCTGCTTTACAGGAGGCGAAAACATAGCCAAATACCTTGCTGCCTTCAAAGTAGATTTGTTCTTGTCAAAGAACGAGCAGGATGTACAGGAAGCTATTGATGCCGGCTTTGCAGCTGCTCTGATTTATGATGTTCCTAAAGATTATACACCCGATGATAATGAGATTCGAATTGCATTTGATGCTGATGCAGTCATTTTCTCGGAGGAATCAGAGGAGATTTATCAGAAACAGGGCTTAGAGGCATTCTTAGAGCATGAGAAGGCAAATGCAGAGAAGGCACTGCCTGACGGACCCTTTGCGAAGCTTCTTCGTACGCTTTCCACAATTAAGGAGAAGTATCCGAATATGCTTCGGATCGCAATCATTACGGCTCGTAATAATCCTGCACATAAAAGAGTTATACTAACCCTGAGACAGTGGGGCGTAAATATTGATGAAGCCTTCTTCCTGGGAGGTGTGGAGAAGAAAGCGATAATAAAGGCTTTCAATGCCCATATTTTCTTTGATGATCAGGATACCCATGTAAGGCCGGCATCTAGTGAGATTCCCTCAGGAAGAGTGCCTTACAAATCAGATTCAACGATCAAGAAAAAACCATAAGTTTATAACATGTTTCTTTGATGGAGCCATTAATGACCGAACTATATTACAGTACTCACAGGTATTAGATGCTTCTGTCAGAGAGGAAGGTATGAATGAAATGAGGTTTGTATATGTCAGAGGATAAGCTACAGAAGGATAAGGATAGGATACCGGATACGGGGTTTCACAAGGGAATTGAGATTATAACTCTTATTGTACTTATAGCTATGATAATTTATCCGGTTATTATGTGGAATACTTTGCCTGCTAAAATCCCGATGCATTATAATGCTGCCGGTGAGATTGATCGTTGGGGAAGCAGAGGGGAACTAATCCTTCTGCCGGTGATTGGAATGTTTATGTATGGTCTATTGACCTTGGTCGCTTTCTCTCCCTCAGCATGGAATATTCCGGTAACAATAACCAGAGAGAACCGGATCAGGGTATACCAATGTACGAAAAGTATGCTTGTTTTAATGAAGCTTGAGGTTATCGTACTTTTTGCCTATTTGGAATATCATATCATGGAGCAAAGGGAATTATCCGGTAGCTTTCTTGGAATTGTAATACTTGTCCTGTTCGGAATAACCATCTATTTTATTAGGCGTATGTTTAAGGTGGCAAAGAGAAGAGTCTCTTGAAGAGTAACACAAGAAATACGATAGAAAGCACGATATGCGAAGCTGACTTTTTATATTGGGGAGGAGATATCACTGTAGCGTTAGTGACATCTCCTCCCTTTCGCTTCGTGTATTTTAGAATATTACCGGATTGACACGGTAAGCTTCCGGTTTTATACCGTTTTCAATAACGTCCTGTCGAATTGGGATAATCCCTGTAGTTATCATAATTGTCTCTGTCTCTTTGGTTTCGGTTGTCTGTCCTTCTTTGCTGCTCAGCATCATAGGCCGGATAATCCTGTCTGGGGGAGTAAGCTGCTTCCTGCTTATCCTTGATGGCTTTATTAAGCTTTTTCTCATTTATCATTCGCAGTCTCCTGCGCGGGTTAAGAATATATCCGATTATGAAACCTAGCAAAAAGAAGGTAACAATGAAGGCAATAAAGAATAAAAAGAAGTTCTCACTAGTGATCGGTAATATTAATGCACATACATTGGTAAAAGGCAAAAAACTGAAAAGTGTGACAATTTCTTTCAAAATAATTCGCTCCTTTACAAATTATTCACTATTTATATATGCTGTGATGACTTTGTTGGTTACAGAAGAAGTAGTATAATGACAGCAAAAAACGGTAATCTTAAGATGATAATAAAGGAATAGAAACGTAAGTTGACATATATATTGTGTCAGGTTATAATGTTGCTACAATATATTGTACATAAAGCAACAAAGGAAGACAATGTCGACATGGCAAAAATGAGAGCCAGAGGGCATTTGGCATACATTCTTATGAATCGGAGTGATATCTGTATTCATGGGGTAAAAAGGAGGATTTTTTGATGGAATTATTGTCGAAGGAATTTACGGCTCAATATATAGATAGAAAGACACCTCTGAGTCACATCGGAGAATTTGTATATCTGCGAACCTATTCCAGATATTTGGAGGATAAGAAGAGAAGAGAGAATTGGTATGAGACTGTTCTGAGGACAACCATATATAACATAGAGCTTGGTACGGAGTTTAAGAAAAAGTATAATATGACCATTGATTGGAATAAGGAAACACAGGAGGCGCAGCTTCTATATGACAATTTATATCATTTGAGAACCTTTACTTCGGGCAGAACCCTCTATATGGGCGGAACAGAGGTTGTAAAGCAATACCCTCTATCAAACTACAATTGTGCCTTTACTAATATAGAAACCATGAAGGATCTGGTGGATGTATTCTATCTGCTGATGCTGGGAAGCGGTGTCGGAATCCGAATTGACAAGGAGTATATCAACAGATTGCCACAGGTACGCCATATCGAATTGGAGAGCCGATATGATTACAATATCCGAATATCTACACCTAAGGAGGAGATGGAGCACTCGGTAATGTTGATCGACCTGAGTGATGCAACCACTGCGGTACTGAAGGTCGGCGACAGTAAGGAGGGGTGGTGTGAGGCGCTGGAGACTTATTTTAAACTGGTAACAGCGGATCAATACAATCATATTAATAAGCTGATCATTGATTACAGCTACGTCAGACCGGAGGGCGAGCGTCTGAAGCGTTTTGGAGGAAGAGCTTCGGGACATAAGTCGATCAAGAGAATGTTTGAGAAGATGAACAAGGTGTTTCACCGCAGACAGGATTATCAGCTGAGGTCAATTGATATTCTGGATATTGCTACAATTATCAGTGAAAATGTGGTTTCCGGCGGTGTAAGACGCAGTGCGATGATGGTGATCTGCGACGAGGATGACGAAGAGGTAATTCAGGCAAAACGTAATATTTATAAGGTGGTCGACGGTAAATGGCTGGAGGATTCGGAGATTTCCCACCGCAAGATGAGTAATAATTCCATCCTGTATACCCACCGACCGTCTCTGGAGCGGATTAAGGAGATTATTAATTCGATTAAAATAAATGGTGAGCCCGGCTTTATCAATGGCGGTGAAGCGCTACGCAGAAAACCCTCCTTCCTCGGATGCAATCCCTGTGGAGAGATTTTACTCAGGTCGAAACAATGCTGTAATTTGACAACCAATAATATGATGGCTTTTGTTAAGGATAAAAGACTGGATAAGGAGGCCTTGAAGGAGATTCTTCGACTGTCGGTAAGAGTTGCCATACGAATGACTTTGGTAGAGGTTGAGCTTCCGGAATGGAATCGCGTGATGCAGGAGGATCGTATCATTGGAGTATCTCTTACCGGCATGATGGATATGATGAATAAGACGAAGATGACCTATGACGAGTTGGCAGAGCTGCTTTCTGAGCTAAGGGCGGTCGTTCATTCCGAAGGAAGACGATATTGCGAGGAATTAGGGATTGACCCGCCTCAGCTTATGACTACAATTAAGCCGGAGGGCAGCCTATCCACCCTGCCTTGTGTAAGCTCGGGAATTCACTATGCGCATTCCGACTACTATATCAGGAGAATCCGTATCTCTGCATCCGACCCCCTATACAGGATGATTGCAGCCCAAGGCAGCTATCCCATCTATGATGAGAATGGACCGTTGGGAGAGGAAAGCACGGTTAAGGTGATTGAATTCCCGATTAAGGCTCCGAAGGGCAGGACGAAATATGAAGTCGGAGCCATTGAACAGCTTGAGCTTTATAAGCTTTCCATGCTTTATTGGTCAGATCATAATACATCGATTACGGTACATGTAAGAGAGCATGAGTGGGAAGAAGTTGCCCATTGGTTATATGATAACTTCGAATATACCGTAGGAATTACATTCCTGCCCTTGATGGAGGAGACTTATCCTCTTCTTCCCTATGAATGTACGACCAGGGAGGATTATGAGGAGCGAATGAAAAAGGTGAAGGCCATCGATTATGCTTTGCTGGCAGCCATGGATGATGCGGAAGAGCGGGAGATCAATGATAAGGAGTGCGAGACCGGAGTCTGTCCGATCCGATAACGGAGGGAGTTCTTATATTTGATTTTTAGCATTTTACAAAGATGTTAGGTTATATTGTGTAATAAAAGTCGTAAAGTTAGTTATAATTTTGACAATTCGATGTATTGAAAGTTCAATTTAAGGATGATAGAATTGCAACATAAAGTCTTAGACACCTATAGACAAAGACGTCATTACCCATTACCGGGTGATGGCGTCTTTTTTCATTCATGACAATAGAAAGTTCGCGAAGCGTGCTTTCTATCGTTTTAATTAAGGAGGGATTTCATATGAGACAGGTTGCAATTTATGGCAAGGGTGGAATCGGGAAGTCCACTACAACACAGAACTTGACCGCCGGACTCGGAGAGATGGGCAAGAACATCATGATCGTCGGATGTGATCCTAAGGCAGATTCCACAAGGTTAATCCTTGGTGGTTTGGCACAGAAGACAGTACTTGATACCTTAAGAGAAGAAGGAGAGGACATTGATCTGGAGTTCATCATGAAGAGGGGTTTTGCTAATATTCGCTGTGTAGAGTCAGGTGGCCCGGAACCCGGTGTTGGCTGTGCCGGTCGAGGAATTATCACCTCCATTAATCTGCTGGAGCAGCTGGGAGCTTATACGGAGGATCTTGATTACGTATTCTACGATGTACTCGGTGATGTTGTGTGCGGCGGCTTTGCAATGCCAATCCGAGAAGGCAAGGCACAGGAGATCTATATCGTCGCTTCAGGAGAAATGATGGCGCTCTATGCAGCGAATAACATCTCGAAGGGTATACAGAAGTATGCAAGTACCGGTGGAGTTCGGTTAGGTGGGATCATCTGTAACTCCAGAAAGGTAGACGGTGAGGCCGAGCTGGTTGCTGCTTTTGCTAAGGAACTGGGTTCCCAGATGATTCATTTCGTTCCCAGAGACAATATGGTTCAGAGAGCAGAGATAAATAAGAAGACGGTTATCGATTACGATCCGACAGCCAATCAGGCGGATGAGTACCGTGCTTTGGCTCAGAAGATTGACGGTAACGATATGTTTGTGATACCAAAGCCCATGAAGCAGGAACGTTTGGAGGAACTGTTGATGGAGCATGGTATCTTGGATGTGTAAATCATGAGAGGGAGGTAAGGATATGGTATTAGTGAGAGCAATTATTCGTCCCGAGAAGGTGGGGATTGTACTATCGGAATTGCTGGCAGCAGGCTATCCGGCGGTAACCAAAATGGACGTATTTGGCCGTGGTAAGCAAAAAGGGGTCAAGGTAGGTGAGGTTTACTATGATGAAATTCCTAAGGAAATGCTGTTAATGGTGGTTGAGGACAATGATAAGGATGATGTGATTAAAATCATAATGAAGTACGCAAGAACGGGAGAGGAAGGACATTTTGGCGATGGACGAATCTTCGTGAGTCCGGTGGAGGAAGCCTATACCATCAGTACGAAGAAGAAAGGTCTGTAGGAGGGATTAATATGAAGGAAGTTATGGCAATCGTCCGACAGAACAAAGTGAATGTGACAAAGGAAGCACTAGCGAATGCCGGTTTTCCTGCATTTACCTGTAGAAAGGTGCTGGGAAGAGGAAAGAAGCTAATCGATATGACATTGCTTTGTTCCATCGTCGAAGCAGGTGAAGTACCGGCAACAGCTCAGGGAGAATATCTTTCCGAAAGCAGCCGATTAATACCCAAACGGGTCTTTACCGTCATTGTTGATGATAAGGATTTGGATCAGGTTGTGAATGCGATTATGGAGGTGAACAGTGAGGGTAATCCGGGGGATGGTAAAATATTCTTGTTACCAATCCTGGAGAATTACCGGGTACGTAATGGAGAGATGACGACCGAAGCATATTAAGGAGGTGATGGCTATGAATGTCATGAGCAAGGTATTGGATCAATATAATTCCAAAGTATATAAGAACCGAAAAGAGCATATGGTCAATGTAAATAATAATGATAACAATAACGAGATCGCGGCCAATGTAAGAACGATACCGGGTATCATTACACAGAGAGGCTGCTGCTATGCAGGCTGTAAGGGTGTTGTGTTGGGACCCATCAAGGATGCCTTTATTATCACCCACGGCCCTATCGGCTGTGCTTATTATTCCTGGGGCACCAGAAGACATAAGGCAAAGAAAGAGGGCGATACGCCGAATTATCTACAATATTGTTTTTCGACGGATCTGCAGGAGCCTGATATCGTATTCGGTGGTGAAAAGAAGCTGAAGAAAGCCATCGAGGAAGCGATGGAGCTTTTTCATCCGCCTGCGATATTCATTTGTTCCACCTGTCCGGTAGGGCTGATTGGTGATGACATCCATGCGGTAGCGAAATGGGCAGAGCAGGAGTACAAAATCAAATGCATCGCTTTTAGCTGTGAGGGTTATAAGGGTGTCAGCCAATCTGCCGGTCACCACATTGCGAACAATCAGCTGGTCCGGTACGTAATTGGTGAGGGTGATCGTGAGATAAAGAATAAATTCTGTGTGAACCTGCTCGGTGAATATAATATAGGTGGTGATGGCTGGGAGACAGAACGCCTCCTTAAACGGATCGGCTATGAGGTAGTCTCCACCTTTACGGGTGACAGCAGCATCGAGGATCTCAGTAATGCCCATAAAGCAAATTTGAGTCTGGTACAGTGTCATCGATCGATTAATTATATCGCAGAGCTTATTGAGACAAAGTACGGAGTCCCGTGGATGAAGGTCAATTTTATCGGAGTCGAAGGTACGATAGAGACGATACGTAATATTGCAAGATACTTCAACGATCCGGAACTGACTGCAAGAACAGAAGAAGTGATTGCTGATGAGCTTGAGGTGGTACGGGAGGATATGGACTATTATAAGAGTAAGCTGAAGGGAAAGACTGCAGCCATATATGTCGGGGGCTCCAGAGCGCACCACTATCAGTTCCTGTTACATGATTTAGGTGTACACACAGTATTAGCCGGTTATGAATTCGGTCATCGGGAGGAATACGAAGGCCGTGAGGTGCTTCCCTTTGTCAAGACAGATGCGGACAGTAAGAATATCGAATCCATTACGGTAGAACCGGATTCTGCAAAATATCATGTTTATTTGTCCGAGGAGGATCTGAATAAGCTAAAAGAAGAGAAGCGGATCGATTATTACGGAGGTATGGTGAAGGATATGCAGAACGGTACCTACATGGTGGATGACCTGAACCACTTTGAGACGGAGGAGTTCCTAAAATTACTGAAACCGGATATCTTTTTCTCCGGTATCAAGGATAAATTCGTAGCACAAAAGAGCGGTGTCCTGTCAAGACAGCTGCATTCCTATGATTATAGCGGGCCCTATTCCTGCTTCCGGGGAGCTGTTAATTTTGCAAGGGATATCACCATGGGAATCTATACACCGGCCTGGAGCTATGTAAAGGCACCCTGGAAGACGACACCCAGCTTAGAGGGAACATATGGAGGTGAAACCGCATGCTAGATTATACCAGAAAGGAAACCTATGACCGCAGTGCACTCCGGGTCAATCCGGCCAAGACCTGTCAGCCCGTTGGTGCCATGTATGCAGCGCTCGGAGTACACCAATGTATGCCGCATAGCCATGGTTCTCAAGGCTGTTGTGCATTTCACAGAATGTTTTTAACCAGGCACTTTAAAGATCCGGCAATGGCGTCCTCCAGTTCCTTTACAGAGGGCGCTTCTGTATTTGGTGGGGGAACCAATCTGAAGACTGCGGCAAAGAACATATTTGATATTTATAACCCGAAAATCATTGCCGTGCATACTACCTGTCTATCAGAAACCATCGGCGATGACTTGAATGCACTAATTCAAGGGATTGATATTCCGGAAGGAAAGTATATGGTTCATACCAATACGCCCAGCTATAAGGGTTCTCATATTACCGGCTTTAGTAATATGGTTGCAAGCTTTATCAGTTATCTCTCCGACTCCACGGGTAAGAAGAATGGGAAGGTAACACTGCTACCCGGCTTTGTCAATCCCGGAGACATGAGAGAAATGAAGCGGATTGCCAAGGTGATGCAGGTCTCCTATACGATGCTGCCGAATACCAGTGGAGTGATGGACAGTCCGATGACCGGAAAGTTCGAACTGTATCCGAAAGGCGGCACTACGGTAGAGGAGATCAAGTCACTTGGAGATACCAATCTTACCCTTGCAATGGGAAAAGCGGCAAGTGAAGCACCTGCCCTTACTCTTTCAAGAAAATGCAATGTTCCCTATAAAATATTATCCCTTCCCATCGGCATCGGAAGGACTGACGAATATATCATGGCGTTACAGAGCTATACAAAGAATCCGGTTCCTTATGAGCTGGAGGAGGAGAGAGGCCAGCTGGTAGATATTCTGATCGATATACACCCCTATACCTACAATAAGAAGGTAGCTATATTCGGTGATCCGGATACAGTGCTTGGTCTCGCAGAATTTATACTTGAGATGGGTATGATACCGAAGTATCTGGTGACGGGCACACCGGGAGAAGCCTTTGAACAGGAAGCTCAGGAATTGCTTATCAAGTTTGGAGTAGAGGGCAGTAAGGCGAGGGCATCAGGAGATTTGTTTGAATTACACCAGTGGATCAAGCAGGACAGTGTGGACCTGTTAATTGGCGGAACCCACGGTAAATATATCGCAAGAGCAGAGGATATCCCCTTTGTACGGGCAGGATTTCCGATCATTGACCGCTACATTCATTCTTATATGCCATTAGTGGGATACCGGGGCGGCATGCGATTAGCGGAGATCATCAGTGGCGCTCTGATGGACCGCCAGGATCGCGACGCGGCAGAAGAAGATTTCGAGATGGTCTTGTAGGGATATCTTAATGGAAAGGAAGTGCATCCTATGGTAGATACAAGTGTTTTGGACGATCGAAGAGATTTTATTTTACGAAAGCAGGAGGGCTGCAGCACGAAAGGAATTCGTTGTGACAGCAATAGTGTTTCCGGTTCAGTCAGCCAGAGAGCCTGTGTCTACTGTGGAGCCCGGGTGGTACTGAATCCGATCACGGATGCATTTCATGTAGTACATGGGCCAATCGGATGTGCTAGTTATACCTGGGACATCCGAGGAAGTCTTAGCAGTGGATCGGACTTGTACAGAAACAGCTTTTCCACTGATTTGCAGGAAAGAGATGTGATTTTCGGAGGAGAAGAGAAATTATCGGAGGCACTGGAGGAAATCATAGAAAATCACCATCCAAAGCTTATCTTTGTGTATGCTACCTGTATTGTCGGAGTAATCGGAGATGATGTGGAGGCAATCTGTAAAAGGATATCGGAGAAGTATAAGGTTCGCGTCATACCGGTAAAATCCCCGGGCTTTTCCGGTAATAAGTCCGTTGGCTATAAGCTAGCCTGTGATGCAATCATGGAATTACTCACACCTCATCGGCCAAAGAAGCAAATAGGAATTAATATATTAGGGGATTTTAATCTCGCCGGTGAGCTATGGATCGTAAAGGATTATCTAAAAAAGATGGGGGTTAACGTAATCTCGACGATAACAGGGGATTCCTGTTATGATACCTTGATCAAGGCTCCGGCTGCAAGTCTGAATGTGGTTCAATGTGCCGGTTCCAGTACGTATCTGGCCGATCGGATGGAGGAGGAGCTTGGAATCCCCTATATTAAGGTAAGCTTTTATGGAATTGAGGATACGATGAATTCCTTGATACGAATTGCGGAAGCCTTGGGGGATTATGAGGCGCGAAAGGAAGCAATCCGGTTTTGTTCGGAGCAGAGTAAACAGTTGGAGTATTTCCTTTCCCGCTATCGGAGCAATTTAGCGGGTAAGCGGGCAGCAATCTATGTCGGTGGAGGCTTCAAGGCTATTTCCCTGATTAAACAGTTTAGGTCCCTCGGTATAGAAACAGTCGTAGTCGGTACTCAGACAGGGAAAAGTGAGGATTATGAGCTGATTACAAATCTAGTGAATGAGAATACGGTTATTCTGGATGATACCAATCCTGCCGAGTTGGAGAAGTTCATCCGAGAGAAGAAGGCAGATATTTTGGTGGGCGGTGTGAAGGAAAGACCGTTAGCTTATAAGCTGGGTGTGGCTTTCTGTGATCATAATCACGAGAGGAAGCACCCCCTCTGTGGCTTTGACGGAGTGGTTAATTTTACGGAGGAAATTTATCGCAGCATCTGTCATCCCGTATGGGATTATCTTAAGAAGGGAGGAGCCTAAATGAGAGGAAAATTAGTAAAGCTGAATGTGAACCCGTGTAAGATGTGCATGCCCATGGGAGCAGTAACGGCATTTTATGGCATCAGGAAATGTATGTCCATCCTCCATGGCTCCCAGGGCTGCAGTACTTATATTCGCAGACATATGGCTACCCATTATAATGAGCCGGTTGATATCGCCTCCTCCTCGCTTACGGAGGAAGGTACTGTGTATGGCGGAGAGAAGAATCTGATTCAGGGACTTTTGAATCTGATTCGAGTCTATGAACCGGAGGTGATTGGTGTAGCCACCACCTGTCTGGCCGAAACGATTGGGGAAGATCTTCCCAGAATGATCGATCACTTCTATTTGGAATATCCACAGTATAAGCAGATTGCCATCATCCCGGTACCTAGTGCAGGATATTCTGGCAGTCAGTATGAGGGCTTTATGAAAGCACTTTACTGTATCATTAAGAGTATACCAATGGATGATACCAAGCATAACAGAGTAAATATCGTAACGAGCCAGTTATCATCGGCGGACACCAGATATTTGAAGGCTTTGCTGAAGCACTACTCAATTGATTACATACTCCTTCCTGACTTATCTGAAAATCTGGATGGAGGGTATCAGATGATATATAAAAAGCTTCCGGAAGGCGGAACTGCTCTCTCTGATATTAGCAGGATGGCTGGGGCCAGGTTGACAATTGAGCTATCAAGCTTTGTCAAGGAGTCGGATTCGGTAGGACGATACCTTTATGAAACCTACGGAGTGCCCTACCGGTCCTGCAATTTGCCGATCAGCCTTCGGGATAATGATTCACTGATCGCTCTTCTATCAGAGTTATCAAGTCAGGGAGCATCATCGAATATTGACAAAGAAAGAAGTCGTTATCTGGATGCTATGATCGATGCACACAAATATAGTAGTGAGGTGTCTACAGTCGTATATGGTGAACCGGATTTTACCTATGGCATCGTACGCTTTTGTGTAGAGAATGGAATTATGCCGGTAATTACAGCAATAGGGACAAAGTGCCCGGGCTTTAGAGAAAAGATAGAGAAGGAGCTGGAGGACCTGGCTGCAAGGTATCTGATGGAACGGTATGAGATTTTAGAGGACACAGATTTTGGAACCATTCAGAAATATGCAAGAGAACTGAAGGTGAACGTTCTGATCGGTAATTCCGATGGAAGAAGGATAGCGCATAAGCTTGGAATTCGTCTTATCAGAAGAGGCTTTCCTATCCATGATCATCTTGGAGGACAGCGGTTACGAAGCCTGGGATATGAAGGTGCACTTGCATTGTTGGATGAGATAACCAACTCAATCATCGATGATAAGGAAGAGAACTTCCGTGAACAGCTGTATGAGAAATATTATAAGGACAATGAGGATGACATTCCGATCTCTGTAACAGAGCTGCAGGATAAGACCCAGACTCACCCTTGTTATAATTGTAAGGCACATAAGTATGCCAGAATTCATCTCCCGATTGCACCAAAGTGTAATATCAGCTGCAATTATTGCGTGAGGAAGTATGACTGCCCGAATGAAAGCAGACCCGGTGTAACGACAAGTGTCTTAAAGCCGGAAGAGGCGCTGAAGCGTTTCTTACGGGTTAAGGAGAAGGTAGCAAATCTAACGGTTGTGGGAATTGCCGGACCGGGAGATGCATTGGCTAATTTCGAGGAGACAAAGCGGACTCTGGAGCTGATTAGGGAAAAGGATCCGGGAATCACCTTCTGTCTCTCGACCAACGGACTGATGCTGCCACAGTATGCGCAGGAGCTGATTGCCTTAGGAGTATCCCATGTTACGGTGACAATGAATGCAGTTGATCCGGTCATCGGTGCGAGAATTTATCAATATGTGGATTATTTGGGGGTGCGGTACGTCGGAGAAGCTGCTGCTGCGATATTATTGTCAAACCAGCTGGCAGGGCTCCGGCTACTTACCTCCCGGGGGGTAGTGTGTAAGGTTAATATCGTTATGATTAAAGATATTAATGACAGTCATATCCCTGAGGTGGTGAAGAAGGCGAAGGAGCTGGGAGCTATTATGACGAATATCCTTCCGATGATACCGGTGGAGGGCAGTGTCTTTGAGAAGCTTGGGACTGCCGGTGAAGAGGAACTCCTTCAAATGAGAAAGCAATGTAGCGAGACCCTGACCCAGATGTACCACTGCAGACAGTGTCGAGCAGATGCCATCGGGATTCTTTGTAAGGATCAGGCTCAGGATTTCATTTCTTTAGCTCAGGAAAAGACATCTACTGCAACTGATATTCAGATAGCGGTTGCCACCAAAAGTGGAATTTTGGTAGATCAGCATTTTGGGCATGCTTCGGAATTCCATGTATATCGTTATCAGAATGGGAATGTCGTGTTCAAGGAAAAAAGAACAGTAAATCGATATTGCAGAGGGCAGGAGGAGTGTGACAGTAATGAGGATAAGATGGAAAGCATCATTGAAACAATTTCTGATTGTAAGGCTGTCATTGCAATGAGGATTGGGGATGCACCGAAGAAGAAGCTGAATACAAAGGGGATCTTTACCTTCACTACCTGCGATGGGATAGAAAAATCCATCTGCGAAGCGGTGAGAAAGATCATATAACCCAAATAGGAATAAATCAAAGTAATTATAATAAGTAGAACTATACTTAACGGACTTTATGGAGGTATTTATGGTTAAGTTAAAGCATCATATTTTTGTATGCACCAGCTGCCGGATTAATGGGCAGCAAAAGGGGCTCTGCTATTCTAAGGAATCGGTGGAGGTTATTCAGCGTCTGATTGAAGCGATCGAAGATCATAATTTGTCAAGTGAAGTCATGATTACGAATACCGGCTGCTTTGGTATTTGTAATCAGGGGCCGATCATGGTGGTATATCCCGAGGGTATTTGGTATGGTGCAGTTACCGAAGAGGATATCGATAAAATTGTTGAGCAGCATATTATTAACGGACTTCCGGTTGAGGAGCTAAGAATCTAGAGTATTGTACCGGGCAGCTTTTGATACCGTATAGGGAGTCATGGGGTATCGTGTAACGGAGGTGGAGGAATGCTTCAGATAGTTGACAATACATTAATGGCATTAAAGGATCAAATACCGTCAAAAGAGGAGCTTCAGAGCTTTTGTGAACTTTTATTTACGATAGGAGTGGATATCATTGAGCTTCCGATTAATCTATACCGTCACATTGAGGAATTACCTCAGGGCAGATATATTCTAAATGCTGACTATGAAGAGGAGATTTATGCCAACCCCGGGTTCTTTCGCTATCTATGCCGACAACCTTCCTGTGCAAAGAATGTAATACATGAGCTTCAGATTAATGATATCAGGGAGTTAATAAAACTAAGATCCTTCGAGCATTGTGCTGAGATTCGTATAAAAGGGCTGGATGATCTGATCTGCCACCCATATGAAAAGTATATGGAGGAATGGCAATACCAGCATCCGGATACTATAATATACTTTTATCCGGAAAACACCTTTGGCTGCGCCACAGCCTTAGCCTTTCAGTGGGCTATGGATTATTGCGGCAATATAACCACAAGCTTTGCCGGATGTAGAAATAATGCAGCGACGGAGGAGATTATCATGGCTCTACGGCTTACGATCCGGCATAAGCCTAATCGTGATCTTACTGTTTTGCCGCGTCTGTCCAATTTATATGAGAAGTTTTTTAATGTACCGATTCATAACCGAAAACCGATTATCGGTAAAAATATATTTAAGGTTGAGGCAGGGATTCATGCGGATGGAATTCATAAAAATCCTGCAACCTATGAGGCTTATGCTCCGGACTGTGTCGGTGCTAAATCGGAGCTGGTGATTGGAAAGCATTCCGGTACGCGGGCGGTAAAATTAAAGCTGGAGGAATTAAGGCTTCCGATGGTAACCGATTATGTAATAGATCAGGTATTGCATCAGGTAAGGCTTACCTGTACGCAATACAGGAAGAGCTTAAGCGATGAAGAATTCATCCTTCTTGCAACGGAGGTGATTAGGTATGAAGGAAATCAAATATATCGTTGATACCACACTAAGAGACGGAGAACAGAGTCCCGGGATAGCATTAGGTATAGAAGACAAGGTAAAGATTGCCGGCCTCTTAGATGAAATCGGAGTATATGAGATTGAAGCAGGAGTGCCTGTAATCAGTGAAGAAGAGGAAGAAGGAATCCGCCGTATCATCGAAAACAAGAAAAATGCAAAAATATCAGTATGGAGTCGAATGAATCTATTGGATGTCAAACGCTCCATAACTTGTAAACCTGATATCCTTCATATCGGAGCTCCGGTTTCTTATGTGCAGATTTATAGCAAGCTGCGCAAAAATAAAGGATGGGTTATAAAAAGTGTTCTGGAATGTATTGATATAGCACAGTCACAGGATGTAGCAGTGACAGTCGGGCTTGAGGATGCGTCGAGGTCAGATATCGGATTTCTACTAAGCATGATTAAAGAGCTTATGCGAGCCGGAGTAGAGATCGTACGGATTGCCGATACGGTCGGGGTATTAACTCCAAACAGAACCAGGGATATCGTAAAACTAATTAAGGATTATTCGGATATTAAGATAGAGTTACATATCCATAATGATTTAGGAATGGCAGTTGCAAACTCCGTCGTCGGAGCAAAAGCCGGTGCGGATTTTATTGATTGTACCTTGTTCGGAATAGGCGAAAGAACGGGAAATTGCAATATGTATGAATTTATTAAAGCAAGTGAAGCATTATTTCACTTTACGATGACTAAGAAGCAGGTCAGATGGATAGAGGAGCAGACTTATACTGAGCTTAAGGGAGCACTGTAGATAATATAGACGAATAAATGAATATGCCATCATCCTTTCCTCCCGTTATCATAGAAAGAAGTCCCTCCGAATAGCACAGGGGGGACTTCTGTATGTAACAAAGAGCTCACCATCCGCTGCTATGTAAGAGGATTATGTATCATACTTCTACCGGACCAGCTTCTATGAGTTTGGAACCTTTGGAAGGGTTTTGGAAGGGTTATCACAAACAGAAGCTTGTATAATTGGAATACCTCTGGTATAATTATTCGAAAAATGTATTATTTATTAACGGAGGGCATTATGGATAATGTGCAATTGCTAATTGTCATGGCTATATACATGGCATTCGTAATCGGTATCGGTTTATTTTTTGCAAAACGTGCAAATGAAAACTCAGAAAATTATTATCTAGGAGGACGGTCATTGGGACCATGGGTCGCCGCGATGAGTGCTGAAGCTTCCGATATGAGTGGATGGCTGTTGATGGGTCTTCCCGGAGTGGCTTATTTCTATGGCTTCAGTGACGCGATTTGGACGGCCATCGGATTATTGGCAGGAACTTATATTAACTGGTTGATCGTAGCAAAGAGATTACATGCTTACTCGATTATAGCCAACGACTCAATTACTATCCCTGATTTTTTCAGTCATCGGTACAAAGAGAATAAAAAGATTATAATGACAATCGCAGCATTATTCATAATGGTATTCTTTACTGTCTATGCATCCAGTTGTTTTTTAAGTGTAGGTAAGCTGTTTAACACCTTGTTTGGTGTTCCTTATGAATATGTAATGATTATAGGCGCTGTTTTTGTTATTGTTTATACCTTCCTGGGAGGCTTTTTAGCGGAAAGTGCATCTGACTTTATGCAGGCAATTGTAATGGTAGCAACCCTGGTAATGGTTTTGGTGACCGGAGTAGTCTATGCAGGCGGGCCGGCAGCCGTAATTGATAATCTGAAGCAGATACCTGGCTTTTTAGATTTCTTTGGTATCGCAACTCCTGAGATGAAGGATGGCATACAGCAGGTATCTGCAAGTGGAGTGCCACAATTCGGTGATGCGGGAGCATATGGGATCATCACTATTATATCCACCTTATCCTGGGGCCTCGGATACTTTGGAATGCCTCAGGTATTACTTCGCTTTATGGCAATTCGGTCCCACCGTGAGATATCAAAATCCAGGCGGATTGCAACCGGCTGGTGTGCTATTTCCTTAGTCGCAGCTGTATTGATCGGTGTTATCGGTCGTGCGGCTTTCCCTACGGAGCATTTGACTGCGGTTGATGCAGAGAAGATATTTATTACAATGTCTACGAACCTGTTACCTACCGTTCTTGCAGGTATGGCAATGGCAGGAATATTGGCGGCTACCATCAGCTCCTCTGATTCCTATCTGTTGATTGCTTCTTCCGCTATCTCTAAAAATATATATCAGGGCTTATTCAAGAAAGATGCTACTGATAAGCAGGTTATGAGAATGTCCAGAATCGTATTGCTGGCAATTGCTTTGGTAGGTATCCTGATTGCCCTAGATAAAGATAGTGTTATATTTACGGTAGTAGCTTTTGCCTGGGCTGGGTTTGGCGCTACTTTCGGGCCGATTATGCTGTTCTCCCTGTTCTGGAAGAGAACCACAAGAGGCGGTGCGATCGGTGGTATGTTAGCCGGTGGTATTATGGTATTCTTCTGGAAGTATGTTATGAGACCGTTAGGCGGTGTATGGAACATCTACGAGCTGCTCCCGGCCTTTCTCTTCTCTTGTCTGGTTATCGTAGTGGTATCCTTGTTGTCAAAGGAACCCAGTGCTGAGCTACAGGCGGAATTCGAACAGGCAAAGGCTTATAAGGATTAGGAATAGAAGGATTTTATATACAATAATAAAGGAAGCCTATAGAGTATTCATTGACTCTATAGGCTTCCTTATTTCTTATGTTATTAAAGATTATTGTGTACAAGAATATCAGCCACTTCTTTCGCATATGTTATGCTAAAGGATATGCTACTTAAGGAGGGGATCTGTTTGGCAGAGGGGTATCGAGTCCTGGTCAGAGATAAGCTTCTACAGCAGGACATGTTTTTTAAGAATGAGAATGTGATGCGATATACGATAAAATATCCCAAATTTATATCAGAAAAATATCAAACGATGCTTAATAAGCTAAATTCATTATACAGAACAAAAGCTGTGATGTATGAACGATCCAATGTAATGAATCTTTATCAGATGGCAATGGTTGAGTATGAGTATTCTGTTGCCAATGATTATCCGATCCGTCAATTCGAAGCTTATGTAGATTATGTGGTTACATTGAATCAAAATTGTATCCTCAGTCTTTATTTTGATCAATATGAATATGCCGGTGGCGCACATGGACTAACCTTCCGTTATTCTGACACCTGGGACCTGAATAAAAGCAGGCGGATGGAATTAGGGGATTTCTTTCCGCGACGCAGTAATTACAAGGAATATCTGATCCAGACCATCAATAAACAGATATCGGATGAATTAGCAAAAGGAAATGGAATGTTTTTTGAAGATTATGAGAAGCTTGTAAGAGAGAACCTGAAGACAAACAGCTTTTATCTGAGTAAGGAGGGGCTTGTTATTTATTACCAACAGTACGATATAGCACCCTATGCCTCCGGTATACCTACCTTTGTTATTCCTTATGGACCGGGCGGAGCAGCTCTTCCGAAATGCTAGCTAAACCATCATATCATGGAAAGCATGAAAAGAAGGAGGATATCCTTCTGCGCTACACAATATCCGATGGTTATGGATCAATCTCAATCGGACGGTGTACATGTCAGGAAATCCTCCTTCTGAAGGATAAAATATTTAGTTGTAACTGTTATGTTATCAGATCTTCCAATTCTTTGGATTGAACAGCAGTAGGAGAGGGAAAACCTCCAAGCGGCCACATAACATATCAAACATCATAACAAATTTTGATAAATCCGAAAAGCCGCCAAAATTGCCGATGGGACCGACAACCTCCAGGCCGGGGCCAACATTATTCATGGTGGCTGCTACCGCTGTAAAGCTGGAAGTAAAATCAAAGTTATCAAGGCTAACGATTAGGACAGAGGCTGCAAAAATCATGATATAGGAGATAAAAAAAACGTTAATGGAGCGCATGGTCTCGTGCTCTATTTTTTTGCCGTCAAATTTCAAAACCTTTATACTCCGTTTATGAACCAGATAAGACATTTCCTTAGCAATGGTCTTGAACAGGATCACAATACGGGAAACCTTCAGGCCACCGCCGGTACTGCCGGCGCAGGCACCGATAAACATCAGCCAGACGAGTATCGTCTTCGAGAAGGTAGGCCAGTGATTAAAATCGACGGTTGCATAACCGGTAGTGGTAATAATTGAGGAAACCTGAAAAGCGGCGTGATGAATCGATGGAAAGAAATTCTTAAAGCCGCCGAGGTTCAGGGCTATCAGTATAATTGCTGTCACTACAATCAGGAAGTATGACCTTAGCTCTTCACTCTTTAAGGCCAACTTGGCTTTCTTAAATAGAATCAAGGTATAGACATTAAAGTTAACACCAAATAAAAACATGAAGATGGTTATTACATTCTGTTGATATGCGGTGTATTCGGCACAGCTGGAGTTTTTGATGGCAAATCCACCGGTACCTGCAGAACCGAAGGTAATTGTAAGAGAATCAAATAAAGGCATTCCTCCGATCAGTAACAGGATTACCTGCAGCACAGTCATTGCAAAATAAATCAGGTAAAGCAAGGAAGCGGTTGAGCGCATTCTGGGTACAACCTTCTCAACAGCAGGTCCGGGGCTTTCCGCGCGCATGATATGCATGGTCTCACCGCCGGCCATCGGCATAATTGCAAGAATAAATACCAGAATACCCATGCCACCGATCCAATGAGTAAGACTCCTCCAAAAGAGCATACAATAGGAGAGGGCTTCTACATCACTCAGGATACTCGAGCCCGTGGTGGTAAAGCCGGATATTATTTCGAATAGAGCATCGACATAACTGGGGATCTCTCCGCTGATATAGAAGGGAAGCGCACCGACAATACTCAGTACAATCCAGCCTAGGGCAACGGAGATGAAACCCTCCTTCGCAAAGAAGATATGGCTCTTTGGCTTTATAATAATAAGGGGTACACCGATGATAAGGCATGAAAGCAATGTTATAAGGAAGGAGTAACCACTCCGTTCCTGATAAATAATGGCGACAATACAGGGTAGGGCCATAAACAGAGCCTCTATCGTAAGTATCCAACCCATAATATGTAAAACGATTGATTTATTCATAGGGGCTCCTTTATTCGAAGATATCACTCAGATCATCAAGACCGAAGGTAGTGGTTACAATGATAACCGTATCACCAAGCTGGATGGTGTCTTTACCATTCGGGATAATAATCTTACCTCTGCGATTAATACAGCCGACTAATGTATTCTCTTTCGTATTAAGCTGTTCCAGAGGAACGCCTACAAATCGATCAGCGGTCTTAACGCGGAATTCCATAGCCTCAACTTTATTACCCACCAGCTTATAAAGAGTTTCTACATTACTACCCAGCGAGTTTTGCTTCGCCCGAACGTACTGTATGATTCGATCGGCAGTTAAGAGCTTTGGATTCAGTACAACACCAAGATTCATATCCTGAATAATATCATCGAAGGTTAATCTGGTTATCTTTGTAAAGATCTTTGCGTTGCATCTCTTCTGTGCATAGAGAGAGAGAAGAATATTCTCCTCGTCCAGATTTGTCAAGGACGCAAAGGCATCCATGGAATCGATTCCTTCTTCAATCAGTACATTGTTATCGGAGCCGTTTGCATGAATAATCAGGCAATCCGGCAGTAATGTGCTTAACTCCTCACACCGTTCTCGGCTTTGCTCGATAATTTTCACTTTGACATCGGTACCGAAAAAACGTCTTCCTATGTAGCTGGCGATCATTCCGCCTCCGACAATCATAATATTTTTGATATGGGAAGGAGGCAATCCTATCTTAGTAAAGAATTCATGGGCGTTCTTTTGCAGTGCTATGATGGAAATCTTATCGTAGGACTGCAGTACAAAGTCACCTGAGGGGATGAATACATCCTCACCGCGTTCCAAGGCACAGACCAGAACATTGCAGTGAGTCTTTGCTGCAATATTTTTAATCTGCATATTATGTAGGATAGAATCCTTCGGTATCTGACACTTTAACAGCTCAACCTTCCCTTTAGCAAAGGTCTCAATTTTGATGGCGGAAGGAAGACGGATCAATCGTGCCATCTCCAAAGCAGATTCCAGCTCGGGATTAATCGTCATAGAGATACCAAGCTCTTCTTTAATAAAATCAATTTCTTCGTTGTATTGAGGGTTACGGATACGGGCGATAGTATGGCACTTGCTGGCTTTGTTAGCGATTAGGCAGCAGAGCATGTTCAATTCATCCGAGCCGGTAACGGCAATCAGGATATCTGCCGTATCAATTCCTGCCTCCAGTAATACATGATAACTGGCTCCGTTGCCAATGACTCCCATAACATCTAGGGTATCATTTACATTATGTATTGCTGTTGCTTTGCTATCAATAACAATAATATCATGTCCTTCATGATCCAGCTGTTCCGCTAAGGCTGTTCCGACCTTACCGCAGCCGATAATAATTATTCTCATGGCTTAAAATACATGTTAATGAATGCCTCCCAGGCATTCACTAATATTACTCCTTTACAATATAATAGCTCAATTATATCACATTATTTTAAAAATACTACTAGGTTCATTTACCATAACAAACTTAGAAGAGTTGGTTAATACATCATCTCTCAGGGTCAACAGAGCCTTCCCGACAGAGCTTCCATCTGATATACCATAATAAAAAAAGCACCCACATTTCCATTGATATGGATTTGCAGGCGCTTTTGAATGAACCGTGAAAGGCCGGGTCTTAAGTTTATTCCCCACCGGGGCCACTACGTGCAGGACGGTTGTCCGGCATATGAGTGGTATCCTTCATGGAGCCGCCGGACTTATTCTTACTGGTATTACTTGTATTGTTTTTGCTTGAATTCGAAGTGCTGTTCTTAGAACTGCTACTATTCTTATTATTTGCCATGGCTATCTCCTTTCTAAAATAATCAACTATATTATTGCTAGAAAGGAGAATATTATTCACATTAACTTTATACGCCAGTCCTTTGTGTTAGTTTGTGCCGAGGAAGACGCAGGTACAAACTATTAAGTGTGAATTATTCTTTTTATAATTCATACTAATATTTTGACAGGATGACACTTCCCATGTTCAAGGATTTCAGAGCGGAATCATTAATCTGGTATTCATGCTTCGCAAGTATTTCATCGTATACTTTATCAAAGCCTTCATTCTCTGCTTCTGTGATGGCATTTTTAACAGCAGTATCATAGCTTTCAGAGGAGTTGTTGTCAATCATGCGGATTACATAATATCCGGTGTCAGTCTCATGTACTTCGCCGATTGCACCATTCTCCATTGCCATGATCTGTTTCTCGAAATCTTCATCAAAGGTTGTGTCGGATTCGATGAAATCATCAGTAAGATAGGATACAACCGTCTCTTCTTCGGGAAGGAGAGTTGACCAGTCTTCTGTAGTCTTTGCTTTTTCGTAGTAAGTATTCAGTGCTTCTAAAGTAGCCGCTTTTTCATCATCCGTCTTATCTATTGATTTGCCCTCTGCATCGGTTGTTTTCTTGGAGGCAAATAGATATTCGATATCATATTGTCTGTACTCGTCGCGGGAGATTCCGGCTGTGATACCTTCGTCATCTATATCCAGGGTATCGATCTTATCCTGACGGTATCTGGATACTAAGGTTGTCTTACCAAGTGCTTCGCTCAGAGAAGCCTTTGTAAAGCTACCATTCTCGATTGTTCCTGCCGTAAGGCTCTCCATCACGCTGGTCGCATTGGTATCAATCGTTGTCTTCTCTTCCTCCGTCAGGACATAGCCTTCTGCTATTGCTTCATTATAGAGTATTTCGTTATAAACTGCTGTTTCCATCGCCTCCTGTTTGGCGATATCTCTCATTGTAGTACCGCTTTCATCAGCAGACATATCCCAATAGGCGCCGCTGCCACCGAACATCTGGTCATAATAATCATACTGATATTCTACATTATAGATATAATAGGATAAATCATCTAAATGATATTTTTCGCCGTCAACCGTTAATAAGGTTCTCTCATATAACTGGTCGAATATTAATGCACCTATTAAAATAACCACAAATACAATAGATGAGATTGTTAATACCTTTGTACTGATAATCTTATCTTTGGTTTTGTCATGTCCGCCGGTCTCTACCTCGGCTCTTTTTATTCTTTTTGATTTGTTCACTTTGCTACCTCCATAGTATTCTCATGAAGATAATTTTATACGATTTGTGGGAGAAGTCAATACATAAGCCCTCAGTTCACAAAATATTGCGAATTTTATTACAGTTCAGCCATGCAAATTTTAAACACAATAGGAAGAAGAAAGCTCGCTTTCGTCGGCATATTGTGTTTAAAATTTGTAAGGCGCTCTGCCTAAGCGAGATGCAGCGAAGCGAAATCGAGCTTATGGCTGAACTGTAATAATTAATATCTATCCTCAATGCAAATTTTAAACACAATAGAAAGAAGAAAGCTCGCTTTCGTCGGCATATTGTGTTTAAAATTTGTAAGGCGCTCTGCCTAAGCGAGATGTAGCGAAGCGAAATCGAGCTTATGGCTGAACTGTAATTCTTAATATCTATCCTTAATTGATAATTTTAAACACAATAGGAAGAAGAAAGCTCGCTTTCGTCGGCATATTGTGCTTAAAATTTGTAAGGCGCTCTGCCTAAGCGAGATGCAGCGAAGCGAAATCGAGCTTATGGCTGAACGGTAACAATTAATCTACGATCATCAATTGAAATCTTGTAAATATATGTTATAATAAACGAGAAATTACTGCGTTTTAGTCAATAATTACGATGATCAGAGTAGATGGGAAGGAGATAGCATATTATGGTCCCGTATAATGGTAAAGCAATACAAATTATGGACGAGGTTAATAAAGTGGTTATCGGTAAGCGGATTATAATAGAAAAGGTTCTTACTGCTATTTTAGCGAAGGGACATATTCTGTTAGAGGATTTTCCAGGGGTAGGTAAGACCACTTTGGCCCTGGCCTTTTCCAAGGCAATGGCACTGGAGCATCATCGTCTGCAATTTACACCGGACGTACTTCCTACCGACGTGGTAGGTTTCCATTTGCTTAATAAGGATGGTGACGGATATCAATATAAACCAGGTGCAATTATGTGTAATCTGTTTCTGGCTGATGAGATTAATCGAACCTCCTCCAAGACTCAATCTGCGCTTTTGGAGGTGATGGAAGAGGGTAAGGTGACGGTGGACAGTGTTACAAGAGAGATTCCAAAGCCCTTTGTTGTTATGGCTACCCAGAATCCCATCGGTTCCGTCGGTACACAGATGCTTCCGGAATCCCAGCTGGATCGCTTTATGATACGACTCTCTATGGGTTACCCGGATCGAAAGAGTGAGATAGGTATTTTAAAGGAACGCCAGAATTCTAATCCTCTGGACAGGGTGATTAAGGTAGTAGAGAAGGAAGATATTCTGACCATGCAGAATCTGGTAGAGGAGGTATTTGTCCATGATGCGATCTATGAGTATATTACACTTTTAGTGGAACAGACAAGAGAAAACCCATTAATCGAGCTGGGTGTCAGTCCGAGAGGCTCACTGGCTATGATGAATATGGTAAAGGCAATCGCTTTCCTCAACCGCAGAGATTATGTAATTCCTTCGGATGTACAATATATATTCAAGGATGTGGCTGCTCACCGAATGATATTGAAGCCGAAAGCACGTGTTAATAGTGTTACGGTGGACAACCTTCTGGAAGATATCCTGCGAATGGTCAAGGCGCCCAGAATTATTGCAAAGGAGTCCTAGAGGCGTTTTAGAAAGGCACAGGTGGTATCATGCTGCGCAATTTAATTAAGTACCTGGTGGCTCTGTCAGCCGTCGGATTATTATCAATTTTATATAACACATATTATATGGGTATTATTTTCCTTACCATAGTGGCAATTCCGTTCGTTATGTTTGCCTTGCTCAGCTATATTTACGGCAGGTTAAAGGTTGACCTGGTATCTGTTATACACGTAGCTAAGAAGGGCGAAGTCGTTCCTGTCTCCATACAGATTGATAACCCTACTGTGTTTCCTGTATCACGAATTAAGCTATATCTGACCTATAAAAATTCTTATTCTACGCAGAAATACAGGAAAAATTATGTGGTATCCGTGGATGCGAATACTAAGACCTCCGTCATTTGTAACCTATATTCCGAGTATGCCGGTAATTTAGAGGTCTCTTTGAATAATATTAGAATTTATGATTATCTTAAGTTGTTCTCATTTAGTAAGAAGAAAAAAGCACAATTAACTGTGGCTGTTCTTCCGGTCTATTATGAATTATCTCAGAACTTGTTTAAGAATCTTCATACCGGTATTGTAGAGAGTGATTATTATTCAGCGGTTAAAAGCGGAGATGATCCCTCTGAGGTGTTTTCGATCAGAGAGTATCGGGAAGGAGACAGACAACAGAGAATACATTGGAAGCTTAGCAGGAAGCAGAATCAATTAATGATCAAGGAATTTAGTGATCCTTTAAACTGCTCTATTTTACTCTTTGTAGATCTGTGTGTACCTGCGCAGATCAATCGGATGGTCTTCATGGATTCCATTCTGGAATGTGCTCTGTCTCTGTCCTATTCTTTTCTGATGGCCGGTCAGATGCATTATTTTACCTGGTATGATGAAAAACAGGGAGCTTGTACAAGAATAAGGGTTTCTCAGGAGAAGGATCTGTTTGAAGCTGTAGACGGCTTACTTCATGTGATGCCTTATACCCCTGCAACAGATGCGCTTACTGCCTATGAGTCTGAGCATCCTAAGGAACAGTATTCCAATTTGATCTTCATCACCGGAGAACAGCCCAGAAAACGAACGGAAGGCTTGTCCATAATAAAAGCAATGTCCAGACAGGTGATTTATCTTGGTGAGATCGATTCCCGACCTGGGACAAAGTATTTTCCCGATGAGGTTATTGTACGTTACGGTGATTCCGGTGTTACCTATAATACGATTGATACCCACCATGTTCAGCGGGATATGGAACAATTAAGGCTGGATTAGAAAGGTTGTGTTCGTATGTATCAGGATTATGATGATGGTATTATCATGGATAATACCTTACTAATTATAGATGAAAAGAAGGCCGGATTTCCTGTAACCACCAGATTGTTTCAATTTCTTGTAATTGCAATCGGGAGCTGGAGCAGTATCTCTATGCTCGTCCAGACCATTGGTATCCCCTGTAATGCATTGCAGGTAAACGGAGCAATTCTTGCTTTCTCGGCTCTTCTTTATGCTTTTTGTCTTCATCGTCCTTTTGGTTTGGTAAAGCTGTTCTTTAGTGTTCTATGTTATGGTCTGTTCTTTTATAGCCGACTGTCTGTAATTCTGAACGGATTTTTTGTCGTGGAGAATCTGGTTCTGCAACGTATCTCTGTCTATTACGGAACGGAACTATTGGTATTTAAGGCGGATTATTCTACAGCGGAGGCGGATACCACCATACTGTTAATTATGATTTTATTCCCTGTCATCGGGCTTTTATCCCTGGCAGTTGTTCGCAATGTAATGGTAAGCCTCGTTGGTATCCTCATGTTTCTTCCTGTGAGCGCCTGTTTTGCGCTGGGGCTGATTCCCCCGGAGTCCTATCTGATTGCATATGCAGTATGTCTTCTCTATTTAACTCGCTCGGGCTATAACTATTATCACAGCACGGAGAGGCAGCAAAAGACGCTGTTGCATCGGATTAGCAGCCGATCCGCTGTCTGGTTTAGCTTGCTCAGTCTTTTGATGTTTTTTCTGATCAGGTTATTTGTAAGCAGGGAGGATTATGATAGTCTGGTTCAAATTAAAGAGATTAAGGCTGAGATGCAATCTATGATGAACGATTTTTCCATAGAGGAGTTTAGGGAAAAATTCTCGGATATTCAGCTGTTTACCAGAAAGGTATCTTCAACGGGTTTGAACGGAGGAGAATTAGGAAAGACCGGCCAGGTGCAATATGAGAATACAAAACATCTTACGATTACTGCACCGATTGCATCCATCGACGAGGGTATTTATCTCAAGGGTTATGTGGGAAGTGTATACACCGGAGATCGATGGGAGAAGCATTCAACCGAGATGCAGGAGGATTACGAGAAGCTTCTGCAGCGGCTGCCCTTGAAGCTGTTTCCTCCGGTTAATCAAATGAATATCTTCTTTGATCATTTAATCGTTAACGAGGAAGATGCAAGCGTACCTTCTACGGAGGACACAAGCTGGTATGAATACAGAATGGATCAGGGTAAGATGAAGGTGGAATACAAGGGAGCGAATAAGAAATACCTGTATGCCCCCTATTTTACGGACTACAGTACATTAAGTAATATCTTATATGAGCAGGATTTATATGCTGCTCCGGCAATCAGAGAAGACAGTTACGAAATTCAATATTACTATAACGTGTCCCTGCTGAATACCCCGACCTTCTATAAAAGCCTATTAGAGAAGCTCATTGATTATTCGGAATATGAGAAGCTTTATCGGGATTATGTTTATCAAGCTTATACCCTTCTTCCGGCAGAAGGCTTAATTAATATAAAGAGGGATTTTGCTCCGGACCGCGTAAAGACTAAGACAGGAAGTGTCACGGAGAAAATTGAATACGTGAAGAATTATTTGAATCAGCATACCCAATATTCGCTTACTCCGGGAAAATTGCCGGAAGGTGAGGACTTTGTAGAATATTTTGTATATCAGAATAAGGTGGGGTATTGCGCTCATTATGCCTCGGCTGCGACCCTGATGCTTCGCACCCTGGGTGTACCGGCCAGATATGTTGAAGGCTATGCCGTTGGATCGGAGGCCATCTATCGGAGTGCAGGCTCGCAGGAAACAACCAGATATACAAATTCCTCGACAAAATCTACCATGGTAACCCAATCCGAAGTGAATGTTATGGATTATAATGCTCATGCCTGGGTAGAGGTATATTTTGATAATTGCGGCTGGGTACCGGTGGAATTCACCCCGGGCTCAACCGTTGATTATAATGCTTCGGTAGTGGAGGATATAGAGGAATTCAGTGACAATATTGAGGATGGCAATATCATAAAAAGTCTTGAGGAAGACTCTACAGTACCGACACCTGAGCTTGAGGCTCCCATACCGCAGCAACCGGCGAATGAAGAGCATAGTGATGCCACGCAGGAGGAGGCATCCCGAAGCTCCGGCCGGTCTGATCACATATTCCTTTGGGTTATTTTTGGCGGTTCTCTGCTGTCTCTGCTTCTGTTGCTGATCTACCGGATGCATATTACTACGAAAGCCAAATATTCCCGGAACCACAACAAGAGAGCTATCTTCTGCTATGGTGAAATCCAAAAAATGATCAGAACCGGAAGAGGCTTGCCGGGGAAGGAAGCGCTGCTGGAAGAGAGCGAAGCTTATGTCAAGGAACATTTGAATTATATAGAAGAAATTGAGCTTGAGAAATTAATGGAGGTCGTACGTAAAGCACGATTTAGCAAGGGCCGGATCTCCGGTGAGGAGCTAAAGCAGGTATTGGATTTCCGCGAAGCTTTATACTGTGAGCTGATGAAGAATTTATCCCTCCCTAAGAGAATTTACTTAAAATTCATTCTATTAATCTAAAATTAGTGTAACTACTCAGAACAGGCTCGAAAATCCTAGGGATTTTCTGAGCTTATTTGGGATAGTTAAAAATTTTTAGAAGAATAGCTTCTAAGGAATGGATAAATATGGTATACTGTATTTGTAATACAAGATAAACAAATCGTAAGAATAAAGGACGAAATGGAGTGACTTTAATGAATAAAATTATTACAATCAGCAGGCAGTTTGGCAGTGGCGGACGGGAAATCGGTGCAAAGCTGGCGAAGAAATTAGAGATTCCATTTTACGATAACGAGCTAATATCCAGAGCAGCTAAGGAGAGCGGATTTGCGGAGGCGGCATTTGAGAATGCTGAGAAGAAGGCCTCCAACAGTCTCCTGTACTCCCTGGCGATGGGAATGAATGCTTACGGCAATCAGGATATCGGCTTTACTCATCTTTCCTTGGATGATCAGTTATATCTTGCTCAGTCCAATGTGATTCGAAAAGTAGCGGAGGAAGGGCCCTGCGTGTTAGTCGGACGATGTGCTGACTATGTACTCAGAGATTTTAGTGATGTTGTAAATATTTTTATCTGGGCTGACATTGAAGCGAGAAAGAGACGTGCAATAGAGCAATATCATCTGAAAGCAAACAAAGCGGAAGAGGAAATCCTTCGAACTGATCGGCGGAGAGCGAATTATTATAATTATCATGCGAGCGAGAAATGGGGTAGAGCTGAGAATTATCACCTGTCTTTACGAAGTGATTATATCGGTATCGATAGTACGGTGGATTGTATTCTGCAGTATCTGGAGCGTGGAGAAAGGGAACAGGGCTTTACCAAATGAAATGGAAGGATAAACTGAACAAGCAATATCTGCAGATTTCGCTGTATGTGATAATAACCGTTGTTGTGATTTATGCATTGAGTCTGGTTGTCAAGAATGCGCCGATGATTCTGATGGTAACAATGACACGGCTACAGTGGCTGCTTAGGGTAAGTAAACCGGTAATCTATGGTTTTGTTTTTGCCTACCTTATGGACCCTGTCGTAGATGTATTTGAACGCAGGTATCGCAAGCTGAAGACTACCAGGTTTTTTAAACGAATCGTCATGCCTCGGACCTGGGCGGCAGTTACCTCGGTGTCACTTTTGGTAATTGTAGTGCTGGGTCTGATTTCTTTGCTTGTATTTACGATTACAGATCAAATCCGGCTTATCACTCTGGATGATGTGGCAGAGCTGGGAAAGGAGTACCTGGCAGGCTGGAACAGCTTCTATAAATCCATGTTGGATCGGCTGGATAAGCTTGATATAAGATCTCAGGAGCTACAGCAATATGTAAAGGACGCCACAACCTTCCTCACCAATTATATCACCGGATTTATCAAAGGGACTGTCACGTCCGTGACTAATATTTCGAGATATTTTACCACCTTTATCTTCAGCTTCATCATCGGCTTTTATTTTATGATAGACGGAAGAATGTTTTTGTCTTATATACGTAAGATATGCAAAGCACTTTTTCCGGATGCGCTGAATGATCGGTTGAAAAAGATGGCAAGCGATCTGGACAGGGTGTTTTCAGGATATATCCGGGGACAGCTGATTGATGCCTTTGTTATGATGTTTTTAATTAGTATAGTGCTATCAATCACAGGAGTAAAGTTCGCCATAGTCATCGGAATTCTGGCCGGCATCGGTAACCTTATTCCTTATTTCGGTCCGATTGTGGCTTATGTCAGTACCTCACTGGTCTGTCTGATTAATCAAGACCTTCGGACTTGGTTGATATCTATGATCATGTTGTTTTTGATTCAGGCAATCGATGGAAATCTGATTGGACCGAAGCTTCTAAGCAGCTCCATTAAGATCCATCCGCTTATTATCATTGTCTCTATTATCTTCGGCAGTGCGCTGGGTGGGTTTCTTGGTATGCTTTTGGCAGTCCCGGTCGGGGCTTATCTAAAGCTTGTTTTTGTTCGCTTTATTGACCATCGGCTCCATAAGAAGGAGGTCAATAGTTGATTAATAAATTGATAGGTTTATTTTAACAAATCGTAAGGAAAATTTAAGAAATTATGTAGTCATTATTTAAGAAATATAGTGTAAGATTAGATTGAAAAATCATAAATTTTCAATCGGCTCATTTGTGCCTGTATCACCAAAGTGTAAAGAACACACTTGGCTAATTCAAAAGGTAGGCATGATTGGATTTATCTATGGAGATATATGATTCTGACCGTGAAGTAAGGAAGGTGTTCGATGTATAACAAAGATGATAATATCATTGAGGTAAAAAATGTTAAAAAGATCTACCGGATGGGTAAGGAACGGATCAGTGCGATAGACGATGTCAGTTTTACCATTAAACGGGGGGAATTCTGTTGTCTCTATGGTGTATCCGGTTCCGGTAAGTCCACATTGCTTAATCTGATGGCGGGGATTGAGAAGCTTACCTCCGGGCAGATTATTATTAAAGGCAAGAATATACATAAAATGAGTGAAAAGGGACTGGCTAAATTTCGCCAGGATAGCCTGGGCTTTGTATTCCAGTCCTATAATCTGATGAATGCTATGACTGCTCTTGAGAATGTTGAGATGCCACTTATATTCAAGCGTATCTCAGCCAAGCGTAGAAAAAAGCTTGCAAAGGATATGCTGGATAAGGTTGGTTTGGGTCCGAGATTGCGGCATAAGCCTAAGGAAATGAGTGGTGGACAGCAGCAGAGAGTCGGGATTGCCAGGGCATTTGTCAGTAACCCCGAGATTGTTTTTGCTGATGAGCCTACCGGTAACCTGGATTCTAAGACCTCAAAGGAGGTTATGGATCTGATTAAGGAGATGGCCAAGGCTAATCACCAGACGATAGTAATGGTTACTCATGATCGTAGGCTGGCTGAATATGCGGATAAGATAATCCATATATTTGACGGTAAGGTTGAGAATATAGAGTTGAAGGAAGATCGTCCAGCGCCTGCAGACTCCGGTCTAATAAGTCAGGAGAACCAGACAACTGAGAGTGGGGAAATTGAGAGATCCAATCAGCCGGTTACTGCATAGATCGATCCGAATGGCGGTATTAATGAAGAAGGTTAACATCATATAAGGAAGAAGAGGGAAAGGTATGAAAGGAAAGTATAAAAAGATAAAAGCAATGCTAATAGCTTTTGCATTGGTCCTGTTTAATATTGTCGGCGGTATACCCAATGTATATGCTGCAGATGCAACCGGAATTATGATGGCTGATAAGATGGACGATTCTGAGCTTGTGCTCAAACCGGGCGAAACCAAGCATGTTAGAGTGCCGGTGAGGGCACTTGGAGGTCCGATGACGAGTGCAATCGTATCTGTATCTGCAGGAAGTGCGCCATTTACAGTTTCGCAGCCAAAGTTAACGCTGAAGGATCAATCTCCGGTGTTATATCTTTCAGATTATGGCATCACTTATGTGGATTTTGATATTAATGTAAAAGAAACAGCAAAGATAGGCGCTTATCCTGTCACAATCAAGGTATCCAGTCCTGGATTGGACGGTATGATATCACATACTCTGGAAACGCCACTTAACTTTTATGTGAATGATGAGTTAACACCGGCACAGCTTACCATCAGCGAGATAACGGTCGACAAAGCTATCATCGGTGGTACAGCAGAAGTTGCATTTGTGTTAAAGAACGAAGGACAAATTACTGCAAAAAATGCATATTATCATATTGATTATGGTACTACGGGAATAGCACCCAAGTATGCTACACCGAATATGAAGCTGGATGATATGGGGCCGGGACAGGTAAAATATTTGCGACTTCCGATTCAAATATTGTCCAATGCAGAGGCCGGTTTAAAGACACTTACCGCAACCTTTGAATATAAGGATCCGGACGGGACCAAGGGAACAGATATACATCAGATCTATGTTGATGTAAAAAAGGATGACAATGCTCCTGAGCTGATGATTGATAGTGTTACATATGACGGAGAGCTTAAGCCAGGTGCAGGGGTAACCGTAAAGGCCGTTTTAAGAAATTACGGCGGACAAAAAGCCGAGAATGTTACTGTTAAAATCGATGATGCTACCACAGGTTCCGATGGTTTTTATAAGAATTATTTTACCGACACTATTTATTCTGGTGGAGTAAAAGCAGATGCTAAAATTGAAGCAAAGATACCGCTAAAGATATCCTCTCAGGCAACCAGCGGTAACAAGAAGCTTAACTTAATCCTGGGCTATGAGGATAAGAACGGTAATAAATATACTTCTACCGTATCCATCTACCCGGAGATTGTCGGAGGAGCTTCCAGCTCAGGTCTGGTTTTGACAAATGTAAAACAGACACCGGAGAAGCCAATTGCCGGTGATAATATGCAGGTCTCCTTTGATCTGAAGAATGAAAGCGGTGCTGACATCACAGACATTAAGATATCTCTTCCCGGACTGGATGGAAGTACCTTTATTCCCACGAATTCAGAACCTTATATTTTAGTGGAAAAGGTTGAAGCAGGGAAGTCAAAGAAGGTTTCTATTCCGCTTAAGGTGTCCGCTAGTGTTCCTGAAGGGCTTAATAATCTTTCCGTAAAATTCAGCTATAGCGGAAACGACGCGACCGACCCGGTTGTAATACCGATTCGTGATGTACAGAATGATCTGGGCAGTAACAGCAAGCCCAAACTGATTATCAGCAAGTATGTCGCAGATACAGAGGAATTACGTGCAGGTTCAACCTTCAATTTTACCTTTGACATCTATAATACGCATTCCTCTATCGCAGCGAAGAATATTACGGTTACCTTAACTCAGGCTGATAATATCTTCTCGGTAACCCAGGGCAGCAACAGCTTCTTCATCAGTAAGATAGAGCCCGGTGAGTCAGTACAGCAGACAGTAGAGCTGAAAGTAAAATCAGATGCTACCACAAAGGCATATCCGTTAAAGGTTGCGATTGAATATGAGTATGAGGGTATTAAACCTAATCCGGAGACCGGTGAAGTAGGCGAGAAGAGAACAGAGGAATTGAATCTTCAGGCAATAGAGAATTCAAGACCGGTAGTTGATTATGTGAATGTCTATTCATGGGATGGCAATGTTGTATCCGGTAGTCCGGCATCCTTATCCTTTGAGTTTTATAATATGGGATAATCTCCTTTGAATAACGTAATCGCTACAGTAGAAGGCGATTTTACAAAGGCAGACGGTAATATGTATTTTCTTGGAAATGTTGCTGCGGGTAGTTCAGTCCCTGCAGATTTTGATGTAATGCCGAATGTCGAAGGAACAGCAAAGGGTCTCCTTAGAATATCCTTTGAAGACAGTAACGGAGAAAAAATAGAATTTACGAAAGATTTTCAGACCGAAGTAATGCCTGCCACCGTATTTGATCCGGGAATGGAGAACGGTGGAGCCGGAGAGGTGTTTAACCCTGAGATGCCGATCGCTAAGGCAGCAATCTTACCTGTATGGCTGTTTGTTATATTGCAAATAGTTATTGTTGCAGTATTTATCCCTGTGACAAGAAAGGTTGTAATAAATGTATACAAAGCAAGGCTTCGTAAAAAAGAACAGGAAGAAATTTAATCAGGGCAGGTTCCTATGAGGATGGAGGATTAATATGGATATATTTTCAAGCGATGGAATATTGTTAGCAAAAACAGTGGTAGCAGTCAGCGAGCCTGTTTCTGATACAGGAATGACCGGAGGAGGTGTGCCTACCGAGGAAGGTATGGTAGTGGATGCCATGGGAACAGGGGTAAAGGATCCTCTGTTATCCTCCTGGCCTTTTGTGATCGGTATCTCATTTGTTGTACTGGCGGTTAGTGTAGCCTTAGGCGTTCTCTTAGCAAAGAGAAAGATTAAAAAAGGAATTGAGTTATATGAGGATTAGTGATCTGTTTAAAATGGGATTGCGCAATCTGTCCCGTAGAAAAGCAAGAACAGTATTAACCGTATTAGGTGTTGTCATCGGTTCCTTATCTATCATAATTATGAGATCCATCGGTTACGGCATGGAAAATAATTTTGAATCTCAGGTTATGCAGCAGGGCGGCCTGACTACAATTACGGTAAATACATATGCCGATATTACCGATGAGGAAGGCAACTGGATTGATATGAAGGAGCAGAAGCTGGATGATAATCTGGTAAAGCAGATACGCCAGTTAGAGCATGTAAGAGCAGCTTCTCCGGTCATCCAAAAAAATGCTGCCCTCTATAGCGGTAAATATATGGGCTGGGTTTACATTACCGCTATGGAGCTGGATACCTTCGAAGCCTTTGATTTTCCTGCTTTAGTATACGGTACGTATCCATCTGAGGAGGATAATACACCGATTGTATTTGGGTCAAATATGCCTTATGAATTCTATGACCCTAATTCCAGAGGTTATAATCCGGTTCAGGTTGATCTTCAAAAGGATAAGGTAGTGCTTAAGTTCAACGAATTCCAGGTTAATGAGAAGAAAAAGGAGTTTAGTCTGCCGCTGAAGAATATCGCCAAGATGGAAAAGACGGACAGTGAATATGATTATAATACCTACATGGACCTGAAATATTTCAAACAGCTCTATCGAAAGTACTGTAATACCTTAAATATGGAAGACCGCAAGAAGGCAATGCGACAGCTTGAAGAATACCAGCAGATTAAACTGAATGTAGATAATATCGATAATGTTACAAAGGTCCAGGATGAAATCGAAAAGCTGGGATTCCAATCCTATAGCATGATGCAATATCTGAAGCCTTTACAGGAGGCTTCCAAGACTCTTCAGATGGTATTGGGTGCACTGGGAGCAGTTGCGATGGTTGTATCCGCAATCAGTATTGCAAACACCATGGTAATGTCCATCTATGAGCGTACCAAGGAAATCGGTATTATGAAGGTTCTGGGGTGTATCGTAACAGATATTCGTAAGCTCTTTTTACTGGAGGCGGCAATTATTGGCTTGTTTGGAGGATTAATAGGAATTACCCTTGGTTATATCGCCTCCTTTGTAATTAATAAATTCGGGGCGCCGGTATTCGGAGCACTTATGTCCGGTAATTACATGTATGATATGGCAAACACGAAGTTTTCAATCATACCGATTTATCTGCCCTTTGCTGCATTAGCAATATCAGTAGCGGTTGGTCTTATATCAGGCTATTTCCCTGCAAGACGTGCTACGAAGATAAGTGCTATAGAAGCCATGAAGACTGAGGGCTAATTCGAGCTGATTCACACATTCGTATACAACTAAGACTGAAAGCAGGTACCTGTCAAAAAAGCTGACCATTGGTACCTGCTTTGTTTTGCGATGAATAATTGATTTTTAAGATAAATGTGGTATAATAAAAAAACAATGCAAAAAAGAGGTGAAAACCAATGATATGTAATAATTGTGGCAGACAGCTACAGAATGAAGCAGCAAATTTTTGTGAATATTGCGGAGCATCCTTCCGAGAACAGGCACAGGCGGCAAGGCCTGAGACAGGAAAACCGTTTTATAGTATACCGGGAATGCAACAAGAAACAATTCCAATGAATCACCCAAATATCATGCAAGGAGTTCCGACGGGGATCCAGGAGAAGCCGATGAGCTTTATGAGCTGGCTTGGGACCTATGCCATGTTGGGAGCGTTATTATTTATCCCCTATTTTGGATGGATTGGTTTTATTGCATTATTATTATTTTGGGCCTTCAGTAATAAAACTCCTGCGACCAAGAAAAATTGGGCAAGGGTAACCCTGATATTTGTAGGGATTATGTTAATTGTAGTTATTATTATACTACTCGCATTCTCGAGTCTGTATTCTAAACAGATAATGGACGGGACCTTTGATTGGAACGACTATTATCATAACATGATTAAGAGCCTGCAATAATGATTAAGTGCCTTTTGACACCTGAAACAATAAGTATACAATGATGAGAGGAAGAATGTTATGAGCGAGGTAAGAACAAGATTTGCGCCTAGTCCTACCGGCAGGATGCATGTAGGTAATCTAAGAACAGCTTTATATGAGTATTTAATTGCTAAGCATGAAGGAGGAACCTTCATCCTTCGTATTGAGGATACAGATCAAGAACGCCTTGTGGAGGGAGCAGTAGATATTATCTACCGTACGATTCAGGGAACCGGACTAATTCATGATGAAGGCCCGGACAAGGATGGCGGCTATGGTCCCTATGTTCAGAGTGAACGTCAGGCGAGCGGAATCTATCTGGAATATGCAAAACAGCTGGTAGAGAAGGGGGCGGCATATTACTGCTTCTGTACCAAGGAGCGCCTTGCATCCTTAAAGACCGCAGTCGGCAATCCCTCAGAGGAGGAGGAAGAGGAGTCCAAAGAGGTTAAGGAGATTATAAAATATGATAAGCATTGCCTTCATCTATCCAAGGATGAGGTTGAGGCTAAGCTGGCAGCCGGAGTTCCCTATGTCATCCGCCAGAACAATCCCACCGAGGGCTCAACAACCTTCCATGATTCTATCTTTGGTGATATTACCGTAGATAATGAGGAACTGGATGATATGATATTGATTAAATCAGACGGCTTCCCTACTTATAACTTTGCCAACGTAATTGATGATCATTTGATGAAAATCAGTCATGTGGTCAGAGGAAATGAATATTTGTCCTCCACACCGAAATATACCAGGCTGTATCAGGACTTTGGCTGGGAAGAGCCGGTCTATGTCCATCTTCCCTTGATTACCAATGAGGAGCATAAGAAATTAAGTAAGCGCAGCGGTCATTCCTCCTACGAGGATCTTCTGGAGCAGGGCTTTGTATCCGAGGCAATCATTAACTTTGTGGCACTTCTTGGTTGGAGCTCGGCTAACAACACTGAGATAATGTCCTTAGAGGAATTGATACGCGAGTTTGATTTCACTCATATCAATAAAGCGCCTGCAGTATTTGATATTGTAAAGCTGCGTTGGATGAATGGGGAATATCTGAAGAATATGGAGTTCGAGAAGTTTTATGAGCTTGCACTGCCTTATATCAAGGAGGTAGTAAAGAAGGAGCTGGATACAAGAAAAATAGCAGCTCTGATAAAGACTCGTATCGAGACTTTGGTAGACATCAAGGGGATTATCGATTTCTTTGATGAGCTTCCCGAGTATGATACTGAGATGTATACGCATAAAAAGATGAAGACCGATGCCCAGAGTTCCCTAAAAGTATTGCAGGATCTCCTTCCGCGATTTGAATCGCTGGAGGATTACAGCGAAGCTGAGGTTGAGCGAGTTATCATGAACTATATTACTGAACAAGGTATCAAGAATGGTCAAGGCTTATGGCCGGTAAGAACCGCGGTATCCGGAAAGCAATCTACACCCGGTGGAGCTTATGAGATTATGAACATCCTTGGCAAAGAGGAGAGCCTTCTCAGAATCAGAAAAGCGATTGAAAAGCTTGCAGCAGCAGTCTAGGAGATATTATGTTTCATTGAAGTAAATCATTCCGTATGGAATATAACAGAAGGATATGCAGTTATATTCCATACGGATTATAAAATCATGCAGGAGAGTCTGCTTTTAAGCTCTGGAATCGTTCTAAGGCAAATCTTCATTTCTTTTTCCAATTAATCCATAGTACCTGTTTATGAAAGGCATAATAATGAATATACAGATGAATCAGGCACAGCGAGAGGCGGTGCTTCATAAGGATGGACCAATGCTGGTTCTGGCAGGTCCGGGTTCCGGTAAGACTTTAGTTATCACAGAGCGTACAAGATATCTGATCGAACAGGAGGGTATCCCGGAGGAGCAGATTCTGGTGATTACCTTTACGAAGGCAGCGGCTAATGAGATGAAGGAGCGCTTTCTTAAGAAAACCGGAGCGAAGCAGACGAAGGTAAACTTCGGTACCTTTCATGCGATCTTTTTCACGATGCTAAGATATGCTTATCATCTGGATGCCAGTAACATAGCCAGGGAGGATATCAGATACCAATGCATGAAGGAGATAGTTCATCAGTATGGACTGGAGTTTGACGATGAGAAGGAGTTCATCTCGGAGCTTTTCTCGGAAATCAGCCTGGTGAAAGGAAGCCGGATGGATCTGACCAACTATTATTCCATCAGCTGCGCAGATGAGGTGTTCCGTGGGATCTATACGGAATATAACCGGAGATTGTCCAAAGCCAACCTGATTGATTTCGATGATATGCTCCTGCTCTGCTATGAGCTCCTATCCAAACGCCCGGATATACTTAAGCTATGGCAGAATAAATTCCGTTATATTCTGATCGATGAATTTCAGGATATTAATATGGTCCAATATGACATTGTCCGGATGCTGGCACTCCCTAAGAATAATTTATTCATTGTTGGAGATGATGATCAGTCTATTTATCGCTTCCGGGGGGCTAAGCCGGAGATCATGCTTAACTTCCCGCTTGATTATCCGGATTGTAAGAGGGTATATCTCGATAAGAATTATCGAAGTGTTCCCTCCATCCTTCATGCGGCCGCTAAGCTGATTGAGCACAATGAACATCGATTTACCAAACAGATCATGCCTGTGATTCAAGCCGACACAGAGGTTGTAATCAGGAGCTATAATAGTCTGGTAGAAGAGAACCGGGAGCTTGCCCAGGAAATACTGAGAATAAACAGAGAAGGAATTGCACTGTCCCAAATGGCGATTTTACTCAGAACCACGCTCGGTTCGGGTGCAATGCTTCATAAGCTGATGGAATATAATATTCCCTTTACAATGAAGGAAAGTCTGCCGAATATTTTTGACCATTGGATTGCTGCCGATATCATTGCATATCTTAAGTTAGCGATGGGGCGTACAGATCGAAGCTTGTATCTGCAGATTATTAACCGGCCTAAGCGATATGTTAACCGGGAGTGCTTCGACAGTCCGGAGGTAGATTTTGAAGCTGTGAAGGATTATTATGAGGATAAGAACTGGATGCTGGAGCGACTGACCCAGTTTGAGTATGATCTTGGTGTACTGGACGGGATGAATCCCTATGCTGCAGTTAATTATATCCGAAGAGGGATTGGATATGAAGACTATCTGAAGGAATATGCTGAGTACCGTAAGATTAAGCTTGAGGAGCTTATTGAGGTTTTGGATGAGCTACAGGAAAGTGCAAGGGGTTTTAAGAATTGTGCAGAATGGTTCGAGTATATGGAGACGTATCGGGAGGAGCTGAAGAAGCAGACCTTAGAAAGTCGGAAGCATCCTGCTGACAGCATTACCATTGCAACCATGCATAGCTCCAAAGGACTGGAATATAGGGTGGTGTTCATTGTCGATGCCAATGAAGGAATTATACCGCATAAGAAGGCTGTTCTGGAGGCGGATATAGAGGAGGAGCGCCGTCTTTTCTATGTAGCAATGACCAGAGCGAGAGAATATCTGTATATCTACAGTGCTAAGGAGCGGTATAATAAGACAACACAATGGTCACGCTTTCTTGACGAGCTCCGTGATAATGGTAAAGACGAAAACCCCTCCGGTAAACGACGCTAAAAGAGCTATTACAAACCTTGTAATAGCTCCTTTGTTGATCGGAAAAGCTTAATTATTCTTCTTCTGATTCGTCTAGATCATCAAATTCGTCATCGAACATGTCGTCGTATTCTTCGGAATCCAACATTTCCTCAAAAGCATCAGCGACTGCTTCGAATTCATCATCATCATCGATATTGAGAAGCTGAGGCTCATCATCGCCTTCCTGTATAAAACGGTATAAGAATACATTGTCATCCTCTGCTTCGCCTTCCTCCGGCTGCAATGCAATATAATCCTTATTATCTACTGTGAAAATCTCTAATACGATGCAATTAATTTCCGTACCGTCATCTAAAGATAATGTAATTGAATCATGCTCGTGTTCGTGATTGTGACCGCAGCCGCAGCCGTTTCCGTGATTATGCTCACCCATAATACTACCTCGCTTTTTTAATTAATGGCTAACGACAGAATTGTTCCGTTCGTTTATGCATGTCAAGTGAATTCACATGTAGTCGATAAGTTGCTTCAACACTCATGAATCCGGCTTGTATATTCCTTACAAAAAATAGCATAGGAATATAAGTAGAATGTACCAGATTGAGGTAAAAAATGCAAGCACTTTAACTTAATTTGAAATAAAAGTGGTTACAGTTCAGACCCAATGTCAAAGTTGATAATATGAGTGCACGAATAGTTATGAATACGGTTCTCTGATGAGGAAGAGGATAATATGGCATATATAAATCAAACAAATGTTTTGTTTTACTTGGCAGTATCATTACATTATGCTATAATATTAATACTAAGAGCATCTTAAAATCTTTTATTTTAAGGTGCTTTTAGTAATACATGATTCATAAAAAGTTTGCGAAGCTTTCAATCTAATTTTTGGCGGTGAAGAGAATGGACGAGATCAAAAACATCAAAATATCGGTACGTAATCTTGTGGAGTTTATTCTCTGCTCCGGAGACCTTGACAATACAAGAGGGAGAAATGAAGTAGATGCGATGCAGGCGGGAGGCAAAATGCATCGTAAGCTGCAAAAGCAGATGGGTGCCAATTATACGGCTGAGGTTCCCCTTAGCATTACTGTACCGGTTTCTGGGGATGGGATTAACTTTGAATTAACTATTGAAGGAAGAGCGGATGGGATCATTAACAACAGCAATTCAATCATGGAGGATTTCTCGATTCTTATTTTTGAAGAAGAGGAAGCAAATCCTCCGGAGATAATAATAGATGAGATCAAAGGTGTCTATATGGAGCTATCGCACCTGACAGAACCCATAGGAGTGCACCGGGCGCAGGCGATGTGCTATGCCTATATTTATGCAACCAAGTTTGAGCATAGCCGTATCGGAATACGGTTGACCTACTGCAATCTGGAGACAGAGAATATAAGATATTTTGAAGAGACCTTAACCTATGAGGAGCTTAGCACCTGGTTCACACATTTGGTGGAGGAGTATGCTAAGTGGGCCTCCTGGCAGATCCGGTGGACGGAGAAAAGAAATACGGCAATCAAGGGATTGGATTTCCCCTTTCTATATCGGGAGGGGCAGAAGGAACTGGTTACCGGCGTTTATAAGACCATCCTGAGAAAGAAGAAGCTTTTTATTGAGGCACCGACCGGAGTCGGAAAGACGATATCAACCATATTTCCTACGGTTAAAGCGATGGGAGAAGGAATAGCAGAGAAGATATTCTATCTGACTGCCAAGACGATCACTCGAACCGTAGCAGAGGAAACCTTCCGAATTCTTGGTGACCATGGTCTTCATTTGAAGGTAGTTACGATAACGGCGAAGGAAAAGGTCTGTATCCTGGACAAGCCGGATTGTAATCCGGGAGCCTGTCCAAGAGCAAAGGGGCATTTTGACCGTGTCAACGATGCAGTTTATGATCTGTTAACTCATGTGAATGATATCACCAGAGATGATATAATCTCGTTTGCAGAGAAGCATTGTGTATGTCCCTTTGAGATGGGACTCGATGTTACCCTGTGGTCGGATGCGATCATTTGCGATTATAATTATGCTTTTGACCCCAATGTCTATCTCAGACGTTTCTTTATGAATGAAAAGCCTAGTGATTATGTATTCCTGATCGACGAAGCTCATAACCTGGTGGACCGAGCCAGAGAGATGTATAGTGCGGTTCTCTATAAGGATAATTTCCTTGAGGTTAAGCGTCTGATTAAGGATAAAAGTGCCAAGCTGTCCAGGCTGATTGACCACTGTAACAATGATCTCTTGAAACTGCGTCGTGACTGTGATGATTTTGAGGTATTAGATAATGTGGATGGATTTGTAATGCATCTGATCAGCCTGATGGCTGAATATGAAATATTTCTTCAGGAAGGCTTTATAACCGACGGAAAGGATGAGATCCTTCGGTTGTATATGGACATCAGACATTTTCTCAGCATGTATGAAATTCATGATGATAACTATACGATTTATACTGATTATGAGGAGGACCGTTTCCGGCTTAAGCTGCAGTGCATGGATCCCTCGAGGAATCTGCAGACCTGTATGGATCGAGGCCGAAGTGCGGTACTGTTCTCTGCTACGTTACTTCCGATTAATTATTATATGGAGCAGTTGGGAAGTAAAAAGGATGATTATGCGGTATATGCACCATCCTCCTTTCAAACTGAGAATCGTTTGATTATGATAGGTACGGATGTCAGTACCAAATATACCAGAAGAAATGAGAAGGAGTATGAGAGAATCCTTGCTTATATTAGGGATTTTACGGGAGCGAAGACTGGAAATTACATGGTTTTCTTTCCATCTTACCAATTGCTTCAAACCATAGTGGAATTAGGCGGCAGTGAGCTGGAGGGGTTGGTGGTTCAGAGCAGCAATATGACAGAAGCGGAGAAGGAGCTCTTTCTCGAGGAGTTTGTCGAAGACCCTGTAAGCAGCCGAATTGGCTTCTGCGTCATGGGAGGAATCTTTAGTGAGGGTATTGATTTGAAGAGTAATCGACTGATTGGTGCCATCATAGTCGGTACCGGCTTACCCATGGTATGTAATGAACGCGAGCTTTTTCGCGGTTATTTTGATGAAAAGAACGGTAATGGCTTTGACTATGCTTATCTCTATTCAGGTATGAATAAGGTACTGCAGTCGGCCGGAAGAGTGATTCGGACGAAAGAGGATCGTGGGGCAATCTTATTACTGGACGAACGATTTACCCAGAAGCAATACTACAATTTATTCCCCCGAGAGTGGTTCCCGAATGTTACGGTAAACCTAAGTACGATGAAGGGGTATCTGACGGAATTCTGGCAGAGCTAAACCTCTCCGGCAAGTTTCAGAAATGTAATCTGCTATTTGCATAGGGATAATCTGTTTCCTTCGCGAGAAAATTCTTACCCGTAATGGAACGAAAAATAAAATTGATTAGGTAAAACAGAATGGACCCTAAAATACCACCTATTATAGCATAAATCACGTCGTCAATATCGCAGCGATTCGGTATGATGATATATTGGATAAGCTCTAGAATAGTCGGAATAATTAGGAGCGCTATGAATCTGAGAAGGCGTGATTGTCTTCGCAGTAACAGAGTCATCTGATAACCATAAGGCAGGAATATAAGGATACGTACCAGAAGATAAAATAAGACATCACTCAAGGGGATAATGCCGTAGAGATAATCCTCAATTAAAATAGTAATTGCCTCAAAGGGAATAATATTAGCAGAAGCCAGTGCCCCACGATAAACAAGAGGAAAAGCTCCTACCGCAAACATACCATACAGCATAACACCAAGATAGATCAGGAAGAATAGGAGGCTATGATTACGATAGAAGCTATTATAATCCTCAAAGCGGGTACCATAATCCAGCATATTACGCATAAAACAATAAAGGCAGGGCACAAGCCAGTTGATCATTAATATCGCCAGCATAGTGCCGGTATAAGGCAGAAAGGCCTGCTCCTTTCCGAGATAGGAAAGGAGTATAATAACAAAGCTTATAAACAGAATGAGTGAGGAATAGTTAAAACAGGCTTCATAGGTAGAGGTTTCTTCCAAAAGAATATGACAGCATAGCAGAGATATCACGGCAGCTATGCCGCAAATCAAGTAAGTAGCGGCAAAAAAATAATATACTACAAACTGGATTAATATCGTAATTATACTTAACAGAATTATTAAGGATGAAACTTGAATATACGGTCTACGTTGCATCTTAACACCAGCCTTCGTTATAGAATCATTCGTATCTTTTCGTGTATGCAATCAACCTTGATGTGGGAACAGATGGAAGCAACCTCTCCGTCTGTATGAACTGTGGTATTATTATCGGTTTGAAGCTCGATCTGTGAGCAATGAAAGGTCTCCACACCCTTATACTTTATATGCTTGCCGGTAAAAATGGTTGGGAGTAGAACGAAAACCTTTGTCTTACTTAAACCGTGAACCAGAGTTACCGTCAGCTTACCATCGGTAGGATCTGCATTAGGGGCCATAAGGAGTCCGCCGCCTTCATATTTATGAATCATGCTGGATATCAGAAGTACCTTTTGATAAGGCCCCTTAGTAACTCCATCCACAATAACCGTTGCATTCATCCGGGGAGCAGTCAGAACCTGCTTAATAGCAATAGCAATATAGACAAATTTGCCAGCGCCAAAACGGTTCAAGCTCTTCTTAAGAGGTGATTCCTGTACCTCAAGGCAAACTGCCGCATCATAACCCATACCACTGGAGCAGGCGAATTTCCTTGGAAGCTGATCCTTGTCCAAGAAGGTAATCTGTCCATGATCCAGATATTTGAACTTGGTAGGTTTTAATATATGTGATAAGGCCTCCAACGGATCCTTCGGTATCTGCAGACTTCTTGCCAAGTCGTTGCTGGAACCGGAGGGGATATATCCTAGTAGTACCTCACTGTAACGATCTATACCATTCAATACTTCATTCACGGTTCCATCTCCGCCTACTATGACGATGTTCTTGATACCGGGATAATCTTCGCAAATCTGCTTTGAAAGCTCCGTAGCATGTCCTTTATATTCTGTAAATACCGCATTATATTCGATTTTCTGCTTATCCAGTTCATCCTTTACGACCCACCAAAAGCGGATACCTCTTCCGGAACTGGATTTTGGATTAATAATAAAATGATACATGGTAACGCTCCCTTTTAGCACATATTAAACGCTGGTTATATCTAAAATATATAGTAAAATAGTAGCATTGTCAATGTTTTGCAGTCCATTAATAACCTTATTCGGCATTATCAGCATTATAGTCAGATAATAATACAATAAAGACAATAATTCGACATCTGTTTGTACAATTCTGAATACCCTTCGTAGCATTTGCATTCTAATTGCGTATCTCCTACTTATCAAATATTTATATGAATAATAAATATTTCTATGCAACTTTCATATATTATTATGACAATTAAATGTGAGGATATTTATGGAGATCTATGTAGTGAAGGAAGGGGATACGGTTGCTTCCATAGCGGAACGATTTGGTATTTCGGCGGAACGGCTTGTATATGATAATGGTTTGCCATCTCCTGATCGTATTATAGTGGGGCAGTCCTTAATAATAGCATTTCCAAAGCAATCACATGTCGTCCAGGAGGGAGATACCTTACAAGGTATTGCAGATTTATATCAAATCTCATTAATGCAAATATTGAGAAATAATTCCTTTCTTGCCGGCAGAGAATACATTTATTCCGGAGAGACATTGATTATAAGCTACAATACGGTTAGAAGCATTACTGCCAACGGTTATGTCTTTACGTTTATTAATCGGGAGATATTATTAAAGGTATTACCTAACCTAACCTACCTTTCTGTTTTTAATTATACAGCGACAGACAAGGGTAATATCATACAACAACGTGATGATACGGAGATAATCAGTACTTCTCTGGAGTACGGGGTGATGCCTCTATTGATGGTAACGACGTTGTCTCCTACGGGAGAACCTAATATCGAGAAGGCATTTAACATTCTTTTAAGTGAAGAATATCAGAATCATCTTATTGAGCAATTAATTATGATTATGAAAAGTAAAGGTTATCGCGGTATCAATATGGTATTAAACTATTTGAATCGTAACAGCCAACCATTGTACCTAAGCTTTGTGAAGAAGGTCTCAGAGCGCCTTCAACAGGAAGGATTACTGTTCTTTGTTACAATCAATTACAATTTGGAGGTACAGAATGGGGATGTCATTTTGGAACCGATTGATTATGCCACTCTAAGCTCCTATGTACATGATATCATATTCCTCCGATTCCTTTGGGGTAATAATTATAATCCGCCGGCACCCGTCAGTAATATCAACCATGTCAGGCAGTTGATAGAGCATGTGGTGCAGAGCGTTCCACCGCAAAAGGTTATGGTCGGGAATCAAATATTCGGATATGATTGGCAGCTTCCCTTTATTCCAGGAAGAACAGTAGCTACTTCGATGACGATCAACTCGGTGCTCGAGTTGGCTTATGAAACAGGGGCAGTCATACAGTTCGATGAGAATTCGAAGACCCCTTTCTTTTATTATAACCAAGCCATTGTGGCACCGGTGGAACGTATCGTATGGTTTGTTGACGTTAGGAGTATTAACAGTATTAATGAGATGGTAAGGGAGCTTTCTCTTACGGGTAGCGGGATATGGAACATAATGTTTTATTATCCTCAATTATGGACCTCGATTAATTCTCAGTTCGATATAATTAAATTATTATAAGGGAAGGGCAAATGCGATGATAGAATATAATGCATTTGCCTTTTGTTATTCATGACAATAGAAAGACGGTGAAGTATGCCTTCTATGTGAAACGCAAAATAAACAGTATCATGCTGAGAAACTCTGATATACAGGCACAGAATTGTCCGTACCTCATAATATGTATAGAACAACAAAACAAATACACTTGTTGCTCGCTAAAATGAATGTATTTGAAAGGAGAGTCTAGTTATATGGATAGACGAATGTATCGCGGCATGCAAGGTAACAACAACGGCTATAACCGAGGCGGCAGAATGCCTTACAAGTCGATGGAACCTGTATGTGGCGATGTTATAAGTGGTCGTGTGGAGGATATGTACGAAAGAAATTGCTTTGATGATAATCAGGAGCGTTTTCCGATTGGTATGTGCTATGTACCCTGGCAACGCTTCCGGGATTTGTTTGACAATGAATTCGAGGCATTGGCAAATGGAACACTTTTTAGGGAGCTTAACCTAGAATGGTATGGAAGGGGTTGTAAATAGGATGGACGGAAATAGTAGAGAGAAATTATTTGCATGTATCGAAGCTACCAGCTTTGTCATGGATGATCTCAGATTATTTCTGGATACTCATCCGACCGACAGAGCCGCTTTAGATTATTGGACCAGAATTTCAAAGGTTAGAAATGAAGCAATGCATGAATATACGAAATGCTATGGACCCATTGAGTCATATCGTGTAGAGGTAGATAATCGTTGGACCTGGGTGGATGAACCATGGCCTTGGGAAGGAAGGTGCTAATGTATGTGGAGTTATGAGAAGAGATTACAACATCCTGTAAATATTACAGAGAGAAATCCGAGATTAGCACAGGTTATCATGAGCCAATTCGGTGGACCGGACGGAGAATTAGCAGCATCGATGCGCTACCTGTCACAACGTTATGCAATGCCAAATAGAAAGGTAGTAGCTATCTTAACTGACATAGGTACAGAAGAGCTTGCACACATGGAAATAGTTAGTGCAATTGTTCATCAGTTGACGAGAGATCTTACTCCTGCTGAGATCATGGAAGGCGGCTTCGAGAAGTATTATGTTGATCATACACTTGGCTTATGGCCTCAATCCGCAGGCGGGGTTCCGTTTACCTCGACCTTCTTCCAGAGCAAGGGTGATCCGATTACCGATTTAGTTGAGGATATGGCAGCAGAACAAAAAGCAAGAACGACCTACGATAACATTCTTCGCCTTGTGCATGATCAGGAGGTATGCGACCCGATTAAGTTCTTAAGAAAAAGAGAAATTATCCATTTCCAGAGATTCGGCGAAGCACTTCGCATCATCCAGGATGAGCTTGACTCCAGGAATTTCTATGCAATTAATCCGGCATTTCCGGCAGACTTCAAGAAAAATTGATACGAAGTCTAATACCAATCAAAAAGTTGACGTAATAACGATGCAATGAATTTCACGCTACGCGAGAAAATGTGTTGTCATGAATAAAACCCCGGTCAAATGGCCGGGGGATCTTTAAGCATAAACGCAACGTTACCATTTCATAAGATTATTGCAGAAGATCCGATTACACTCCTTTTATATTGCCCGAGGAGGGTCTTTTGTCTGTTGTGGATTTAGGATTCGGATTCTCTACCCTGGGACTGTATTTGTAATCGTTAGAAACACTGCTCTTACCCTGTTGTTTAGAAGATGTGTCCTTGCTGTTGCTCATAGTTGTGCACTCCTTTCCTGTTTTCTAGTAGTGTTTTGCAGAATATTTCATTTTATGCATGGCATTGTTGCATAATACTTTTTTGAATTAAAGTATTGACAAATCAAAATTCAGGTATTAATATGAATTCATTAATAAGTAAAACCGTTGAGAAAGAAGAGTAAGCTTTAGTACGTCATTTCAGAGAGTCGCTGGTGGTGGGAATGCGATATGGAGTTTTTAGCTGAATGGGCTTTTGAGGGCAACCCGAAATCATAGTAGGCGTTGACGGAAACCATAACCGTTATCAGCATGGCATATATAGTTCGTATATGAAAGGTAAGTGGATATAAGAAATTAGCAAAAGCTGCTATTTCTTAGGTCAATTTGAGTGGTACCGCGGATAACATTCGTCTCAAGTATATATTATACTTGGGGCTTTTTTTATTTC